>CAXZAJ010000104.1:0-11944 GCA_964293355.1 uncultured bacterium
GGCGCCGACGCCGACCGACCACATAGCTACGCGTCCCGCAAGCTGGAACGGTAAAAAAGCCACCGCCGCCTGCAACCATTGCGGACGGCGGTTTTTTGGCTATGAATCCGGCGTTGGATCCGGGAATCGCTGGGCTACTTCCTTGAAGCGATCAGCATTGGCTAGAAGGATCTCAACCAGAGACGGATCAAACATCCTGCCAGACTCGCTGGCAAAATATTCAAGGATACGGGGTATCTCCCAGGGTTTCTTGTAAGAGCGAGCGGTCGCCAGCGCGTCAAAAACATCACAGACGCACACGATGCGGCCTGACAGCGATATTGATTCTCCGGACTTGCCGGCAGGATACCCCTCGCCGTCCCAATGCTCATGGTGCTCGAGGGCTATGACTGCCGCGGCCCTGATGATTGACCGTTCCGAGGAACCGAGGATTCGGTATCCAACGATGGTATGCGTCTTCATGATTGCCATTTCCTGATCAGTCAGCGGACCGGCCTTGTTCAGTATGGAATCGGGAACTGCAATCTTTCCTACATCATGGAGCGGCGCGGCATCGACGATCAGTGCGGTTCCGTCTTCTGACAGCCCCCGTGCGGTTGCGAGAATCCGTGAATACTCACCAACCCTGAGTACATGATTGGCTGTCTCCGGGGAACGGTTCTCAACCACCTCGGAAAGCGTTACGAGTATTTCCTGTTGTGACTTAACAATTTTTGATCCGACCCGCTGGAGGCCCTCTTCAGCAGCCCGCCTGCGGGTAACTTCCTGTTCAAGTTCCCTGAGCCTGGCCTGGACACGCCCCTCGAGTTCAGAGTTCCAGGCCTGCAACCGCTTTTCAACGGTAGCCAGTTCGGTTATGTCACGGAACATGGCGACCTTGCAGAGTTCTGTTCCCAGTTCTTCATCCGCTCCGGAAATCGACGTTACGGTAATCCTGTACGTCTTCTCTCCGGAAGCACCCGGAATGGTAATATTCTGTTCCTTGCGTCTGGAATGGTCGAATTCCTCAAGCAGCACGCCGGTCGTCTCTGGCCATCCGGCCAGGATTTCCTGCAACTTGCGTCCCCGCATGTGCCGGTATGGCGAATCCAGCAGTTGGGTAAAAGCCCGGTTGCTGTCCAGAAGATAGCCTTCTGCATCATAGGTTACGATTGGATCACCAAGACTCTCGACGAGCACCCGTCTGGCGATGGGAATAAGGTTGAAGAGATTATAACGGAACAAGGCGGCAAAAATAAAAAGATTGCCGAGCGCGAACCAGATCGGCGTATTGTCCCTGAGTTTAAATATCCTTACATCAAGGAGAGCGGGAACGACAGCCATTATCCGAATGAAGAATCCAAAGATGACCAGATCATACTTGCGTCTGGCAAAAGCCGACAAAGCCGGTGGATACGACCTCAGGAGTATTACAATCGAGTACAAAAGAAGTCCGTATATATAGGCAAACATAAGATAATCAAGAGATGTAAATCCATAGACGAGTTCTCCGAATGATACCGCGGAATCGATTGAAGGCCGAATCCGTACGAAGCCGTGCAACGGGTCGGTAAAGACCGCGGCAGAGAACACGATCGCGGGCATCAGCAGTGCAAGCATGTGCTTTCTGGATAGATCCTTCCTGTCGTTGGCCCTGCGTGCAAACAAAAAAAATGCTACGGGCGCAGCCATGAATACCGGGTACTGCAAAGCGTCCCAGAAGAGTTTCTGTTCAAGGCTCGGAGCGAGCAACTCGAACAAAAGCAGGATGGTCCATGCGGCTTCCAGCCAGAGCACCGTTGAAAAAAGCCTGATCAGCGTGCTTTCCATCCTCCGACCGGCAAGTACCGCCAGCGTCAGCGAGAATATCCCGGAGATGATCTGTGGAATGAGGAGCGTATAATCCAGCAGTGCCGGTGCGACGTTCACGGAGCTTCCTCGAGCAACTCATCGAGGTCTTCCTCAGATTCATCAGCATATCTGGCGGTGATGGCTAGCAGGCGATCGAGATTGGCAAAGAGGACATCGACCAGGGCCGGGTCAAAGAGTTTCCCGCGTTGTGTCCTGAAATATTCCAGGATATCGTCTATTTCCCAACTCTCGCGGTAAGACCTTGAAGCGGCGAGCGAATCAAAGACATCGCATACCGTAGTGATCCTTGCCTCGAGTGCAATTTCCAGCCCCTGCTTGCCGTCGGGATACCCTGACCCATCCCAGTTTTCATGATGCTCGAGGGCGATGCGTGAAGCGGATACGAGCAGGGAATCATCGGACTTGCGGAGAATTTCCTCTCCGATCCGCGTATGTGACCGCATTATCAGGACTTCTTCCGGACTGAGCGTGCCCTGGATATTCAGGATGGAATCAGGTAAGCCTATCTTGCCTATGTCGTGCATTGACGCGGCATTGGCGAGCAGCTCTACCTCATGCTCGGACAGCCCGTAAGCCCTGCCGAGGACACGGCAATACTCCGACACCCGTGCCACATGGCGTGCGGTCTCCTGACCGCGGTTCTCGACGACCTCGGCAAGCGTCATCATGATTTCCTTGCGCGTATTGACCATCTCCGTGTTGAGTTCGGTCAGCCGCTCCTCGCTTCTCCTGCGTTGCCTGACTTCAGCCTCAAGTTCCAGCACCCGGTCCTCTACCTTTTTTTCAAGATCGAAGGAAAGCAACCTGAGAGTGCGCTCCGCGTTTTTAAGTGCGGTGATGTCGCGGAACACCATTATTCTGGCATTTTCGTGCCTGAATACCGGAAATATTCTGACCGAGTAGCTGATAAGCTCACCTTCGGCATCAAGGGTCAGTTCTGTTTCGCACGAGGTGCTCGTCAAAAGATCAAGACAAGCACTCAGTCTGTTGGAGAAGACCTTTTCGGCATGGCGGCCATTGAAGTTCTGAAACGGTAACCCCACAACCTGACTGAAGGCGTCATTGTGGTCAACGACGATTTTGTCCTGGTCCAGGACTATCACCGGATCTCTAAGATTCTCTACAATATTCTGACGGGCGGCCGGCAGTACGCCAGCCATGCGGAATCTGAAAATACCGAGGGCTATCATCAGGTCGCCCGCGACCATCCACAGGGAACTCGATTCGAAACGCCCGTTGATCCTGATTTTTGCAATCGTCAAAACCGTACCAACGAGGGGGAGCATCAGCCCGACGCCAGCGCACAGCGCTCCCATTCGTCGGGAACCGCGGGTTCGCAGGGCATGAAGGAACAGGCGGAGTATGCCCACGAGCGATATAAAATATACCGGAACGAGTAGCAGGAGCATTTGCACGGTAAACGTATACAGCAGTTCGCCAAATGGCACGGAGAAATCGATGGTGGCATCAGCGCGATGCAATCCGTGCAACGGGCTGGTGATGGCGAAAATGAACGTCATTGAAGGGAATATCACAAGCAGCCACAGGGTCCTGTAGCCCCGCTTGAACCAGATTCCTTCATATCGGTGTGAAAAGGAAAGCGCAAGTACCGCAACCAGTCCTACGGCAAGATACTGGAGGTCGTCAAAAAATACTTTCAAGGTCAATGATGAAGATACAATTTCAAGCAGCGAGGCCAGCGACCAGAGCGCCTGAGCGAAGAGCAGCGCAAAAAAGGTCTGCCCTACGGGAGCCCGGTTCCTCTGGCGCACAAAAATTGCCAGCCAGAGGGGAAACAGCGCCGAGAGCAGGTACGGCACCAGGTACATGAAACCCTGCATCGCATTACTCATTATTCCGCATGATCATGTCTCTGTCGATCAACGACTTCTATAGAGAGCCCACTTTTGCGATCATCATCGGATTGTATGATCCCTATGCTGATATCATGGGCGCAGCTCCGGGCTATCCTGCCTGTAGCGATACGTTCGTACACGCGTTCAAAAAGCACCGCATCGTAATGTGCCTGACTGCGGAATTCCAGTCTCAGACCACGTCCGCGTCCCTCGAACGATATTTCAAGTGGGTTGGTAGCGGCAAGATTGGCGATAAGGTCGCTTGAGAGCACGGCGACGAGTACGCTGGTCTGAGGATCGAGGGTAGCTCCGGCACTGCCGTTCATGTGCACAGAGCAGACTCCTCCCCGCCGGTCATCAAAGACCTGCTGGGCGATAGACCGGATCAGCTCGTAGCCATCTATCTGGCCATCCTCCGGATTGGCCAGAAACAGGTCATTGGCTATCGCCAAGGCACCGATGCGGCGCTTATTGTCACCAACGTAGTTGTCCAGAGGGCTATCGGGTTCCTCTTCTATAGAAAGCAGACTCTGCACCGCCTGCAGGTTGTTTCGTACCCGGTGCTGCAATTCACGAAGGAGCTCTTCCTTGAATTCGAGGCTTGTCTTGAGTTCAGCCCGCACCGCGTTAGACTGGGCGAGTTCCTCGGCGAGTCTCGAGGCCAGCAATTCGCGTTCCGCCAGCGCCGCATCCAAACCGGCAAGCAAGCGTTGCGTAACGATGGCCAGCATGAGGCAGGCAACGAGCAGGCTAGCACCAATGACCAGAACGGTAAGCGGCGTGGCTCCGTGTCCCTCCGCGCCAAGCGAGAGTGCTACACTCCACGCAATCATGAAGGCAACGGTCAGCCCTATGGTTGCAACGATGAGCCTTCGCAACCCGAACAGTGAGGACAGGACCACCGCTACCATCAGCCAGATGTAGCCGGCTCCCAAAGGGCCTGTATAAACCAGAACCACCATGCCGACCAGCAGCGACGAACCAACGAGCAGGATCAGTTTTATGGTAGAAGGAACCGTGGTTACAAATGCCGCGATGAGCAGAATGGCATATGCCACGGTGTCCACGATGGCGATGCCCCACAGTCCTTCCATGAGGGATACGATGACTCCAGGAAAATAGGCTACCGCAGCAGCAGCTGCGCTGAAACGCAGCAGGCTCGAGAGTACGGCATCCCGTTCCTTTGATAATCTTTGGACCATGCAAGAATGGTATCGGACTGGCCGGCAACCGTCAATCAGATTCGGGTATGAAACAAGGTATGTGCATATACACATTCAATTTATTCAAAAAAGCACGATATGGGCGTACTTCAGGAATTGTATCGATATGCGGGTCCTTGCCCAGATTATCTGCATCGGGATACTATCCCGCCCATGACGCACGCAGAAAAAGAAAGAAATCTCGGAGCACTCGCCCTTGCAGGAACAGCATTTTTCTGGAGCCTCGCCGGGCTCCTGATCAAACTTGTAGACTGGAATCCCTTTGCCATAGCCTGTGGACGAAGCCTCGTGGCCGCGTTGTTCCTGCTCATCTGGATACGGAAACCAAAGTTCACCTTTTCGGTGCCACAGATCGGCGCAGCACTGGCCAGCACTTCGACCATGTTGCTGTTCATTTACGCGAACAAGGCCACAACCTCGGCCAATGCCATACTCCTGCAGTACGGAGCTCCCATCTATACAGCGATTCTCGGCGCCATATTCCTGAAGGAAAAACCGAAGACCGAACACTGGCTGGCTTTCGTTGCCGTCGCCGTAGGCATGGCGCTGTTCTTCATGGGCGACATAGGTGGAGGTGGCTTGGCAGGCAACATTGCGGGTGTAGCCTCAGGCCTGACCTTTGCGGCGTACCTCGTGTTCATGCGCATGCAGAAAGACGGCTCTCCGCTGGAATCCAATCTGCTGGCCCACATCCTGACCGCCATCATAGGTTTCATTGTCGCCCTGTTCCTGCCTGCGCCACGGATTACAGGGACAGCGCTCCTGGCGATTGGTGCGCTCGGCGTGTTCCAGATCGGCGTGGCCGCCATCCTGCTGTCCTGGGCCATCAAGCGGGTCAGCGCCATCCAGGGTTCCATCATCTCCGGCCTTGAACCGGTATTCAATCCACTCTGGGTATTCCTGGTGCTCGGTGAAAAGCCCGGCCCCAACGCGCTCGCCGGCGGTGCCATAATCATTACGGCAGTTGTCATGTCATCGATGGTGACGGCCCGGCGTGAACGACGACGCTCTGACGCTGGAACCTTTCAAGACGGGACAGCAACCTAACCGCGCCGCACGGTGTCTAACCTGCATGACGGTCCGGGCCGTCAAGCTTGCGGATGCCGGAGCGTACCATGTCGACGTACAGGCGCGAACTAAAAACAAAGGCTCCCCCCGAGCTAACTGCTGCGCAGGAATCAGGTAATGCGATAACCCACGGGATCGGGGCGTGCCTGTCGGTGGCGGCCCTTGTCGTGCTCATCATCAATGCCGTCAATCGGGGCGATGCATGGCATGTAGTGTCGTATGCCATGTTCGGGTCGAGCATGGTGGCGCTCTATCTCTCGTCAACCCTGTATCATGCGTTCCGCAAACCACAGCTCAAGCGGGTCTTTGAAATCTTCGACCATGCCGCCATTTTCATACTGATCGCCGGGAGCTATACTGCCTTCGCGCTTACCCTGCTTCGGGATGGTCCGGGCTGGTGGCTTTTCGGCACGGTTTGGGCTATCGCGGCTTTTGGCATCGTCATGGAAGCTGTCTTCCTGAACCGCTGGCCTTTCATCACGCTGGCTGCTTACCTCGCCATGGGATGGCTCATCGTCTTAGTCTGGGGTCAGTTGGCTCAGGTTGCAAACAGGGCTACCCTCTCGTTCCTCTTGGCAGGCGGCCTGTCCTATACAATAGGTACCGTCTTCTATGCGCTCGGCCGGCGCTGGGGCTGGTTTCACGTTGGCTGGCACCTGTTCGTGATGGGTGGCACGACGTGCCATTTCCTCTCTGCGATGGCAGCGCTACCCCACGGCTGATTCTTCCTCGCCATCCTTCTCTACTGGATGCTTCCATGCGTATATTCATATGATGAAAACCTTATTGTTGTTGGCATTCCTGCCGCTTGTGGCAACCAGCCTTCAAGCTCAGTCATTTACACTATCCAATCTTGCCGCGTCACCCGCTGAGGCACCGGGTTGGGTATGGGAATCCTTTGCGGACACGGTCATGGGAGGCAAGTCCGAACTTGTCCCGCCAGCTATAATCGAAGCGGATGCCGGCAAGGCGCTGCTCCTCGCCGGCAAGGTCGTAACGAAGGGCGGCGGCTTCATCCAGGTGCGACTGAAGCACGGCAAAGGGCTATTCGACGCATCTGGCTACACTGGCGTCGAGGTGGAAGTCGACGCCCGCACCGCTTCATCATGGTACGTATTCCTGCGAACCAAGGACAACGTGTTTCCCTGGAGCTACTACGGAGCGACCATAAGTCCGAAAACGAAGAAAAGCGTCATACGGATTCCCTTCAGCGACTTCAAGGCCGAGAGCACACTCAGGAAAACAGTACGAACAGAATTCCTTTCGAGTGTCGCCCTCGTGGCGGCCTATGAAGACTTCAATGCATACATGCGCATATATAGTGTAGGATTCTACTAAACCATATTTCTGGAGGGTATCATGATTCGACACACAAGCGACATAAAGCCGGTGGACATGCAGGGAAACGGCATCGTCGGCGTCACGAAGCAGATAGTAATCGGGCCAAATGACGGTTACGACGGATTCTTCAGGGTTTTTACCGTACAGCCAGGCGGCAACAGCCCCTACCATGCCCACGACTGGTTCCACGCCAACTATATACTGGAAGGCCAGGGCAAGCTGGTCATTGAGGGCGTGGAGAACCCGGTCAAGGCTGGATCCGTGGCATATATTGAAGGCGGCAAGAAACATAATTTCGTCAATACCGGAACCACACCCTTCAAGTTCATCTGCCTTGTACCCCAAAGCGGGGATGCGTACTAAACTAACCGGATTTTAATCAGGGCGGGAATTATTTTCCCGCCCACCTACCTTTTTCTGTAGACCCCCTGCCTTGTGACTCATATATAACTCATTATTAGGATTGGATTTATATATGTTATTATGCACAAGCACAGCACTTGGCATGAATATTGCACTATAGAACATGTTCTATATGTCAATTTATGTATAAGGGAGATCTACATGAAACACTACAACGGCAAGCTGGTCATCATCGCGGTGGTACTGCTCGCGGCAGCGACGTCGAGCTGGGCCTCCGGACCGGACTACGGCGCGGCGGCTGCGACAGCTGCAATCGCGGGCAACAAAGCTTTCACCATAGTCGACATGCTGAGATGGGCAGCAGAGGACGAGTATCTGGCACATGGAGAATATGCTGTCATCATGCGCAAGTTCGGAAACCTCCGTCCCTACAGCAACATAATCCTCTCAGAGGAGCAGCACCTGGACTGGCTAAGGACCGAATACAAGGCGCGTGGTCTGGCGTTTCCGTCAGATGGATCAGCCCCCTACGTTGTCGCGCCAGCCGACCTCAAGGCAGCTGCCCAGGCAGGCGTCGATGCGGAAATTGCGAACATCGACATGTACAAGGCCTTTCTTGCCCGCCCGGAACTCTCCAGACCTGAAAATGCCTCGGTAAAGACGCTGTTCGAACAGCTCATGCGCGCCAGCGAAAATCACCTGCGGGCCTTTAAAACCCAGCTGTCAAAGTACTAGAATACCCTAGATTCAGAAACGCGGAGGAACCATGGCAACCGGTACAGTAAGGATCAAGCCGAAAAAGGCATCACCCTGGGTTCGCAGGAGCATCCAGATTTTTTTCCTGGTGCTCGTAGCGCTCATAGCGACAAACGAGGCTTTGAGCGAGCGTGGCATCGATACGCTGGCATTCATCAAAGGGGCGTCATTGCACGCCATCTGTCCTTTCGGTGGCGTCGTGTCATTCTGGCAACTTGCCACGGCCGGTACGCTCGTCAAGAAAATCCACGAATCGGCGGTAGCACTGGCCATCATCGGACTGGCGCTTTCTGTCTTGTTCGGGCCGGTCATCTGCGGCTGGGTGTGCCCGTTGGGCAGCGTGCAAGAATGGCTAGGGTCGCTGGGCCGGAAAATATTCAGGAAGCGTTACAATACCTTCGTACCCAAAACGATCGACAAGCCGCTACGCTACCTCCGCTATGTGGTGCTGATCTGGGTTTCGTACATGACGATCGTAACCGGCAAATTGTATTTCCAGGAATACGACCCCTACTATGCCCTGTTCAATTTCTGGACCGGCGAGGTGGCAATTGTCGGAGCCCTGATTCTTGTTGCGACCCTCATTGGATCGCTGTTCATTGAACGGCCTTTCTGCAAGTACGCATGTCCCTACGGAGCCTTCCAGGGCATATTCAACCTGTTCAGGATCTTTGGCATCAAGCGCGTTGCGTCCACCTGCATTTCGTGCAAGGCTTGCGACAAGGCCTGCCCCATGAACATTGAAGTCTCGACGAGTGGCACGGTACGGGACCACCAATGCATCAGTTGCCTCAAATGCACCAGCGAAGATTCCTGCCCCGTAGAAGCCACCGTCGTGTTCGCCGCCGGCAAGGCAACGGCTGCTTCCACTCCCGACCAGAAGGAGGCGGTATGATCCGCTTGAAGACAGTTCCACTGGCTATCATAGCCGTAGCAACGCTGTTCGGCGGCATCGTCATTGCCAAATCTGTAGGCTACTATGAAACGACAGCCAGCAAAGAGCCGGTGAAATTCAAGACAGGTGAACTGGCTGGATTGCCCAATCCAGCCGACATCCGCGGCTCATACACCTGGCTGGATGTCGAGAAGGCCTTTGGCGTTCCGGCCAAGGAAGCGGCCGCCGCGTTCTCCGCACCGGGTCACGCGCTTGGCCCGGCCGCCCGCGGCAGCGAGCTGGAGACCATCTACGCTGGAATCCTGCCCGCGGGGCTGGAGATAGGCACCGGAGCCGTGAGGCTTTTTGTTTCACTCTACACCGGCTTGCCCTTTGAAGCTGAAGCTGGCTCGGTGTTGCCTGAAAGCGCCCTCGCACTGCTCGCCTCCCGCCCTGGAATGGATTCCGATGTCCTCAAGAAGTTTGTCATTCCTGCATCGACACCAGCAGCACAAGCACCAACTACTGCAACGGCTCCACCTCCGGCTCAAACCGCCACGGGAACGGGAACGGGGACCGGCAGCGGTGCCGGTACCGCTGTCTCGACCAGTGGTCGGGCTGTCGCGGGAAAGACCACGTACGGTGACCTGTACGACTGGGGTCTGACCGAGGCACAGGTTGAAGCGGTGACCGGGTTCAAGCCTGGTACACGCGCCCAGACCATCAGGGAAGCATCGGCGGCGGCCGGCATAGAATTTTCTACCTTCAAGGCGGCTCTCCAGGCTCTCGTGGACAAGACGGCGCCCTGACGGGGCAACTGAACGTACAGGTTTCTTTGATGATCAGGCGGGTTCCCTCTCGGGGAGCTCGCTTTTTTTTTCGTAGCCCCGGGGTACTTCGTACCTGGTACTTCGAAGCTTGTCTTTGATGACTATTTTACTTAGCTTTGTATCATGCTTCAGCTGACGAACATCACGGGTATGTCGTCCTCACCCCCCCGCAACATTGCCATTGAAGAACTACTCCGATCCGTTGTCGCGGCTAATCTGTCATGCAATGCAAACAGCAACGACAATCCGAAAGCTTTTTTTGTCACCTACGTCAATGATCCTTGCGTCGTGCTGGGGCGCAACCAGGAGGCTGCGGCGGAACTGAGCCAGACCGCGCTGAATACCGGTGCACCACGCGCCTACAGGCGAACGACCGGCGGCGGAGCTGTCTACCACGACGCAGGCAACCTGAACTGGAGCTTCGTGGTACCCGGCACGCTCGCGGACCGGGACGGGCTTTTGCGGCTGATACTGGGGGCTCTGGCGGCGGTGGGCATAGAGGCGGCCGTGGATGGCCGCGGGGCAGTGACCGTGGCCGGACGCAAGGTTGGTGGCACCGCAAGCGCGGCGGGCAACGGGGTGCTGTTATTCCACGGCACACTACTCGTCGATACGAATCTGGAGATATTGCGTACTAGCCTGGCAGCCCATGATGAGGACTACAAGCCCGGTTCAGTCCGGTCAGTACCATCGACGGTGTCCAATCTGGCCAGCCTTGTACCAGGGCTGACGGTCCAGTCGCTTGAGGCAACCCTCTCGGATTACCTCGCCGGTTCAGCAACTACAACATGGAATTCCCTGATCACCGAACAACTGGTCGAGACCTTGACCGATGAATTTTCTTCTGATTCCTGGATATACAAACCCCGGAGAACAGAGTTGGCTGTAATGAAAGGACACACATGAAAATCACTGAACCGATTGAAGAGCTGCGCGCGCTCCTTGACAACGCAAAAGTTGGCTATTTATCAACCGTCGGAGCAGATGGCTACCCGCACGGCAGGTGGATGACCCCGACGATGCTTTCCGGAGAACACAGATTCGTATACTGCGTTTCAATGTCCGGCTCCCGTAAGGCTACGGAAATTCAGGCGTGCCAGAAAGTGTCCTGGTCATTCCAGACAGCGTCCTTGGGTACGGTTATTGCTGCCCGCGGTAGCGCGGTCGTGCTGGACAACCCACAACTCAAGGCACAGGTGCTTGAAGCGCTCGGCCCCAATCTGGCCAACTTCTGGCGCATCAATCCGGCTGCAAAACAACTCATTATCATTGAAACCGCAATAGAGCACGTGTCGCTCTACCGACCGGCTGCAGGTACCGTCATTCAGGCGGAGGTGCAGGCATGAAAAAGCCCGATGTCGAACTGTACTGGAAGCTGCGCAACGAGATGACGAGGATACGTCGCTTCGAGGAAAAAACCGGCCAGATGTACGGCCTCCGAAAAATCGGCGGGTTCTGCCACCTGTACAATGGCCAGGAGGCGGTAGCCGTTGGCTTCATCGGAGCCATGGACCATGAAAAGGACAAGGTGCTCACCGGCTACCGCGACCATGGCCATGCGCTGGCCGCGGGCATGGACCCAGACGGCATCATGGCAGAGCTATTCGGCAAGGTTACCGGAGTATCACGCGGCAAGGGTGGCTCCATGCACCTGTTCGACCAGGACAAGGGATTTCTGGGCGGCAACGGAATCGTAGGAGCCCAGATACCGGTGGCCGTGGGTGTTGCCTTCGCGCAGAAATACAAAAAAACCGGCGGCGCAACCGCAGAAGGCGGAGGCTA
>CAXZAJ010000105.1:0-11847 GCA_964293355.1 uncultured bacterium
GAGAATCGTTCAACCACCTGCGCCGGCACGCTACCCAAGGCGGTTGCCAGCAGGGCACAGAAGACTGTTAATCGTTTCATTGTTGGACCTCGCCAGGTTGCATCAGGCTTTCTTTATGATCGGAAATATCGGCACCATTCATAACTCGAAGCCGGAGAAGTCGAAGTCCAGTAAAAGCATTCCGAACAAGCTGCTCTCATCAGGATCATTCGTGCCGGCGTAGTCAAGCAACGTCAGTGCCGCGGCCATTGAAGGATCCGCTGCTAGAGCATCAGTCTCCTCTACACTCAGAGTCGCGAAGTCGGCCATATTGGTTTGTTGAACAGCAAACGCATCGGCAACAAGTGCCAAGGCAACGGAATAAGCATCGGTGGAAGTCATGCCTTCCGGAGGGCTGGCGGCAATGAGCAGAAGTGCATCCCGCTCACTATCGTTCAGCGATACCGTAGCGATTTCTTCGAGTGCGCTCTCCATGAAGGTTTCATCAACCTCATCATTTGCGATAAAGAGCGAAGCCATGCTTGTGATAGCCGGACCAACTCCTGAGGAAAGCACGACTGCTGAAACGAGAGCGCTCGCGGCAACATTGTATGCATCGGTACCCGGGGTGGCCGCTGAAGCTGCGCTATAGAGTGGCGTTACCAAGGCGCTAGCCATCTCGGCGTCACCATCGGAGATCGCCGAATCGAGCATTGAGACAGCATCATCAACGCTGACCGAACTGACATCATACGAAGACCTTGCCAAGGGTTTGGCAAGGGATGTGGTAAAGAATTGCTGGCAGGTGGAGAGGACAAAAATGCCTGCGAGAGCCGTGGCGAGGGCCACGGCCCGTTTTTGTTGTCTGTTCATGGTCGCCGCTCCTTACATAACATATTCAGTATCGGCGCGGCGACCGGTTTTCATCAGAACCGGATGGCCACTTCTGCAGAGATGCCGGTTCGTCCCTTGTCGCCAGGGTTCCTTCCGAGCTCTTCAGTAAAGACTGCCACGTTCACTTCAATAAGCAACAGGTCCAGGCCAGCGCCTACGCTCAGGTAACCCTTGTTGACACCTGCTCTAACAGCAATAAGGCCCCCGAGCAGGTCAGCTTCTGCGCCTACATGGAACAGGTTCCAGATTGACAAATCGTCGGCTATTACCCTGAGCGGATCCTGGAGCTCGGCCGTAACGGTCACGTCTACGAGCTTGCGCAGGAACACCGGAATGGGGGTAACGCTGGCACCGAGGGTGATGTTGGGACTGAGGGTATAAGGGGCTGGGTCACCAGGAGGAAGGTTGCCAACCTCAAGAGATGCCAGCACTTTTCCAATGGTGGACGTGGAATAGTTCTGGTTGGTGGAAATATCCCTGACAGCGAGGCCCACCGATACAAGCTGGCCAAGTTCCAGCTTTGCTCCAAGGTCCACCGCGAGGCCAAAGCCTACGGCTACATCAAGAGTCTTGGGAGTAAAAGTAGCTGGATTGACGATGATTGAACCAAGCAGTTTAGTCGCGATGATGTCTCCAGTCATCCTGAGGTACGGGCGGATGTCTCCGCCAACCTGGAACAGGAAGGGACCCAGTTTCAGGGGTACACCGATACCGACAACAGCCGCAATCTGGCCATCGAGGGTGCCGGAGGCACCGAAGAGGCTGTCGCCACTGAGATACGCTTCGCCGCCACCCAGAAGCCCGAGGCCAAGCCCTTTGCCTACCCAGCCGAGTCCGGCAGACACACCAGCACCTAGTCCGTTTTCAGTGATGAGGCTTGTCATATCGGCAATCGGGGGTGCTGCACCCAGGGACAGAGGCTCTGCCACGTTCATGAATGTCGTAATATTGGTCTCAGTCGGCTTGGCGTAGACCCAAGGATTGACGGAGATGAGGGTGAGTTCAGCCTTTTTGTCGGCAAACGCTGCGGGGTTGCCATAGAGGCTCTGGTAGCCATCACTCATGGCTACGAAGGCGCCGCCCATAGCCATGGAGCGGGCATCCTTGGGAGCCGCGGCATCGAGGGTCTGTGCGAAAACAGCACTTCCTGCGAGGAGGAGCACAAGCAAAATCGTTATGGTGCGTTTCATGGCTTCCTCCTTATATTCCGAGGTCAGCAGGTTTGACGCCCGCTGCCGTGAACAGGTTACCCAGTGAGCTACCCTCACTAGTGTCCGGGAAGCTAAAAGTAGTCGGATACGTTACCGAGCCATCGACCAGACTGAGCAGATAATCACCTGGGGTGACTCCCACAGGTGGAGTAAGACTCGCCAGCGTGGCCGCGACGACAGCGCTCTGGAGGATGGTTCCGGCTTCAACCGTAGTATCTTCATAGGTACCACCAGCCAGATTCGTGCCAAGCTGATCGTAGAAGATACTGGCGGCTACGAATCCTTCGATGATTTCCTTGAAATCATCTTCTTTACCTTCGATTATTGCACCAGTGTCGTCTACAATCGTGGAAGGTATAATTTTTGTCAGGAGTTTGACAGGGTCTATAGCGCCATCAGTCTTGATCAAGGTCTGGTTGGAAAGGACGTCAGCAATGTTGTTGACGACAATATCGCCACCCGTTGTCCTGAGCTCGATTTCCGCACCAAGCAGGGTCAAATCCTGTACGACAGCGGGTTCTGTAGCCGCGGCAATTGCATCGGTTATAGTCGCGAGCACGTCTCCCTTCAGACCTGAATTGGCAGGGTCAGCCAAGGTTTCGAAAAACGTGTCGCTTTCCGAAAGAGTGACGAGGGCAGGGGCATCGGTCTTTGAACTAGCCACGTCTTCCGCGCTAACGGCGTAAAACCCGGCAAAGATGTTTACTTGCAGCATTCTATCCAAAGCATCACAGGCCGTCATCGACAATGCGATTGCAGCGGCCAGAACGATCGTTGTCGTCCGTTTCATCGTAGACCTCCTTGCCGTCAAAGGGCGACGGTGTTCTCTTACTAGTGTAGCACGAAGCTCAAGTAAAACAAGGCAAAAGCGATTTCAAATATCCAATATATCAATTCCTTGTGCAATAGTGAGTTCTTAGGTCAGGAATGTTTCCGGCACTGCCACTGGTGGCCTCAGGCAGCACTGTACATGCGAACGAGCCCCTGAAACCGGGAGGCAGGCCTGACACGGCAAGTTTAAGATACTCAGAGGAAGTCGCGTGGACAAACCCTGTGTCGGAGTCCGGGATACCATGAAATTCGACGACTGCATCGAGCGTCTGGCCGAGCCGGCGTGCGGTAAAGGCGGCCTTGTTGCGGTCCGCGAGCGACTGCACGATGGCGGCGCGTTCCACGGCTATGCGCTCGGGCACGCAGGGCTTCATGGAGAACGCGCGGGTGCCGGGGCGGGGGCTGAAGGTAAAGGCATGGATCCAGGCAGGTTCGAGCTGCTCGATGAGGTCCACGGTTTGCTGGAAGTCTGCATCGGTCTCGCCTGGAAAGCCCAGGATAATGTCCGCGCCGATGAAGGGGGCGGGGCGGACCGAGGGGACGGCTTCAGCGGCGCCCAGGACGGCGTCGGGGCCGTAATGGCGGCCCATGGCCTTCAGGATGCCGTCAGAGCCGGACTGCACGGAGAGGTGCAGGTGGGGCCGGACGCGCGGCGAGGCAAAGGCCCGCGCGAAGGCGCCATCCACGCGGTCAGGCTCATACGAGGAGATGCGGAATGCAATGTCCCGGGTGCCACTGATCAGGGTTTCCAGGAGGCCGGGGAAGTCGAGGCCGCCCGAGCGGTAACCGGAGAGGTTGACGCCGGTCAGGACGGTCTCGCTTACGCCGGAGGCTGCGAGGGCGGCTACGCGAGAGAGCACCCGAGCTGGGTCAAGGCTGACGGAAGGGCCTCTGGCGAGGCAGACGCGGCAGGAGCTGCAGTGGTTGTCGCAGCCGTCCTGGATCTTGAGCTGAGGGCGGGCGTGGAAGAGGTCATCGCCGGGCAGGAAGGCAAAGGGATCAGGGATTTTGCCGGCAGCCAGGGCGGCCAGGCGGCGGGCCTCGTCGAGGAGGCCCAGCCCCTCGGTTTTGGCTGCCGCGAGGCCCACCGCCATCGCGCGGAGGCCGGCCTTGCGGGAGCCGGGTATGACGACGGCGCGCGGGGCTACGGCTGCGACAGCCTCCGGTTCGAGTTCCGCATAGCAGCCGGTGACGATGGCTACCGTGTCGGGGTTGAGCCGCAGGGCCAGGCGCATCTCGCGGCGGGCCTTCTGTTCGGCCTTGCTGGTGACGGTGCAGGTATTGAAGACGACGACGTCGGCACTCTGGCCGGCAGGCACCAGTACTGCGCCTGCAAGGGCATAGCTGTCCGCTATCGATTCGGTCTCGGCCTGGTTGAGCTTGCAGCCAAAGGTGCGGAAGGATACCCGGAGCGCCGCGGGAGGGGTCATGGGCCGGTTCAGCGGCTGGTACGCGCCATGACGCGGGCTTTGCCGCTCTGCGCGTCCACAAGGCCGGGATTGATGGCCAGGGCGGCGTTATAGGCTTCGAGGGAGTAGGTCCAGAGCGATGCGCGCTCACGTACGTAGCCGAGCCGGGTCCACCAGCGGGCGTTGTTGGGTTCGTACTGGAGGGCGGTGCGCATGGCTATGTCGGCATGTTCGTACTTGACCTGGCGGAGGTAGGTTTCTCCGGTCAGGTAGTAGACGGTTCCGATGCGGGAGCCGTCGGGCAGGAGGTTGACGTAGTCCCTGAAGCGTTCCAGGGCCAGGTCATTCTTGCCCAGGTAATAGGCCGCCTCTCCGAGGGTCTCCACGATGCGGGGATCCCTGCGGACGGTGGTGTAGGCCCTGGTGGCGTACAGTTCGGCGTCGCTGTAGCGCTCCAGTGACAGGAGGCTCCAGACCAGTACGACGTACGACTCGATGTTGGTGGGGTCAGAGGAGATTTCAGCGAGGCAGGCGGTCCTGGCTTCCTCGAACCGGCCGGCCTGGTACAGCTTGAGGGCATCCGGTCTGGCTTGGGCACCGGCGAGCTGGGCAGCGAAGGCAAAGACCAGACAGGCGGAGAGAAGGCGGATCCGGTTCGTGGCTGGCATCCTAGGTTCGGGGTGCGTCGCCGGAACCGGTCATGGAGCAGATGCCATTGAAGCGGCAGCCGGGTTCCATGGTCACCTCGGCGGCCTGGACATCGCCTTCCACCCGGCAGGTGGCGTACAGCTCGACGCGGCCCGTGGCGGTGATGTTGCCCTTGAGGGTGCCCCGGACAGTGACATTGCGGGCCGACAAGTCAGCCTCGACAACGGCTTTTTCGTCGATATGGAGGTCACTTTCCGTGGTTATGGAGCCGGAGACGCGGCCCTTGATCATCATGGGTTCCTTGAACACCATGGTGCCGGAAAATTCCACGTCCGCGGCGAGTATGGTATCGAGGGTATCTTCATCCACTACGCTGAGATGTACGTCTGTCATATCGGCCGATGATACGTCAAAAAACGCCGGCTATCAAGCCGTGTCCCGGTCATGCCACTTGAGCATGCCGGGTCAGTGGAATCAGTCGGGTACGTCGAACGATTCGGGTGCAGCGAAGGAATCCAGTATTTCTGCCGGCCACTCGAACTCGGGTTTCTTTATGGCTCTGTACAAGGAAGAGAACCGCTCGGGGCTGAGCGTCTCGGCGCGGGCATCAGGGGAAATTCCCGCGGTGGTACAGGCTTCAACAAGGGCTGCCTCGGTAAAGCCTGCTGCCTTGAGGTTGTTGCGGAGGGTCTTGCGTCTGGACGAGAAGCAGGCGCGGGTAAAGCCGGTGAACGACTTTTCGCCGGAGAACGGGATAGCGGTTGTTCTGGCCTCCATGGTGACGACGGCCGAGGATACGCGCGGCTGAGGCCAGAAGGAGCCGGGCGACAGGTCAAAGACGGACTTGACCAGGTAGGTGGACTGGCAGAGCACCGAAAACGCGGAGTAGTTCTTGGTGGAGGGAACCGAGCACATGCGCTGCGCGGCCTCCTTCTGGACGGTAAAGACCATGCGGGCCGGCCGCACGCCGCCTTCTATGAGCGAGGCTATGATGGCGCCGGCCGCATTGTATGGCAAGTTGCCGAACGCGAGGGAGGGGACGCCGGAAGCGGCGAGCGCGGTCTTCCAGGTCTTCATGAAGTCGCCTTCATACAGTTCAAAGCCGGGCATCTGGCCGTAAGCGCCGCGTATGAACTCGGCGAATCCCTTGTCAATCTCGAAGGCGGAGACGGCGAGGCCGGCGACGAGGGCCTCACGGGTCATGGAGCCGGTGCCGGGGCCGATTTCCCAGGCCCGTTCTCCCGGCGCTGTGGCGAAGAGGGCGGCGATGCGGCGTCTGGCCTGGCCGGAGATAAGGAAATTCTGGCCGTATTTCTTGCGCATGCCCAGGCCCAGCCCCCCGAGGAGAGCCGAGAGTTCCGAGGGGGAGTCGTAGTTGACCGGCTGTGGAACGGTGCCGGGATCCGGCAAGGTAGGCGACATGGGGCCAAGCATACACGAAGGCGGCCAGTATTGCTACGACAAGCGCCACCGCTGCCCGCTCGAGCGCAACGTTGCTGTGCACGGCGCCTTGCGCGGCGCTTTCTACGATCGCGATGGCCGGCAATCCGGCGGCGGAGCGCATGAGGGCCGCCAGCGCCTGTGATGGCAGGCGGCCGGCGAAAGCGGGGAGGGCCGCTGCGCCCGGCGGCAGGGCGCGGGCCGCGGCGCCTGCGAGCCCGGCATACATGAGCGCGGACACGAGCAGCCCGGCCACCGCGCTGGTGACCGGGGAAAAGGGGTTGAGCGTGCCGAAGGTGACGACCGACAGCGGGGCCGTGGCGGCGAGGGCAGCCAGGCCGGTGGCCATCGCGGACGAAAGCGGCGGCGGCAGAGCGCGACGGAGCCCGAATTCCCAGGATGGCCCCAGGGTGGCTATGCCGGCCACCGCCAGGTAGGACAGCTTGAACGAGAGCGCATGTGCACTCTGTGGCCAGAGCGCCACAGCCGCCACAAAGACAACGGACAGGGTTGCCAGCGGTTTCTGGGGCCTGTCGGCAGCGGAGGAAGCGCTGGCCACCCAGAACATGAGCACGGCGCGCGCCACGGACGGAGAGGCTCCCACGAGGTACAGGTACGCGCCGGCCAGCGCGCAGGCTACGGTCCTTGCGCGGAACGGCCCCAGCACAAACCCGAGCAACAGCGAGACGAGACCGGCGAGTATGCCGACGTGCTGGCCTGACAGCGCCAGGATGTGCGCGCAACCGGCCTGCCTGAAATCCGCAGCAAGCGTGCCGTCCAGATCGTCGCGCACCCCGACGACGAGGGCCTCCAGGAGCGGCCCGGCCGGCCCGCCGGCTCGTGCCAGCGCGCCGAGCAGCGAACGCCTCGCGCGAGCACGCAGCGCTTCCAGCCGCGGAGGCGGTCCGAGCGGCGTGAGGTCGGCAACTTCGACGAAGGCAGTCCGCGGCGCCAGGGCATCGGTCCAGGCACCGGCGCCGGTTCGCGGTGCGAGCGTGCCCCGGTTGATGGCGACGCGGACGAGCTGGCCGCGTACCGGTTCAGGCAACACCGCGGGGCCGGGCTTGCGGCCGGACTGCGCGGGCCGGAAATACACGGCCAGGCGCCCGCCGGAAGTGACGCGGGCACCGTCGGAAGCCAGCGCGGCGGTCAGTTCCAGGTCATAGCCGGTCATGCCGCTGGCGGTTTTGCGCGGATCGGAGACTATCCGGCCTTCGTACCCAAGCACCCGCACGCCGGAAGATTCCGCAAAGCCAGAGGTAGAGCTGGCCGATACGGCTTCAGTACGGCCGTGGGAGACGGCGCCAAAGCCCAGGCCCGCGGCAAGGGCCAACCCGAGGAAGGCACAGCGCCTGAGCGCACGCTCAGTGGATCCTGTCGTCGATTTTGATCCTGCATGAGCCTTAAGGACAAAAACGATTGAAACAGCGGACAGACCCACCGCCAGGAGCGAAGCAACAAATCGGGGGGTGGGGCCGGGAGGCAAGTAGAGGGCCGCCGCCGCACCCGCCGCGAAGGGCAAGGCGGGCGGAACGGCAAGGATCCATGGTGGCTGCACGGAGCCTGAACGCACGCGGAAGCACCGGCGCGTTCAGCCGAGCTGGATTATCGCACCTGAAAGGTTAAAATTACCAGCGCAGCTTCTGCAGGGAGTCCCTGGCGGCCTTCTTGACCGCTTCGGGGTACTGGAGGTAGCCGATGTACAGGAGGTAGTCGAACGCGGTCTTGTCGCCGAGCCGCCCCAGGTTGGTAACGACTGCCAGCGTTATCTGCTCGTCGAACGACTTGCCCTGCTCGGTCTCCGTGTTGATGAGCTGCAGGTACAGCGCCAGCGCCTGGGCTGCCTCGGTGGTGCCCATGGCGCCGAGCAACGCTATGGCTTCAAGGAAATTGGACTTTGAAACCTGCCCCCGGTTGTACTGGGCCTGGAAATCGTAGAAATGCTTTATCGCCAGGGGCGACGCCTTCTGCCATTCGCGCGAGGTCAGTTCACGGGCAGCGGAGGTGCGCAGGGCGACGATGTGGCCCTGGTCTGAGGGCGACGGGCTCTGGTAGGAAACTCCGACAGCCAGGGCTGCCTCGGCCAGCTCGGCGCGCTTCTCGGGCACCAGCGCCTCGCCACGAAGCCCCGCCTCGAGCGCGGCGGACTTCTCGGCGGGCGGATGCGCCCTGACCACCTCGGCCAGGAACAGGGCGTAGTCGCCCTTGAGCGCGGCCATGGCAACGCTGGCCCGGTCGGTTATGGCCTTGTTCACTGAAGCGGTGTACACGGCGAACAGGTAGGGGAAGGATGACGAATCACCGAGCCGCCCGATGGCGAACACCGCGGCGTCAAGCACGGCCAAGTCGAGTCGGACACCGGACTTGTAGAGGGATATCTGGGTATCCAGGAAGGCATTGAGTTCCTTGAGGATGGCCTTGTTGCCGACAGCCACCTCGGCGAGCGTCTGCAGCAACGGCACCCGCACAAGACTGTCCTTGTAGACGGAAAAGAGGTTCCACAGGTTCTCGGAGGCGGGTGCGTACTTGTACTTGCGGATCATGTTCACTGACAGAACGGACATGTCCCGCAGGAGGGCATCAGTGGAAAGGAGCGATGCATTGCCGAGCACGAACTGGATGGCCGTGTCGTAGAGCGGCCCCATGTCGACGCTGTCGTAGGCCGAGGCCTCCTTGAGCAGCTCCAGCTTGGTGCCCAGGCTGGACCGCACGAAATTGCGCCGGTAGGTATCTATCAGTTCAGACGATTCCTGGGCCGGCAAGCCCGAGAGGCTCAGGACCAGGATTGCCGCGAAGACCGAAAAGGCTTTTCTCATCATCACACCTGTCCTTTGGTTCCAGGGCAAACCCAGCCCCGCTCATCAAGAGAATTTATACCGAAAAGGCCTGACCGTCCAGTTCAGCCCCGCGGGACTCGCCGGGCCCGACGTTGTACACGTGCGAGCGTATCAGGTTGCGCATCCTGGGGCTTGGCATCATGGCCTCCACGTGCAGGAGCGACTGCTTCTTCTCTCCATCGTATTCCGTTGCCCTGACCGTTCCTGACACGACGATCTGATCGTCTCCGACATAGAACTGCGCCTTGACGAGCATTCCTGTTTTGGCCTTGCCGCCTATAAGCACCGACAGTCCGTCCTCGGAGAGGTCCTGCACGACGCACTTGAGGCCGGGAACGCGCTCCGGCTTCTCGTACGCGCCTTCAAGCCGCTTGGGGAGGTACAGGTAGCGGGCCATCCGCGAACGCACGCGCAGCGACTTGCGCTTCTGGGTACGCAGGAGCGACTCGGAATGCCCCAGTTGCAGCACAGGAATGTTGCGGATGCGCAGGTCCTCGAGCACGTAGGTGTCGAAGACATACCCCGCATCCTCCTGCCGCCAGAAGTAGACCGATACCCGCGAGCCCTTCCACTGGAAGCCCGGCGGGATCTTGGCGCCCACAGGATACGACACGACCAGGTAGCGGTCGTTGGAATCGATGACGGTGGACGAATACACGCCGATGCCCTCGATGAGCACGCGGATGCGCTGGTTTGACCTGATGAAGCGCGAACTCGTGATGCCTGCCTTGTACTTGGGCTGGTCGAATTCGAGGTTCTTGCGGAATTCGTAGACCTTTTCCATGAACCGGAGCGTGTCGCGGTCCCGTTCCTTGCCCTCTGAGCGGAATTTACGGTCAAAGGCCTTGATGCAGGCGTCGAGTTCACGTATCGACCAGAGCGCGCTGGTGGGATCTGCGATGCCGGCTGTCCTGGACATGTCCAGGATGGCCTTGGATTCAGACATGGTGAAACCGACTTCCTTGCCGCGGGCATAGTATTCAAGCGGCGAGAAGCGCCTGTCTCCCCGGAGGAGCAGGGTGAACGTCACGAGCAGCAGTACGACGACGACGACCAGCAACAGGATATTCATAATGGTGACGCTCCGTGCGTTGAGTATATACTGGCGCGATGGATATCGAAAGCACACCGCACCGAAGCGCGGGATCGCGGGCCGTAACCTGGACCGAGCCTGTGCTGGTTACGCTGGCATTCTTGTTGCCCGGCCTCATTCCGGCGGCAACTCCGGCTGCTTCGGCGAGCCCCATGGCGACGACGGACTGGCTGGTCTCCGGGGCTCTGCAGTCCATTCCGCAATTCGTGCTCCTTCTGGTCATTATCGGCGCTTCGGGGCAGCTTCGTGACTACGGCGTGCGGCGGCCCCGCGCCGCGGACTTCCTGCAGGCGGCCGCCCTGTGCGGTGGCGTCCTGCTGCTCTCCAGGCTTGCGGGGGGGCGCGCGGGCCCTGCCCGCTTCCGCCCCGCCCGCGGCGGGGCCGGGAACCGCCGCCCCCGCACGTTTCGTGATCCCGCTCGTCGGCGGCCACGCCGGTGGCGCGAACGATCTGGCCCGCCGCCTCGCCGAAGGTCTGGGCGCGACCGCCGTGCTCACCACCGCCACCGACGCGGCCGGGCTGCCCGGCCTGGACACGCTCGGCTGGCCCTGGTCGGGCGACGTCGCGGGGGTGACCAGGGCGATCCTCGACGGTGAGCCCGTCGCGGTCGTCCGCACACAGCGATGGCCGCTGCCGCCGCTCCCCGCCAACGTCACGGTCAACTCGCCCGGCGAGGTGGAGCCCGTCGGCGCGGTCGCGCACGTGCTCGTGACCGACGAACTCACTCCCGCCGCCACCCTGCCGACGGTGGTACTCAACCCACCCAGCCTGGTCGCAGGAATGGGCTGCAACCGCGGCACGTCGGCCGCAGTGCTGAAGGAACTGCTGACCAGCACCCTCGCCGACGCCGGCCTCGCGCTCGCCTCCCTGGCCGCCCTGACGTCGGTCGATGCCAAGGCCGACGAGACCGGCCTTGTCGAACTGGCCGCGGACCTCGACGTCCCGTTCGTCACGTATCCCGCCGACATCCTGGCCGACCAGGTGGTTCCGAACCCGTCCAACCACGCCCAGGCCGCCGTGGGCACCCCCAGCGTGGCCGAGGCGTCCGTGCTCACCCACGGCGCCGGGCTGATCGTCGAGAAGCAGCGGGCGCCCGAGGCGACCTGCGCGATCGGACGCATCCCCGCCCGCGGCAAGCTCACCGTGATCGGGCTCGGCCCGGGCTCCCGCGACCTGACCACCCCGCGGGCCCAGCAGGCCATCCGGGACGCGTCCGTCGTCGTCGGTTACCGGCCCTACGTGGCGCAGGTCAAGGACCTGCTGCGTCCGGGCGTGCGAATCGCCAGCACCCCGATGGGCAAGGAGGAAGAGCGCACCGCAACCGCCATCGAACTCGCCAGGCAGGGCAACAACGTCGCCCTCGTCTGCTCCGGCGATCCGGCCATCTACGCGATGGCCTCCCCCACCCTCGAACAGGGCACCGAGGGCATCGAGGTGGGAATCATCCCAGGCGACACCGCGTGTCTCGCCGCCTCCCCCATCCTCGGCGCACCGTCGGGCCACCA
>CAXZAJ010000106.1:0-11790 GCA_964293355.1 uncultured bacterium
TCGGGTAATTACCTTGATCAGATCAGAGAATCATGGCGCTGGAGTTTCACTGACAAGGCGTACATACTGGTTTCCACTGAAAACATACCCGGTGCGAGCATCGCCAGGAAGAAAGCGGAATCCATACTCGACGGAACCGTCGAAACCTTCAAACTCTTCCTCGAAGGTACCTGGTATAAAGAATCTATAGACCCCCTGTCACCTGCGGCTCAATTCATTACATTCCAGTCAAGGGATGAATCGTTGCTCTTTTCCGGAGACGGGCTGATCGAGGTCTATAGCTGGGAAAATTCCAATCCAACGCGCTATGGACTCTACATTGCGTCAAGAAATCAGTCCGTTCGGAACTTGCGCCGCCTTATGGACATTGAACTTGCTTCAGCTGATTCAATTCAAGTCAGGGTCTTCCAGGACTACCGTATCAAGGCGGATATCTCGGGAAGGTGGGATGGCCGCTACAGGAAGCTCGGAGCTGAAATAGCTACAGCTTTTAAACGCATCCCAGCCATGGCGACGACGGGTCTGACAGACTTGAGCGGTGCCTATGAATCCGATGATGGCATGAAACTGGTCCTTGATGGCACAAGCTATCGCATTGAGGCAGTATCAGGAGTTGAGGCTGGATCCATTGCCATATTCACGCTTGATGGAAAAACAATTCTTGATATGCGCCAGACACCTGCCAGCGGGGAAAGCCCGTCAAGGCGTTCCTGGGTAGCCGAAACTACCATAAAAAACGAGCCTGATGGAACCATGATGAGGCGTCTGATACTGCAGGAAGTCAGAATTGGAATACTCGGTATCGAACCATCCCAGGATCAACCGATAGTATTCAAAAAGCAATAGCGCAAAAAACAGCGGCTCAGGGCACGCCGTCCACGGCCCAGGCTTCGTATCCAGCATCCTTGAGTACCAGCACGGTTCTGGCGGTGTCCTGACCGGCATGCACATACACGAGATGCAGTTCTCTGGCTGGCTTGAATTTCAGAAGCGGCTCGAGTCCCAGCCCTTCCAGTTTTTTTACCAGCAATCTGGCGTTTGATTCATCCCTGAATGCCCCCACCTGATAATAGGTCATCTCAGCCTGCGGCACTGAAACCGGAGGAGCGGCTTCTGCCGGCACGCGTTCACCACGTGTCGAAGTGCCGCTCAAGAGGAACAACGGGAGCGTGGAGACTGCTTCAGGCCTGTTCGGGTATGCAGACAACCGTTTCTGGTAGCCATCTCGAACGGCACCTTCTGTTGAGGCACGGGCGAGCAGGAGGGCTGGAACGGTAACCAGGGAATCAGCGTCTGACAATACAGTTCCCGCCAATTCCGCGGCAACTGAAGGCTCACCACGAGCAAGGGCGGCCCAACCGGATACCAGGCTGGCGAGCTGAGCGCTGTGGGCATCTGGCGAAAGGAATCCGACAGCCGTGGCCAGGCCCGCGGCCAGTTCCCCTTCACCTGCCGCAAGGCGACAGACCGCGGCTGAAATAAGACAGCTGGCGTCGGCCGGCCCCGGGAGAGCGCTGGCAGCGGCCTCCCATGCGACAGCCGCATCACGATACCTGCCGAGTAATTCCAGCAAGGCGGCCTGCTCTGTCAGCAGCGCTTTTTTCTGGCCGGCGTTTTTTGCCGCGGTCGCCAAAGAGCCATTGAGCCAGGCGGCATCTTCCAGGGAGATGAGCGCTGATGATTCTCGGGCAACGGTTGCCGCGAAGGTCGCAGCTCCCGCCAGAGGCAAGAGGCGTGCATGCACTGCCCTGGCTTCAAGCCCCTGCGCTGCCGCGAAACGTGGTGAGAGCACCAGAGTCGCAACGACAATGACAGCGACGTTTCTGCGCATATGATTAATCGACCTCCACGACCTTGAACGTATGCCCGCTGACGGCTTCGAGCCGAACCCGGGTACATGAGCCTATCCGGGAACTCAGCGCGGGAAAAACGACCATCATATCGGCATCGGTTCTGGCAAAGACTTCATCCTTCTTGCGTTTTGAGAGACTCTCGATGAGCACGTTGATTTCATCACCTATCATCCCTTGCATGATGGCACCTGAAATTTCCTTCTGGAGGGCCATGACACGAGCCAACCGCTCCTTTTTAACCTGGTCAGGCACCCTGTCCGGCATGACCGCGGCAGGAGTACCTTGTCGCGGATTGTAATGATACATGAAGGCATAGGCGAACCCGACTTCCCGCATTAAAGATAGTGTCTGTTCAACGTCTTCTTCTGTTTCACCAGGGAATCCAATCAATATATCGGTAGAAATCGTAACGCCCGGTATGCGCGAGCGGATGGATTCTACAAGGGCCAGGTAATCGGCCCGAGTGTACTTGCGGTCCATCGCCGACAGGATCCTGTCCGAGCCGTGCTGCACACACAGATGGATATGCCTGGCAAAGACTGGGTATCCGGCAATGATGTCTATGGTGGCGCTCGAAAGATCCTTGGGATGGCTTGAAACGAAACGTATCCTGCCTATGCCGGCTTCCACGGCCCGAGGAGCCACGAGGCGCAGCAAGCCAGCAAAATCCAGTGGACCACCCTCCCCCGTCCACTGGTACGAATTGACGTTCTGGCCAAGCAGGGTGATTTCGCGGACGCCGGCTTCCGCAAGCGACGTAATCTCATTGATGATGGATTCGGGGCTCCTGGAAATTTCCCGCCCGCGGACATAGGGCACGATGCAATACGAGCAGAAATTGTCACAGCCATGCATGATGGGCACATAGGTGCTGAACGTGCCTGCCTCACGGTGGGACGGGGCGAACACGAACCGAGGAGTTTCTTCGACAGTTTCGAGCCGGCGTCCTGACTCCACTGCGTCCAGAACCAGTCCGAACGCGGATTTCTGGAACGTGCCGAGCACATAGTCGATACCGGGCGCCTTCTTGATCATGCTGTCCTTGAGGCGTTCAGCCATGCACCCGGTGACGACAAGCGTAAAGGAGCGCAAGCGCTTGCGCGCGGCATAATGCGCGATGCGACCCCAGGCCCGCGTCTCCGCGGTGATCCTCACGGAACAGGTATTGATGACAACGAGATCTGCCTCATCCGAATCGGAGGCCTTGGTCCAGAAACGGTCGGCAAACTGGTTTTCAAGGGCAGCCGATTCGGCCTTGTTCATCTGGCAGCCGTAAGTCTCCATGAAATATCGCATAGTCTCCCGGATTAAAATTACGGGCGGCCGGGGCATGGCTCCGGTCGCCCGATCATGGGTGCATCAAGAATACTGAATCAACTTTCAGCTTCTGGCCTTGATCCCCTTGGCAAATTTGAACAGATTGAATATCCCGAACCCGAGCAGACCAAGCCCGGCGGTTCCGAGCAGAAAACCGGTAAATCCCTTGAGCAGGAAGGAGGACAGCCCCAGCACACCCGCACCCATCAGCACGGCTCCTGTGGTCTTGTCGGTGCTTTTCTTGCCTACGAGGCCCATTACACCGAGTACGACGAGTCCGCCACCCAGAATCCATCCCAGAACGGGAATGTTCAACAGGGAATTGAACAACATCAACCCGATACCCGCGCCCGTCGAAATGACGCCGCGCATGCCGTTCTTGCGTACCTCGCTTGAATCGGCAGGATAATTATCACCCATCAGTTCCTCCTTGAAGGCCGCCGGACTCACATCCCCATACGGCGGATGTTTTCGCTTGGGCGAATGCCCCGACGCCACAGCACCAATATACAGAAATCTCTCAGCCCGGTAAAGGATTCACGGCCTGATCGTGTTCGGCCAGCGCGTAGGCGGAATGGTTGTGGATGCTTTCAAAATTTTCGGCTTCCACGCTGAAACGTGGAAAATTACCGTTGGCAAGCAGTTCCTTGTATACCTCGCGCACCACATCCTCGACGAACATGGGCTTGTCGAAGGCTCGCTCGGTTACGTACTTTTCGTCTTCGCGCTTGAGTAGCGTATACACATCGCTGGATGCCGAACGCTCCACTATTGCCACGATATCCTCTATCCAGAAAAATGGACCAAGTTTAACCCGTACTTTTACCAGCCCCCGCTGGTTATGCGCTCCGTACTCGCTGATGGCTTTTGAGCAGGGGCAGACTGTCTGCACGGGTACTTGCACGGTTACCCAGAACTCTCGCCCGGCAGCCGATGACGAGCCTTCATAGGAGCACTCGTAGCTCATCATGCCCTTTTGCTTTGAAACCGGGGCTGACTTTTCTATGAAGTAAGGGAAATGAAGGTCGCAGTAAGCCGTTTCAGCCTCGAGCGCTCCGCGCAACTCGTCAAGCATGGCGAGGAAGCGGGGCATGGACAGGTCCCGCCGGTGTTCGTTGAAGACCTCGATGAACCGGCTCATGTGCGTGCCCTTGAAGTCATGGGGCAAATCGGCATAAAGATTGACGGTGGCAGTGGTGTGCTGCAGGGAGTTAGCCCTGTCCAGTACGGTGATGGGATACCGCAACCCCTTGACGCCCACTTTTTTTATGGCGATACGCCGGTCGTCCTTCATGCTCTGGATATCCACCATGGCACACGCTCCTCCGCAATCTTCACGCATTACTTGCCGGCCGCCTTCTCCGCCGATTCGACGGTGTTGTACAAGAGCATCGTTATGGTCATCGGACCTACACCACCCGGAACTGGTGTTATGGAACCGGCAACTTCCCTGACGCCATTGAAATCCACATCTCCGACAAGCCGCCAGCCCTTGGCCTTCGAGGGGTCATCAACCCGGTTGACGCCGACGTCTATGACGCAGGCACCGGGTTTGACCATGTCAGCCTTTATGAGCTCAGGAACGCCGGCGCAAGCGATGAGTATGTCTGCCTGCCTTGTGTGCTCGGCCAGGTCGCGTGTGCCGGTATGACAAACGGTAACCGTGGAATTGATTGATTTTCTGGTAAGGAGATTTGCCAAGGGCTTGCCGACAATATTGGAACGCCCGACGATGACCGCGTGAGAACCGGCTGTCTTGACGCCCGCCACTTCTATGAGCTTTATGACGCCGTGTGGGGTGCACGGGAGAAAGCAGGGATCTCCAATTACCATGCGGCCGATATTGACGGGTGTGAAGCCATCGACATCCTTGTCCGGGGAGATGGCATCTATGACTTTTGATTCTGATACACCCTTGGGCAAGGGCAACTGAACCAGGATGCCATGTACGGAAGGATCCGCGTTGTAGGCCCTGACCTTGGCGACTATGGCTTCTTCACCCGCATCGGCAGGCAGGCGACACTCGAAACTCTTCATGCCGAGTTCTTCGCAGGCCTTTTCCTTTGCCGTGACATACGAGACGCTCGCGGGATTTTCACCTACGAGCAGCACGGCGAGCCCAGGGACTATGCCTTTAGCAGCCAGCGCGGCAATCCTTGGCCCCAGCCCGATCCTGACTTCTTCAGCCAATTTCTTTCCGTCCAACAACAGTGCCGGCATAGCGCCTCCTTATATAGTGGGGTTACGATACTACGCAATATGCGAATCGGACAAGCGCAAAGGAACCTCGAGATAGCGGCGCAGGCGACTCGCCGCGCTGGAGAAAACTCCAGGATCGAGGATCAGGCTCAACGCAAGGTAGCCGTCACGATCCAGGTCGAAGAAATAGCCCGGCTGGACAGCGAGGTGTTCATCGCGGAGCAGCCCGAGTACGGTTTCCTCCTCAGTGGCATACCGGGGATACTCCAGCAGCGCAGTCCAGCCGCCATCGCAGCGAAGCACCCTGAAGGGCGAACCGCTCCCCCCGAAGATGGTTCGCGCCGCAGCGAGGTTGAGCGACAGGCGCTGGCGGAGTTGCAGCACGAACGGATCGGCGCGTTGCAGCAAGGCCGGCAGCCCGTTCATGGCAGGCGCACCAGCTGACAGATACGTATCTGCGATCAGTTCCAGTCTGGCTGCAGCTTCACGGGCATCGTCGACCGGTCCGGAAATGCGTATCCAGCCGAGCTTCATCTGGGGCAGGCAGAGCAGCTTGGAAAGCCCGTCGAGTGCAAAGGTCAGGCAGGACCCCTCGCCGCTGAACCGCGTCCGGTCATCCTTGGCTTCAAGCGCATACGGAAAGAAGACTTCGTCAGCTATGAGGGCGATTCCGCGTTCAGCACAGAATGCCACGATTGCGTCGCGCTCCAGGCTGGATGCGTATGAACCCGTGGGATTGTTTGGATTGATGACGACTATGGCTTTAGCTTTGCTAGATGAAGCTACGGTTCTGAGGTCCTCAAGATCAATTACCCAACCGGCAGGATGTCGGTACTCCATGTGGTATTGGACAGTTCGTACCGCCTCAAGCCCTGCCAGGGCATCAAACAGGGGATAGCCGGGCTTTGGAACGAGCACCGTATCGCCCGGGTTGCAGAGCAGCTTGAATATCCAACCATACGCTTCAGACGTGCTGACTGACAGGAAATAGCTGTCTGGTCTTCCTCCGAAGCGTGTCGCAAGTGCAAACCGCGCTGACTCCAGCCCCCGTGGTTCCGGATGGTAATCGAGGCAGGCTTCGCTGGTCAGGGCCTCCACGACTCCGCCTGGACTCAGGCCATGCCTCGTTGGATTGCTGTCCGAGAGGTTGAGTATCGGTATACCCGCATCCTTGAGCTCGGCGGATAGCGTGGCGATAGAGTTTTGCCCGGTATGATGCCCGAGCCGGCCTGAAAACTGCATGGCAAAAGATGGTAGCCGCTGGCGTTCGCTTAGGCAAGCATCCCTATACAAGCCTGCGTCACCGAACCCGGGCGATGACACAGGCTGAATTCCATCGGGCTACTGCACCCGCTTGATTCTGTTTTTTGCCCAGCCGGATATCTCCGTATCCTGGCTCTGCATCATGATGGTATAAAACTTTCTGGCATTGGCCTTGTCCTTGAGTTCTTCGTACAGCATCCCTATATTGCCGATGATGATGTAGTCGTCTTTCTTTACCGAATGAGCTTTGAGCAGGACGTTCATCGCTTCATCCTTCCTGTTCTGGATGTTGTAGTAATACGAAAGGACGTTGTAGCCGGTCATCTCTTCAGGAAACAAGGCTATCTGCCTGCTTGAAACAGCCAGGATGGCAGCCATGGAAGCCTTGGTCTGGCGCTCGAACCAGGACTCATGGTAATGCTGGACATTATCAAGAAGGAATTGCTTGCCATCAGGCAACGGCTTGTTCTGACTCCATGACCACTGGTGCCTGTTTTTTGCAGCCAATTCAAGGATGTGCAACACGACCGCTGCCTGTTTATCGAATTCACCGATGGCACCCAGAATATGTATTTTACCGAAATACATGTCCAGCCGGTTGCTGGCAAAACTTATTCCGGTATCAAGGTGTCCGATGGCGCTCATGACGTCCTCATAATCATAGTAGACTTTATCACCCAGGTATCCGACCACTTTGCCGGATTCTGGATCTGTGATGATCATATGAGGTTTGGTTGTATCTATGCTCTTGTCGATGGCCATGCCGGTCTTCAGTTTTCTGTTGATGAAATAATTGAACCACGCGATATGCACTTCCGGGTCTTTTCCATCAACCCGCTGCCACTTGATAAGATGCTGTTCCAAATCTGTAAATTTTCCTTCATCCAACAACTTCAGATATGTTTCCCGATCATCGGCAAACACGGTGGTTGAAAGTACCAAGGCGAATAAAAGAGCTGTTAAATACTTCATGGAAACCCCTTCATGAAAGAATATATGTATGGTGCAGGTTGCAGGATGCCTTGAGGCAGGAACATGCGATGTTACCAGACTCCTTTCCGGTAACCAGGCAGATACGCAAAATCGTTGTCATCGGTAAGCATTCCAGAAATTGAATAGCCTCCATAAAGCCCCCAAGTCTGGAGTGACTGCATCAAGGCCGCAAACTGATCGGTCGTGTCATCGCCCCTTTTATACACGGGGCAACCATCACTTGACCCATACTGCGTTGCGTGCCCCAGCCACCTGTAGTCAAACGGATGGCCTGGCCTTCTTCCATCGGCCATGATGCGCTCTCCGGCGATGGTCTTGGTATCGGACAGAATGAAGACATCACCCCAATCCGTTTGTGGTGCCAGTGCCAACCTGAGGTTGAGGGAGCCTCGAGCGAGAGTGTTGCCTTGCAGCGCAGGGCCTAAAGCAATCTGATACTGCTGATCAGCTCCCATGGGCTTGCCGCCGGAGTCAAGTTGTCCGTATGAATTGTCTACGGAGTTCCAGGCGCCCCCAGCCAGCATGGTGGCCAGTTTTTCTCCAGAATCAATATCCCACTTCGTGAACGACAAGCGCGTATTGCCTTCACCTATATCTTCCTTGTCACCATTGATCCAGACACTGTACGCACCTTGCTGCCGTTCGATTTCACTGGTTATCGAGAACCGCTCATAGGTGGCGCTACCGATAGACCTGATGGCGGCAGCACCCATGATCGCATGGTCAGTGAGGGCAAGCCCCTTGCCCTCTCCAGACCAGATACCAGCATCGACATCCCACTGAATACCCGCGTCTTTCATCAAGGCTTCACCCAGCAGCCGCTCCCGTTGTCCTGAACTCGCCGTCGCTATGAGCCGCTCCGCTTCACCTGGATTATTCCTGATTGTCTTGATATCGATATCGTCAAGATTGAGCACATCATGCAGGGTCTGGTCGTCATACCTGGTGATATCACCGAGCGAGCCATCAAACAACTCCATAGCTCTCGACTGTCCAAGATAATGGACGAGCGCAGCCGCTGTAGAGGTTTCATTCAGGCTGTCTTCAACCGCATACCAGCCGACGGTACCATCGTCATTGACAATTTCCGCAAGTATTCGAGCCTTGCCGTCGTTGACCAGTCTGCCCTCTTTGGTAAGTTTCCAGAAATCGCCGCTGGCATCATACGTGCGCCCGACATACGCCGCAAAATCACCGCCGAGGTAGTTGTTCAGATCATTCTGGTAATTCCGGTTGCCGCCTATGAGGGAGTCCATCGCGCTGCTGTACTCGTTGCCAAGACCGAGCATCAAGGTCATCTGTGTATGGGCGGCGGCAGCACGCATTGTCTCGTCGCGCTGTTCTTGAGCAGTGCCTGTCTTGCCGTCCCGCCAGGCTTCATGCTGCAGCTTCACCGCCATATCCAGCATCGCGCTGGTTCCACCGCCCTCCGCCATCAGGGTGATCAAGCGGTTGCCGCTCGAACCGGTGACCGTCTCCGCACCACTGCCTGCATCCATTGACGAAAGGGTGTCCCTGCCGCAAACGAGGCGCCATACCGTTTCCTCGGCAGCGTAATCACCATATCCGACGGCCGTCTTCAACACTGACGCTACCGTAGAGCCTTGTTCCAGTGCGTACTTTTCAAGCTTCGAGTCAAGGAGCATTCCCTTGCCTGCCTGCATGCCCATCCTGACCATGTCATAACCGCCCCCACCCAGTGAACCTTTAATGCCTTCAGCGCCGAGGTTCAGGCTAAGGCCCACACTGGAGAATGCGCTGGCCACCCTGTTGTACCCGGCCCTGTCGGTCGCGCTATAGCCGTCTGAGGAAATCCCGTCAAGAAAGCCAGCCGCGGACATGATGCTGCCGAGATTGGCCGCATCTATGGCTATTCCGCCATGCTTGTTCCAGGCTTCGTCCAGGAGCGCGGAACCCGTAGTACCGCGGGCAGCCGCGTACCCAAGATGCGAGGCGATTTTACCGCCTTCCGTGGCAGCCATCGAACCCACGGTCGTGAGACCCGCCCAGGCTTTTCCGGAATATGCACTCGAAAAATTGATGGACGAATTGAACGCCGCACAGGCCATGCTCCCGAGATACGAGGCCACCGATGCTTCGCCAAAAGCGTTTGCCTCGAATCCTTGGGCATCGAACCCCAAACCGGTAACGTCACCGCTTCCGTCATAGGTCAGGTTGACCGCGCCGAGGGCACTGGTGGCCATACCGGTAGTGGCTGTCTTAAGGCCAGTCAACATCGTTGTTCCCAGAACCTCGTTCAAGCCGCCCCTTGCAGCCAGGTTCGAGAGGGTGCCGCCGAACATCTGGTTCCCGTAATAATTAGTTGCGGAAAGGGCAACCTTTTTTCCAAAATCAAGACCGGCTTGTTCCCAGCTCCGGTACCCTCCGGAAATATCCATGATCCCGAAAGCCGCATCATCGACGAGGTTCATCGCGAGTGCGCCGACTCCCCCGGTGAGCACTCCGGCCGCTACCGTGACACCCAGATCAGCGACGGTTCTTATTGTGGGTGCCTGGAGCCAGTCTCCTCGGTCATCCCAGAGGTCCTTCTCGTACACCGGTTTATTGGCTTCCGACCACCCCTTGCCTTCCTTGAGACTCCAGTAGATGTAAGAAGCCATAAGCCTGCCCAGCTCGCCCGAACCAGCGGCCTGGAAGACTCCCCCCTCGCCATCATCGGGGTTGGCGCCGAGGCGCGCCACGGGTGCATAGCCAAGATGCCGGCCGAACTCACCCGCGCCTTCAGACTGCTCTTCGGCATGATCCAGCACATCGAGCATTCCATAGACGGCCACTTCCTTGCTGTGGGTATTACCCTCGTCGTCGATCCACGTCATGATGCGCGTGTCAACGACGCCGCGTTCACTGCGGTACAACTCTATCCGGCGGGTACGCGAAGCCACGGCGGCCGCACCCAGTTCTTCAGCTGTACCAAACACCTCTTCATGTCTTGTTTGCACCTCCCGCTGCGCCTTGCCTATCAGGGCCCGCACTGAAGCTGCGTCGAGTCCGGAGAGAACGCCATCGGACATATCGGTAGAAAGGCTCCAGTCTCCCATCGCATAGGAACGGAACGATTCGACACCAGCCTGCTCAAGAATATGAGGTGTCCCTACCGTCGAATGGACGACTATGTCCTTGACGTAACGGCTACCTTGCCGTTTCCACATTCCTCCATTAATAAAGACTTCAGCCATGCGCTTGCTGAAACTTTCATTGGCTGAACGAACACTGCTTGCCAACCCTTCAACAGCAGCGAATGCGGCTGAACGGGTGCGGGATGCCACGAGCCGTGCCTGCACACCTGAAACCCTCTGCCGTGAATTTTCGGCAAAGTCTGCGGCTGCCGTCATGATGCGCCCGGAATCCAGAGCGCCGGCATACGACACGCCCTTGCTCGTCGCGAGGCACAAGGTAGCAACAGAGCCGGACTGGCTGGCAAAGGCTGCATCCATTCCGATGACGCCAGCCTGCTCCATGACCGCATCGACAAACGACGGAGCATCAACTTCAAACGCCAGCCTTGAAACCGAGAATGAATCAAGCTTTCTGGCTCCAGCCTCGGCATCGGGTTCCATAAGGGCCATCATCGCAGCCGCTGAAGCGTTGCCAGCCGTCCGGGTTGCCTGTGTAACCCAAGCGAGCTTCTCATCCTGCATGCCAGCGTACGCCAGATTCCATGCAGGCTTCCGGGCGGTGTACCCGTCAGAAAAACGCTGGACCCAGGCAGCGGCCTGTCCCCGCAGAAGGTCAGCTCCGTCCTCAAAATCAGCACGGCCACGCTCGAGGATCAGGCCGGCTGATTCTCGCCACGACAGACGCTTGTCGTTGAGGTCGCGGCGCTGTAGATCCCAGCCAGCCTCGCGGGAAAGCAGTTCGGCTGAATAGCGCAACTCAGTGGCACGGGCGGTAAGAGAAGCAAGCGACGAAGCAGCCTCGGTGCACTGTCGTGCCAGTGGATCGTTGCCGGCATCGAAGACGGCGGTGCGTTCTGTTGCTGCGAGTTGTGCCAGGTGAGTCTTGCCGGAAGCTGCGAGGTCACCGAAGGCAGCCTGCATCGTCGACTCCAGTTCCGCACTCGATACGGTTCCAGCCAGAAAGCCTTCTGTTGATGCGCGGTACGCAACCTCGGCAAACTGTCGCTGGTGCTGGTCATCGAAGTAAC
>CAXZAJ010000107.1:0-11756 GCA_964293355.1 uncultured bacterium
CCGGCATTTGACACATGTTGCGCAGAGAAAGTTGTAGTCTCTTTGTTGCGGGAAGCGGCCCCCTCCGCCTTCCCGGGGGGAAATCCGCGCCCGCGGCTTTTTTGCCCTGAGGTGAAGCAGCCTCCGTTACGGGCGTATTTATACTCCGTAGTTTCCCGCGGCTACGTTGCCGCCTGAGCCGGTCCAGTTGGTGTGGAAGAACTCGCCCCTGGGCTTGTCGAGACGCTCGTAGGTATGAGCCCCGAAATAGTCGCGCTGGGCCTGCAGGAGGTTGGCCGGCAGCCGGTCGCAACGATAACCATCGTAGAAGCTGAGCGCCGTGGCAAGAGCCGGAACCGGTATGCCGGATTCCATGGCTCGGGAAACCACCCGCCGCCATGATGACTGCGAACGCTCCATGACGCTTCTGAAGTACTCGTCCAGAAGGAGGTTCTGGAGGTCAGGTTTCCTGCTGAAGGCTTCCTTTATCTTGCCAAGGAAGGCGCTGCGGATGATACAGCCGCCCCGCCACATGAGCGCTATGCCGCCATAGTTCAATTTCCAGCCGTTTTCCTTTGCCGCTTCGCGCATGAGCATGTAGCCCTGGGCATAGCTGACGATCTTGGAGGCGAGCAGGGCCTGGCGCAAGTCTTCGAGGAAGGCTGCCCGTTCGCCCGCATCGATGGCAAGCGCGCCGGACGGACCTGCCAGGAGACCGGAAGCCAGAACCCGCTCGTCCTTCATGGCGGAGAGGCAACGGGAATACACGGCTTCTCCGATGAGGGTTACCGGCACGCCGAGCTCCAGTGAACTCATGCCGGTCCATTTGCCCGTGCCCTTCTGGCCGGCTGTATCGAGGATGGCTTCAACCAGCGCGGAGCCATCCGTGTCCTTGAAGGCCAGGATGTCGCGGGTAATCTCGATGAGGTAGCTGTCGAGCTCGCCCGAGTTCCAGGCGGCAAAGACGTCATGCATCTCGTCAGCGGTCATGCCGAGGCCCGTCTTCATGACGTGGTAGGCTTCGCATATCAGTTGCATGTCGCCGTATTCTATGCCGTTGTGGACCATCTTGACGTAGTGGCCCGCGCCGTCATCGCCTACCCATTCGCAGCAGGCTTCACCGACGTCAGTTTTTGCGGAAATAGCTTGGAGTATGGGCTTTACGAACGGCCAGGCCTCGGGGTTACCGCCCGGCATGATCGACGGCCCCCTGCGCGCGCCTTCTTCCCCGCCGGAAACGCCAGTGCCGATGAAGAGCAGGCCTTTTTCCTTGAGGTACCGCGTCCGTCGGGTGGAGTCCGGATAGTGGGAGTTGCCGCCATCGATGATGATGTCGCCGGGCTCGAGAAAGGGCAGCAGTTGTTCTATGAACTGGTCCACCACCTCGCCGGCCTTGACCATGAGCATCACTTTGCGGGGCCGCTTCAGGTGGGCAGTAAATTCCGCAATGGAATGAGCGCCCAGGATGGTGCTGCGTCCCTTTGCCGCATCGCCCAGGAATTCGTCCACCTTGGAGGTGGTACGGTTGTAGACTGCAACCGTATAGCCGTTGTCATGCATGTTCAGGACGAGGTTTTGCCCCATGACGGCCAGGCCTATCAGGCCTATGTCGGCTGTTGCGTTCATTGCGTTCCTCCTGGTGTTCATTGATGGTCGTTCGGGAAGATATGAATTGAGGTCTTCGTAGAGCGTTTTCTGGTAGTCACCGTCATAGGTTCCCGCAAAGAACCTGTCGAGCGCTTCATCCCTGAAGCGACGCCAGGATGGTTCTTCATGCCCGGGAACCACGGGATAGAACAGCACCCCATTGTTTCTGGCTGCCTCGAGGTCAGCGGGGGCGTCTCCCATCATCAGGATGTGGCCGGCCGGGTACTTTGTCATCGTGGCCAGGGCAAGCTGTTCTGTCTTGGAGCCGAATTCCTGTCCGGCTATGAAGCTGACCAGACCATCCAGGTTCTGTTGCCGCCATTCCCGACTGAGCGTCTCGTGCGGAGTCTGCGAAATCACCACGACATCGGCCTTGCCACGCAGGGCTTCCAGTGACTCCCGCACGGTTGAAAACGGCAGCATGACTCCGGCAATCCGCTCTACCGCCTCGTCTACCGCCTGCGACCAGCGGTAAGCCAGCTCCAGGTCAGCGTTGCCCGTGCGGTCGAGCTCAGCCTTGAGCGCTGCCATGCCCGGTTTTGTTTCAAGCTGGAGCCAACTCCTGAGACCGTCCATCCTGGGTATGCTTGTGCCACTGGCTATGACTCCGGGGTGTTCCCTGAAGAGATCCAGGGTGTGCAGGATGGCCAGGTACCGGTTGCAGCCTCTGGTGGTGGAATGCAGGTTGATGAATTCCCAGGCTTCGCGGGCGTATCCGGAAATGGCCTGGAGACTGAAGCTGTCTATGAAGCGCGGGCAGAAGCATTCCTTCTGTTTCAGTTCCATTGAATCAAAGACGCAACCGTCTGAATCGAGGCCGATGAAAAAGCCATGGGCCGGCATCAAATCCTTGAGAAGCCTGGATGGATCTTGCCGCGTGCTTGTCACGTTTGCTTGCTATGCCTTTCGAAATACAATACGATACGAAATCAAATACCATACAAGTGTGCTGCCGTCAAGCTCTGGACAAGGTTTTAGTGGTAGAAAAAGTTCAATTGACAATAGTCGACCTTCGATATACTCTGAAAAACGAAAGGTAATGAAACGTGGTCCATATTCCCCGCCATGCTGAAATCCTCAAGCTCCTGAGCCTCCTCCGCTCCGTGTCAGTGGGCGATTTCTCGCAGAAGCTCGACGTGTCTGAGGTGACGATACGCAAGGACCTGGCCCAGCTTGAAGAAATGGGCTGCCTGATACGGACGAGGGGCGGCGCCCAGATCGCCGAGGACATCCGGTTCCTCAAGACCATCGAGGTGCGGCAACACGAGCAGATAGAGGCAAAACAGTGCATCGCCAGGAAGGCCAGGGAGCTGATACGGGAGGGCGAGACCATATACCTCGATGCGGGGAGCTCCTGCCTGCTGCTTGCACGGGAACTCAGGGAAGCCAACCTCCGGGTCGTCACCAATTCCATAGACGTTATGGTGCTGCTCAGCGATTGCCCGGAGATAAGCCTGATAAGCCTCGGCGGCAGCTACCGCAAGGAGGCCGGGTCCTTCATCGGCCCCATGGCCATCGAAGCGCTGCGGATGCACAACATAGAGACCTGTTTCCTCGGCACGACGGGTTTCTCGGCCCGTGGTGTTTTTTCCTCGCAGAACCTGATCGAATCCCAGCTCAAGCAGAAGGTGCTCGAGGTGTCCAGGCGGCGCATCGTGCTGGCTGATTCCGCAAAATTCGGACGTGAAGCATTTTCAATCTTCGCCCGGGCCGGAGACGTGGACGTGCTCGTCACCGACAAGGATTTTACTCATGAGAAGGATCTCAAGGCCTTTGGCCTTGAAGTCGTGACCGCGGATAGTCCCGGTACCATATCCGACAAGCAAGGAGCGCAACGATGAACTATCTGGAGACCATGTTTTCCTTTGAGGGCAAGACCGTGGCCATCACCGGCGGCGGCGGCAACATAGCCGGAGCCATGTCAGAAGCGTTCCTGAGGGCTGGCGCAAGGGTTGCGCTCTGGGGCCACAGGATGGAATCCGTGGAAGCGGCGAAGCAGCGCCTGCTGGGGCTGCCCGGCCTGGCTGATGCCGCTCCCCGGATTCTGCCGGTGATGGTGGATGCCAATTCTGAAGAGGCCGTCCGCAAGGCGCTTGAGCTGACCGAGGCCGGGCTCGGCGGTCCGCACGTGCTCGTCAACGCGGCCGGCGGCAACAAGGGCAAGTCGAGCTTTACCGCGATAGACGTGCCGCTCTTCGAGGATATCCTCAGGCTCAACCTGATAGCGGGCCTGGTGGTGCCTACCAAGGTAACCGCGGCCTTCTGGATGGAGAAGGGCATAAAGGGCAACATCATCAACATGGCCTCGATGAGTTCGTACATTCCGCTGTCGGGCGTCTGGGCCTACGGGGCCGCAAAATCCGCGGTGATCAACCTGACGATGGCTTGCGCCAAGGAATTCGCTCCAAATGGCATCAGGGTCAACGGCATAGCCCCCGGTTTCTTCATCGGCAAGCAGAACAAGGCGCTGCTCATCGACGAAAAGACGAACGAACTGACGCCGCGAGGCCGTGACGTGATGGCCCACACCCCCTTTGGCCGCTTCGGCGACGTTTCCGAAATCGCCGGCGTGAGCCTGTTCCTCGCCTCCGACCAGGCCGCCGGTTTTGTTACCGGCGTTACCGTACCGGTAGACGGCGGGTACCTGGTCAGCAACATCTGACCGCCTCGACGAGGCACAAGGAGCAGATCGTGATGAAACCGTTCATGAACGAGGATTTTTTGCTTGAAGGCGATGCCGCCAGGACGCTGTACCATGACTACGCGGAGGGCATGCCGATATTCGATTACCACTGCCACGTTCCGCCGCAGCAGATTGCCGAGAACACGCGCTTCGAGAACCTGACGCAGCTCTGGCTCAAGGGCGACCATTACAAGTGGCGGGCCATGCGCACCTGCGGCATACCTGAAACGCACATAACCGGTGACGCGCCCGACAGGGAAAAGTTCCGGGCCTGGGCGCGCACCGCCCCCAGGACGCTGGGCAATCCGCTCTACCACTGGACCCACCTGGAGCTGAAGCGGGTGTTCGGCGTAGAAGAGCTGCTGAACCCGGCCAGCGCGGACAGGATTTACGATCACTGCAATGCCTTGCTCAAGCAGGATGCATACCGGGTGCGCGGCCTTATGGAGCGCTTTGGCGTGCAGGCGGTCTGCAGCACCGACGACCCGGTGGACGCGCTGAATTTCCACGAGGACATAGCCAGCGATACGAAATTCGGCATCAAGGTGCTGCCAGCGTTCAGGCCGGACAAGGCCCATGCGCTGGAACACCCCGGACGCTACAAGGCCTGGATCGAGGCGCTGGAAAAGGCGTCCGGCATGGCGGTAACCAGCTATGCGGCGTTGGTAGCGGCGTTGAAGGCGCGGCACGAATACTTCCATGCGCACGGCTGCCGCTTGTCCGATCACGGCCTCAGCTTCGTGCCAGGGGAGCGCGGCACGGACGCGGAATGCGACAGGATATTCAAGGCGGTGCTGGGCGGGGGCGGCGCTTCGCGCGACGAGGTGCTGAAATTCAGGGGCGCCGTGCTTACCGAGTTGGGCCGCATGGACGCTGAACAGGGCTGGGTAATGCAGTTGCACCTGGGCGCGATGCGCAGCGTCAACAGCAGGATGTTCTCGACGCTCGGCCCGGATACCGGATACGACGTGATAGGCGACTGGCCACAGGCTGAGGGCCTCGCCGCCCTGCTGGACAGGCTGGACGCGGATGACCACCTGCCCAAGACCATACTCTATGTGCTCAACCCGCGGGACAACGAGGTGCTCGCAGCCATGACCGGCGCATACCAGGGCGGCCAGCAGGCTGGCAAGCTACAGTTCGGGACCGGCTGGTGGTTCAACGACCAGAAGGCCGGCATGGAGCGCCAGCTGACCGCCCTGGCTAGCATGGGGCTGCTTTCAGCCTTCGTGGGCATGCTCACGGATTCCCGCAGCTTCCTGAGCTACCCGCGGCACGAGTACTTCAGGCGCATCCTGTGCAACCTCGTAGGCGGGTGGATGGATGCAGGCCAGATTCCCTCTGACATGAACCTGGCGGGCGGCATGGTCAAGGACATCTGCTTCCGCAACGCCGCATCCTGGTTCGGAATTTCCTTCAAGGAGCAAGCCTGATGAACACTAACACTACCGGACTCACGTTGCAGCGCAACAGGGAGTTGCTGCTGGCCATCCTGGACCGGCAGGGATTGTTTGGTGCAAGCGAAAAAGAGCTTGCCAGGCGGCGGGACTGTTCCTTCGGGCGCACTGACGCGGGCAGCGGGCTCTTCTATTATCCCCGTTCCTTCTTCAAGGCCAACGGAACACTCTTCTTCATCGCGGCCGCCGATGGCACCAAGAAGCTCTTCCTGGTATCCGGAGACAAACTGCCTGCCGGTTTTATGGGAACCCGGTATTCCGTGGCTGGCCTGAACGTCATGGAAGCCGATCGTACGTATGAAAATTACCTGGCAGTCAGGGAACAGCTGCCATTCCTGGCGCCGGTATCGCTGCGAGGCGAGCGCACCACCATCGGCTGCGGTGACCGGCTGGGCCTGGCCGGCCCCGGCCATATCCGCGCGGCCCGCGCGTATGACATCAGCCCCGTGCTGGCCCAACAATCCATACGTGAACTGAAACTCACGGGCCGGAGCTATCCCGAGGTGGTCAAGGACGCGGCGTTCTCGGTGCTCGAGGAAGGCTTTGACCGTGGCTACGGAGCCGACGGCGACCACCTCAAGACCTTGGCCGACATCAATGTAGCTGTGGATGCGGGCATGCCCATGATAACCCTGGATCTCACCGAGGTGATGAATCCCTCTCCCGGAGACTGGAACGACCAGGCCGTCGAGGACGCCTTTGTAAAGCTGCCGGAAACGGTACGCGCCCGGGTGCTCGACGACTACGCTGGCAAGACCTTCAACCTCGGCGGCGATACGCTGACGATTTCCGTGGTCGAGGCCAAGCGCTGCGGTCTCATGTACTGGAAGGCCCTCGAGTTTACCGGCGAGGTTGACGGCCTCCTGCGCTCACGGCGCGGGGATGCGTACGATCTGGAGATAAGCATCGACGAGACCACCACCCCGACGATACCTTCACACCACCTCTTCATCGCCGCCGAGCTGAAACGGCGCGGCGTCACGGTCAACTCCCTCGCGCCGCGCTTCATCGGCGAGTTCCAGAAGGGCATAGACTATATCGGCGACGTAGCGGAATTCGAGCGGCAGTTCATAGTGCACTGCGAGATTGCCAAGGCCTACGGCGGATATAAAATCTCCATCCATTCAGGCAGCGACAAGTTCTCCGTGTATCCCATAATCGGCCGTCACACCGGCCTTCGCGTCCACGTCAAGACCGCGGGCACGAGCTGGCTCGAGGCGCTCAGGGCAACGTCAAAATTCGACGCCGGATTATTCCGGACCATGTTCGAGAAGGCCTACCAGTACTATCCGGAAGCGCTCAAGCTGTACCACATTACGCCCGACCTCTCCCGGATACCGCCGATCGCCGGCGTTTCCGATGAAGCGCTGCCGGGGTACCTCGAGCGGCCTGAAAGCAGGCAGTTGCTGCACATAAGCTACGGCGGCCTGCTTACCGATCCGGAACTGCGGCCCCGGTTCTTCGGGTTCCTGGCCGCGCAGGAAGAGGCGCAGCTCGGCTGCCTGCAGGATCACTTCAGGAAGCACATCGAGCTGCTCGGCGTTCCCAGTCATGCTTGACTGCACCGGCATGGCTGACCGCGCAGACATGGCTGACCGCTCCGGCCGCAGGCTGGTCTTCCTGGATTTTGACGGCGTCATCTGTGACAGCCTGCCTGAATGCTACGCGGTCTCCCGGGCCGCATATTTCGGCCTCTACCTCGGTGTTGCCATCCCGGAGGCGGAAACCGATGAGGAGCGGACGTTCAGGCAGCTCCGCCCCTACATACGCAGGGGCGGAGATTACCTGTTCATCCAGCACTGCCTGCAACGTCACCTGGCCATCGCGTCACAGAAGGATTTTGATGCGGTCATACAGGAAGAGCAAGGCCTCGACGATACTTTTCACGAACTTTTCTATAAAGCGAGGAGGGAACTCCTTGCCTCGGACCCCCAGCGCTGGCATGAGCTCAATCCCCTGTACCCTGGCCTGAAGCAGCTCCTCCAGACGCACGGCGGGGATGGCACCGTGCTAATCCTTTCAACAAAGGAAGCTGACTTCATAGCCCGAATTCTGGCCTTCAACGGCATATCCTGGGACTCGAGCCGCATCTACTGCTCCGGCAAGGAACGAAAGCTCGGTTTCATTGACCGCGTGATGGATGAACTCGGAGCCAGCGAGGCAGTTTTCGTCGATGACCAGATTGACCATTTCAACGGAACGTCAGCGCATCCGGTCAGGTGCATGCTCGCGGACTGGGGGTATGTCCTGCCCGACTGGCTCGAAGAACCCCGGGTGGAGTCTGCCGGGGCTGAGTCTGTGCGGGTGGAGACGGTTTCCCTGAGCACGCTGGAGTCTGTTTTTTTTGCGTGAATCTGCTAATCAGGCTATGATCCGGTGACGGCCCATGTACACCAGCATCAGACACAGCATCCGCGGAAAACTCCTCCTGTTCTACAGCGTGGCCATACTTGCCGTGGTGCTTCTCGATCTTTCCGTGCAGCTTGCGGCCTATGGTGCCATCGATGAATTCGAGGCGCGCCTTTCTCGCTATCACAGCGTCCACCGGCTGAGGCTTGAACTTTCCGAGCACTATACCCGGGTGGAGCGCTTGCTCAGGGAAGTTACCATCACGGAGCGGCTGCCGATTGAGCAGGAGCTGAATGATTTCCTCATCATCCAGAGTGGCATGGAGCTGGTGGAACCGGAATCGCAGAACGCCTTTTTTGCCGTGCAGGCAACCCGCCGCGGTATCGAGGCGTATTTCGAGCGACTGGTTGCCGCCATGGATCGACGTCTGGCCGGCGACAAGGATTGGTACCAGGATCTGGCACACGCCGGCCGCATTTTTGGTTACATGGATTCCTACCTTTCCACGTTATTGTCAGAAGCCATGTACTACGGCGAGGCACGGTACCAGGCACTCCTGCAGCGCATCGGCAGGATACGCAGCATGACGATAGGCGGGCTTGTCGTGTTTGTGGTGCTTTTCGGGATGGCGGCCGCCGCGTTCTCTTCTTCGGTTGCCGGGCCCATACGCAGGCTCGCTGACGCCTCCGAGCGCATAGCGGCCGGAGAGCTGGACGTACCCGAGGTGCAGGCCTCGACGGGTGACGAGGTGGAGGTTCTGGCGCGTTCGTTCAATACCATGAGCAGGAGCATCGCCTCCATGCTCACCGACCTGAAAGGCAAGGCGGAGCTGGAGCGGCGCCTGCGCGAAGAGGAACGTGAACTGATGGAGAAGGAGCGTGCCCTGAGGGAAGCCCAGTTCATCAGCCTCCAGGATCAGATACAGCCGCATTTCCTCTTCAATGCGCTCAATACGATAGCGAGGATGGCCTTGTTCGAAGGCGCAAAGGAGACCGAAGGGCTGTCCCTTGCGCTCGGTCGCCTGTTCCGGTATGCCCTGGGCGCACCCGAGTCAATGGTGCCGGTCTCGGCGGAACTCGGCATCGTGCAGGAATACCTGGCCTTTCAGGCGCTCCGTTTCGGCGACAGGCTCACGTGGACCATCAGCGCTCACGGTGCCGCGAGGACGGCGCTGATACCGCGATTCACGATACAACCCTTCGTGGAGAATGCCGTACGTCACGGGATAGAACCCCGCGAGGACGGCGGTAGCGTAAGCGTGGAGGCTCACAAGAACGGCGGCCGCCTCATCCTGAATATTCGGGATACAGGCGTCGGGATGGCTCCTGCCGCAAAACCGGGCATGGAGGCCGGCCCGGCACCCGCGGTTGAAGGCATAGGCATAGCCAACGTCAGAAAGCGGCTTGAGCTCCGGTACGGCGCGTCTGCCCATCTGTCAATCAAGAGCGAGGCAGGCAAGGGCACCCACGTGCGCATTTCGTTTCCGGCAGAACCACCCGTGGAGCCCCGGGCATGAAACTTCGGGTGCTGATAGCCGATGACGAGCAGCTGGAACGCCGTGCCCTGCACGGCATACTGTCCAGCCTGGAGGGTTACGAGCTTGAGCTGCTCGAAGCCGTCAATGGACGCCAGGCTGTGCTTGCCGCTGAAGCTGCTCCGGTGGATCTTGCGTTTCTGGATATCCGCATGCCCGGCCTGGATGGCCTGCAGGCTGCGCATGAACTCAGGAAACTTTGCCCGGACATACACATAGTTTTTGTGACGGCTTTTGGTCAATTCGATTATGCCAGGGAGGCTATCCGTCTGGGCGTCGATGAATACCTGGTCAAGCCGGCCTCGGCAGAGGAGGTCCGCCGGACTGCCATGAGCATCATCGGGCGTATCAGGGTGAAAATGCAGCGCGGCGACATTGCGTCGTGGCCGGAGGCTCCGCTCGCGCTGTCCGACTCCGGTGGGGTGGATGCTGCGGGTGTAGAAGCCGCCCGGCATAGCAGCGGCACGGTCGAACGCGCTCTTGAATACATGCAAGCCCACCTTGCTGAAAACCTCTCCCTCGCGGATGTGGCCGCTGCGGTGGGCAGCGCGCCATCGCACCTGAGCAGACTGTTCAGCCGCCACGGCGGTGACACGTTCGTTCATGCCTTCTGCCGCCTCAGGATTTCCGTTGCCAAGGAATTGCTGCGCAGCGGCCGGTACCGGGTCAAGGAAGTCTGTTCCATGGTCGGTTTCAACGACCAGGCATACTTTTCAAGAGTGTTCCGAAAATATGAGGGCGTGAGTCCCGCTGATTACCGCGCCGGCTGAGGATCCCGCTCCCTCAACGCAAGAAAATCCAACATTACGCAAATATTTCCTCATCCGCACCCGGAAAGATGGGCTTATCCTGAACCTGTCGTAACGAGAATCTCAGCCTATCAGGAGGAAGAAATGAAAGTCAGGAAATTGTTGGCAGCCGTCATGGTGCTGCTCGCCATGGCTTCAGTGGCCTACGCCAATGGAGAAAAGGAAGCCGCCCCGGCCGGAGCTGCCAAGGCCATCGTACTGCGTCTCGCGGAAACCCATCCCGCAGATTATCCCACCACGCTGGGCGACATGAAGTTCGCGGAACTCGTCAAGGAACGCTCCGGTGGCCGTATCACCATAGAAGTGTATCCCGGCTCGCAGCTCGGCCAGGAAAAGGCCGTCATCGAGCAGGTGCAGTTCGGCGCCATAGACTTTACCCGCGTCAGCGTATCCCCGCTGGCCGCTTTCGTGCCGGTTTTCAACGCGCTCCAGCTTCCCTACCTCTACCGCTCTGAAGACCACATGTGGAAGGTGCTCCTCGGCCCGATCGGCAAGGAACTGTTCGCCTCGCTCGAGCCCTCCGGCTTCGTAGGCATTGGCTGGTTCGAGCCAGGTGCCCGCAACTTCTACAATTCCAAGCGAGCCGTCGCCAAGCCCTCGGACCTTGCCGGTCTCAAGATCCGCGTCCAGGAAAGCGAACTGATGGTAGGTATGGTGCAGGGTCTCGGTGCCGTAGCCACCCCCATGCCCTACGGTGAAGTGTACTCCGGCCTCCAGACCGGCGTCATCGATGGTGCCGAGAACAACTGGCCCAGCTACGAATCCACGAGCCATTTTGAAGTTGCCAAGTTCTACACCGTTGACGAGCATACCCGCGTTCCGGAAATCATCATCGGTTCCAAGATTTCCCTGTCCAAGCTGTCACAGGCTGACCAGGACCTCATCAAGCAGGCCGCCATCGATGCCATCCCCTACCAGCGCAAGCTGTGGGCCGAGCGCGAGAAGGCTTCAGAGGCCAAGGTCAAGGCCGGCGGTTCCGTCATCACCGTCATAGCCGACAAGGCTCCCTGGCAGGCAGCCATGAAGGGCCTCTACGACAAGCAGCCCTCCGCCGTCCAGTATCTGGTAAAGCGCATCGGCGAAGTACAGTAGACAGTTCGCGTCATTCAAGGGCCCCGGAGCAGCATGCGTCGCCGCTCCGGGGCCAATCTTAAGTGGAAGGCCCTGCCATGAGAAACGGCATAATCGCATTTTTCAACCTGGTGCATATAGGCTTGGTGTATGTCGCCAAGCTGATGATGATCGCCATGGTGCTCATCATCTTTGCCAATGTCGTGCTGCGGTATGTATTCAACAGC
>CAXZAJ010000108.1:0-11699 GCA_964293355.1 uncultured bacterium
TTGATCCTGAGCTTCCAGGCCGCGCGGCCATTCTTGACCACCACGGTGTCTTTCATGATCTGGCGGCTGTAGATGTCTTCGGCGCGCTCGGCGAGGCTCTCTTCGCCCTTTTCCCACCACCAGCGCCACTCCAGCTTGTATACCGTTACCTCGACGCGGCCGTCACCGGCGGGCTTGCCGTCGCGGTCGACGAGCAGTATCTCCACCGGGTGCTCCTTGTCGGTCAGCAGCATGCCCCGCGACGCGTCGCCGGCGGGTAGCTTGAGCCCGACGTAGCGCTGGTACGGATGAAAGTCAACAGAAAACACTTCGCTTGAGAACAGCCCCGAGCGCTCGAAGGCGCGGGACAGGAAGGTAGCCGACAACGGTCCCGGGGCTGCTGATTCCTGTTCAAGATCGACGCTGAAGCGCGCCGCACCGGTAGCGTCGAGGTAGCCTTCGTACAGCAGCTTTTTCTGACTCGCGGCTGTCCGCAGCGGATCCTGGAACACGAAACCGGGGTAGTCTCCCGGGGCTTTGGTGGAAGCGCTCAGCATCATGGAAACGTCGGCCTTGAGCCCCGGGGCCGGAGCGCCGTGCAGCCAGGCTGCCTTGATGCCCATTTCTCCCAAATCGGCGGCCACGTAGGGCGCCGTACCGTAGTTTAGCGCCAGCTTGAGCCGGTTGGGCATCACGGTCTCCACCTTTATGGCCTTGGTAAAGGTCTTGCCGCCTAGGCGCACGCGGGCGGTCCAGGTGCCGGTGGGAGAACTCTGCTCGGTACCGGTCTTTATATAATAGAAACCGCCCACCGAAGCAGTATAGGTAGCCTGACGCACCACCTGACCGAGCGGATTTTCCAGCTCGAACTGTACCGGATGGTCGGCCGGCAGGGTGCCGAGCCGATCATACAGCACGAAGCTCAGGTGTATGTCGTCACCGGGACGCCATACGCCACGCTCGCCATAGATGAAGCCCTTGACGCCGGTCTCCGCTTTTTCTCCGCCCACGTCAAAGTGGCTGATGGCCAGAGCCTGCCCGGAACCCAGCTTGAGGTAACCGCGATCCCGTCCGCTCTTCGCGCCAGCGGCCTCCGCAACCGCGACGAAGGGCTCCGCCTGCGATCCGCCACCAGCATCGGCCAGCCTGATCACGGCCAGGCCATTCTTGTCGGCCGTGGCCTGCGCCAGTTCGCGCATCGCATAGCTGAACAGGGAAATCTTCGCGCCCGCCAGCGGCGTTGCGCTCCGCAGGTCTCCGGCGACGAAGTGCCAGGCTCCGTCCACGTCTTTTTTCGCGGACACGGCAACATCGGACACGAGGACGTTGCGCCGGGCGGTACGGTCACGGCCGTAGCGCTGGATATAAAACGCCGGATGCGCAGGATCTTCCCTATAGCGGTAATATTCGTCCCAGTCGAACCATTCCTCGTAGTAGTCCCAGTAGGACGACTCGTCACCGCGGTCTCCTATCGTTACCGGAGGGAAGGTCCATTTGCCCAGGCTCGGGATGTCGTTCGGGCTGACATAGCGTATGTGGTCATGGCCAAAGGCGACGCGCAGCTGGAAAAGCCCGTCAGGGTGCTTTGCGAGCAGCGGGGAAAGGTCGAGCGCGTTTGGAATCCACTGGTTCTTCTTGTCGTCGGTCCAGCCCAGGTCAATTTCCTCACGCCATACGACCTCGCCCACGCGCTTGAGTTCGCTGGTGCCGTCGAGCTCGTTGACCTGCATGAACTGCAGTAGGTTGTCTCCATACACATGCAGGGCCTCGACGACCACCTTGGTCAGGTTCCGGGTCTCCAGGATCACGCGGGTACCCTGGGTTGACGGAATGATGACGCCGCCTGCCTGGAACCTGACCTCGGGCTTTTCCCAGTCAAACCGCACCGTAGCTGAAACGGGCACCATCAGCACGCCGCGCTCAGCGCTTTTTATGCATTTGTCTATGTCCACTTCGACGCTTTCGCGCCAGCGCAGCGAGGAGTAAACGCGCACGATGCCGCCCTCCGCCTCAAAACGCAGGTCGCCGGAATCTTGAGCCCGTATGAGTCCGCGGAAGTCCTGATCCTTGTCCACCGGCGCGCTGAACGCGACGGTCAGGCAGGCGGGCGCTCCGGGCTCGGGGCCAGAAACGGAGAGCAGCTCGAAGCTGCCTTCAGCTGGTATCCTGAATTTCTGCAACCCTTTGCTGCGTGAACCGATGGTCTTGCCGTTCCATGCCAGCTCCAGAGTCGACTCGGAACCCGCGCGAGGAATGCGCTTTACGGTAAAGCGGTGCGCGCCGTTACCCTCATGGCTCCAGGAGATGTCCAGCGTTTTTCCCGCGACGCTGGCCGTTACCAGCCGCTCCACATCCGAAGTTGAAGGCGCGTCGTCGGAACGTAGCGTGCCGTCCAGCGCGAGGCTGCCGTCAAAGGCAGCGTAGAGCGCCCCCGGTGTTACCGAGAGCCCGGGTTCGGCCGCGCGCACCTTGAAGCTGAACCAGCCGTTGCTTGCCTCGCCAATGGCAGCAAAATCGAATACGACCCTGTAGGTCCTGCCCGGTTCAAGGGGAACCGCCGGCTTGAAGTCAGCACGGCTGCCATCCGCGCTCCAGCTTACAGCACCTTGCAGCGCTGGCTCAAAGCTGAACGGATTGGTACCGGCGAGCTTCGCGGCGTCCCGCCCGGAGCCCAACACAACGCTCAGCTCCGCAAAACGCGACACGATGCCGTCTGAATGAGCCACCACAAAGGCCGGGTCGGGAGCCCGCTCAGCCTTTACGGAGGTTCGGGGGGAACAGGACACCAGACTTGCGGCGATGACCAGCGCGGCGATCATGGAACGGTGCGGTGCGTGCGTCGGGTTCATGGAATGGTTCCTTTCGGGGTGGAGCGGCCGCTCCGCGGGAAGATCAGCTGCAGAGCAGCAGACAGTCGTTAAAACGCCCGGATACATGACCCGGGCGTTATCAAAGAGGCACTTAAAGTATATGACGAAAAAAGTATCGTGTCAGGCCTTTTTGCCTGCCATGAGGCGCTCCATGACCTTTTCGAGCACGGTCCATACCGCGTCGGCGCGGCCTTCACCGTCTACGGAAACCAGGGTGCCGCGGGTCTTGTAGTAAGCCTCGAGCGGCGCTGTCTGTGTGCGGTAGTTCTCCAGCCGTGTGCGTACCGAATCGATGCTGTCATCGTTCCGTATATACAACTCGCCGCCGCAGTCGTCGCAGACGTCCGGTTTGGCCGGCGGCATGAATACTGTGTGGAAGCTGCGCCCGCAGCCCCGGCACATGCGCCGCCCCGAGAGGCGTTCCAGTACCTTGGCATCGCTGACCGTCAGGTCTATGACGTAATCCTCCGGGTTGAACGAAACCAGCGCCTGCGCCTGCGGTATGGTCCGCGGAAAGCCATCAAGGAGCCAACCGCCAGCGGCGTCAGGCTTGGCCAGCCGTTCTCGCACGAGGCCTATGGTCAGTTCATCTGACACGAGGCCGCCTGACTCGATGAGGGCCTTGACCTGGAGACCGAGCGGGGTGCCATCTCGCATCGCGCCCCTGAAGATCTCGCCCGTGGAAATATGGGGCAATCCAAAAGCCACCGCGGCCTTTGCCGCCATCGTCCCCTTGCCCGCACCGGGCGCTCCAAAGAATACGAATTTCATGCTCCGCCACGCTCCTGTTGCCCCATCCTACCCGAGCTGGGAGAAAATCACCAGTGAAAGATGGAAAAAAGCATGATCAGGAAGTTTGGGCACAGAGCCACAGAGAAGATGAGAAGAGAACCACGGAGGCACGGTGTAGTGCTTCGAGTCTCGCACCACACCGTGCCTCCGTGGTCTGACTTATTCGTCTTTCTTCGTATTTCTTACCTCATCTTCTCTGTGTCTCTTTGCAAACGTCTTCGTATTCCAACCCGTATGTCCCCCCACCGGAGCGGTATCGGTGGGAGGCCAAGGCCGGTTCAGGTTGTATCGGAACAGCACTTCCACAAAAACATGGCATATAGGCACATCGTCACCCCAGTGGATTCACAAGATCGAAGTACTCCAGTTTCTCGAAGTCCTTGACATTGCGAGTATGGAAACGAGTCACACCGTTTTCCTTGAGCGTGATAGCCAGGATCAAGTCAAAACTGCGCTTTGCGGGAAATGTTTCGGTTTTCCAGATGGATTCCAGCTTGGGCATCATACTCGTTTCCCATGCGCAGTGTTGCCAGCCTGATCGTCCTCGATACCATGCCACGGTCGATGCAGCTTCCTCGGCTCCCAGCGGCTTTGTAAGCACGGCTGGATTTCTAAGTAAACGATAGAGCTCGAACCAGACCTGATCCGCGATGATCCATGAAGGCCCCTCATCCAGCGCGGATTTTACCATATCGGCGCAGACTCTATGCTCCGGGCAATCGGCGTTTATGGCATAAAGTAGAATATTGGTATCGAGACTTTTGAGGCTCATGAACGGTCCTGATTTGCAAGCTCTCGAAGATCGGAGCCATCGGCGAGAATTTTGCCGCAATGGTACCTGGGAGCTTCTTCTTGTACCGCTTCAACGTCGGATTCATGCCTGGCAAGCCATAGGTCTACCGCACTGCGTACCAGTTCGCTGACGGGGCGATCCTGACGACGAGCCAGAATTCTGAGTCGCCGCAACTGAGGCTCTGGAAACAGAATCTGCAACTTATCCATGCATACAGCATATGCATGGATACATACGCGGTCAAGCTTGGCGTGTCTCTGTGCCCAATTCCTGGTATTCCAACCCGTATGTCACCCCGCCGGAGCGGTATCCGTGGGGTGCCAGGGACGGTTCAGGTTGTAGCGGAACAGTACTTCAACATGCTTGATGACGGACTCGGTAGGAAAGACGATGGAAAATGCCCTGTTGTCCCTGAAATCGGAGCTTGATGGCGTGCCTATGGGCTTGTCATCAACGGTGATCGGCAAACCGAGACCGCGGACTGTTTCAAGGTGGGGCTCCACGGGGGGAGCGCCATCCCTCCGCACGACGAAGGCATCATACGAGAAATCCACACGACGCAAACTGGCTTCAGCCTTCCAGGCCTTGAGGTCGGAGGGCAACCAGGAAACGGCCAGCGGCAACACATCGGACCCGAGAAGATGCGTCATCGAGACGCGCGCCCCCGGGAACAACGCGATGAATCGCCTCACGATCTCTATGGTGTCGGCTCCCTCGCCAATGTCCAGGGGGACGATGAGCGGGTCAAAAACATCCTGCACCTGCATGGACAGCAGTTCAAAGCGGTACCGGTAGTCGCTCTTGTTTGGCTTGAGCGGGTTTACGTGTCCTTCTGGCACCACGAATACAACCGGTGCAGCTGATCCGGGAGACGCGAGGTATCGCAGGGCGGTAGCGAGGTGGGTCATCTGGAACGGATCAAACGAGCCTATGAACAGGGCCGCCTTTATGGCGTAATCAGGAAAACGGACCACCTGCGGAAAATCAGACAAGTCAACAGGTACGAGGTTTCCTTCGCGTATCCTGTCGTCTATCTGGAACAGTGACTCAAGGTAGAAGGATCGGTAATACGAGAAGTCATCCCGGTCCATGGCGCTCAGGTAGGAATACGCGTTCAGGCGATCAAAGATTTCTTCAGTCCGCTCAAGCGCCCGCCCGATCAGGCTTGAGTGGGGTTTTTTGTCGCGGCGGTGCACTCGCGATGCTTCGTCGCGCTTTTTCATGGATAAAAATATATGGCCGTTTCCAGATTAGCGCAACAAAGAACGTTGCGTATTTCTTATATATTTTATCTATAATTATTTCTTGCATTTTTGCGATTAAGATATATTATAAAAGCATATCCGCCCTCCAACAGAGAAAGGCACTGGATTCTCTCTTCATCGATCGACTCTGCAAGGGCGACAGGAATGGGAGGTTTCATGGAAACAAGTACCGCGAAGAGCACAGCACCCAGGCATGCTGAAGCACGCATTGAAGCTACGGCAACGCAACCCGGCGCTCTCCTGACTGCGCTTGAAGAGGCACAGCGTGCCGACGAGTACAGCCATCTTTCTGAAGAAACGCTCAGAGCGGTCGCCCTGAAAACAGGGGAACCTCTGTCGCGCGTCTATTCAGTCGCTACCTTCTACTCGTTCTTCAACCTCAAACCACAGGGTAAACACACCATCGTCGTGTGCCGCGGAACGGCCTGCCATACGCGCGGCTCACTTGGGCTACTCAGGGAAGCGACCAGCAGGCTTGGCATCGCCGGGTTCAAGGAAGAAGAAGAACCAACGGCTACAACCGATGACAAGGTATTTACCGTTCGCACCGTCGCGTGCTTTGGCCAGTGCGCGCTGGCTCCGGTCGTGGCTATCGACGGTACCATACATTCACGGATGACCACCGGCAAACTGTGCTCCATCATTGACGCCATGCGCAAAGGGGCCTCACGATGAAAAAAAATAATTATGCGGCAATGGCCGCCCGCGGTCTTGCCAGCGTCAAGCCCGGCATCCCGGCGATCTCGGTGGGCCTTGGCACCTGCGGCATCGGCAACGGCGCGGACACGCTGTTCGACGCCCTCAAGGACGCTTCGGCAGACGGCAAGGTACTCGTGAAGAAAGCCGGCTGCTTTGGATTCTGCGCTGAAGAACCGCTGCTCATGCTCTACCGGCCCGGCAAGCCAATCCTCCTGTTCACCGATGTCAAAGCCGCAAAAGCTGCAAAATTCGTCACCGCGGCAAGCGATGACAAGGCGTATGAGCGACTGGCCAAGACTGCCAGGGCCAAAATTTCAGCATGGGACTTCAGGACTTCAAAAATTGAGTACGGCACCGGCTTTCCTGAACTGCCTGAATGGAACGAACTGCCGTTCTTCAAGGGCCAGGAAAAGCTGGTGCTCCGTGACTGCGGACTCATCGACCCGGAAAACATTGAAGAGTACGTGGCTGTGGGCGGGTACGCGGCCCTGGCAAAGATCCTGGGCACTCCGCCGGAAGATGTAATAGCGGAAGTTACAAAAGCAAAACTCAGGGGGCGAGGCGGCGCCGGCTTCCCGACCGGCATAAAATGGAAGATGATGCGCCAGAACGAGGCTCCGCAGAAATATGTCATCTGCAACGCGGACGAGGGCGATCCCGGCGCGTACATGAACCGCAACGAGATAGAGAGCGACCCCCACATGCTCGTGGAGGGCATGATCATAGGCGCTTACGCCATGGGCGCATCAGAAGGCATCGTGTATGCCCGGGCCGAATACCCGCTGGCTGTGGAGCGACTCCAGAAGGCCATCAACGATGCCATGGCGGCAGGCTTCCTCGGGGAGCGCATCATGGACAGTGACTTTTCATTCACATTGCAGATAGTAAGCGGCGCGGGGGCCTTCGTATGCGGGGAAGAAACGGCACTCATCGCCAGCATTGAAGGCAAATCAGGCAGGCCTTCACCCCGGCCGCCGTTCCCGGCACAAAAGGGCTACCTGGGAATGCCCACGAACATCAATAACGTCGAGACCTGGTGCAATGTTCCACTTATCATCGCGCGGGGAGCCGATTACTTTACCGCCATAGGTACGGAGAAGAGCCCGGGAACCAAGGTGTTCAGCCTCGTGGGTAAAGTCAAAAACACGGGCCTCGTGGAATTGCCCTTGGGCACGCCGCTTTCCAACATCGTCTACGGCATGGGGGAAGGCGCTGGCGCAAGGAAATTCATCAAGGCAGTGCAGACCGGAGGCCCCTCGGGCGGATGCATACCCGCGGAGCATTTTGACGTGCGCGTTGACTACGAGTCACTGGCAGAACTCGGCGCCATCATGGGTTCCGGCGGCATGGTCGTGATGGACCAGGACAATTGCATGGTCGATGTAGCCCGCTATTTTGTCGGCTTTACGGCCGCTGAATCCTGCGGCAAGTGCGCCCCGTGCAGGGAAGGCCTGTCCCAGATGATGCATCTGCTCACCGACATTACCCGTGGCGACGGAGCCCCCGAGGATCTGGTGGAACTGGAACGCCTGGCCCGCGTCGTAAAGGACTCGTCACTGTGCGGCCTCGGGCAGACGGCCGCCAACCCGGTACTGACGACGCTCAAGTATTTCCGTGACGACTACGAGCGCCACATCACCGAGCAGCGCTGCGAATCGGGAACCTGCGAATCGCTGTTCTCGGCTCTCTGCGAGAACTCCTGCCCGCTGCACATGAACATACCCGGCTACATCGCTTTGCTGGGCGACGGCCGCATAGAGGACGCCTTCGAGCTGACCCTCCGCGACAATCCGCTGCCCGGTTCGATGGGGCGCATTTGCCACTTTCACTGCCAGATGCGCTGCCGCCGCGACACCCTGGACGAACCGGTAGCGCAGGGCGAGATACACCGCTACCTCGCGGACACCATGTACAAGATGGGCCGTGAAAAAGACGTTTGGGCCATGCTGGTAAAAGAAAAGAAACCGGCCACGGGACGCAAGGTCGCCATCATCGGCTCTGGTCCCGCGGGCCTCGCAGCCAGCTTCTACCTGTCCAGGCTCGGCCACGAAGTAACGATATTCGAATCAAAAGCCAAGGCCGGCGGCATACTGCGCTACGGCATACCAGCCTACCGTCTGCCTAAAAACGTGCTGGACAAGGAACTGGAGCTCTGGAAAAAGCTCGGCGTCAAATTCGTCTTCAATACGACCATAGGCAAGAATGCCAGCTTCAGTGACCTACAGAGCCAGTACGACGCGCTCATCATTGCAGTAGGCGCACAGGCCGACAAACGGCTGGGCGTACCCGGCGAGGAGCTGCAGGGCGTGCATCCGGGCTACGAATGGCTGGAAGCCTTTGCGCTCGGCAAAGCCGCCAAGCCAGGCAGACGCGCGCTGGTCATAGGCGGCGGCAATGTCGCCATCGATGCGGCCAGGACCCTGTTCAGGCAGGACTGCGAGGTTACCGTGGCCTACCGCAGGGCAAAGCAGAGCATGCCGGCCAACGCCACTGAACTGGCGGGTGCAGAAGAAGAAGGCATACGCATGGAATTCATGCTGCAGCCGGTTGAAATACTCGGAGAAAAAGGCCGGGTCAAGGCCGTGCGCTTCAAGGTGATGAAACCGGGCGGCATGGATGTTTCGGGTCGGCCTACCCCGGTGGAGACAGACAGGACCGTGGAGATTCCCTGCGACGATGTGTATGTGGCCGTAGGTGAAAAGGTCGACTCAACGTCTCTCGGAGCCGCAGGCATCGGGCTGGTCAAGGATGGAAGAATCCTCGCGGACCGTATCTCGGGCAAGGCAGCGGGAAACGTGTGGGCAATAGGTGATGCGGACACCGGTCCTGCTACCGCCGCTGAGGCCATGGGTCTGGGCAAACAGACGGCAAAGGCCATAGATGCGGAACTTATGCACCGCGATGCGTTCAGCACCCTGTTCAAGGAATTCGGTCACTCGATGAAGGTGCCGCCGGAGCCGGCGAAGGCGCACATGTGCCATTCCAGGCTCGTGCCTCCAGAAGAACGAAGGGGAAATTTCCAGGAAATTGCACTGGGTTATTCGGGCGAACAGGCTACGGCCGAGGCAGGGCGTTGCCTGCGCTGCGACATCAGGGAAGATTCCCGCAGCCCATGGCGATAGGTGGAGGAACAGCATGAACCAGGTAATGACCGCGATGATACAACTCACCATAGACGGCCGGGCAGTCTCGACGCCTGCCGGGTCTACCATACTGCAGGCCTGCAAAACAGCAGGCATCAAAATTCCCACACTCTGCCACCTCGAGGGCGTCAACTCCAACGCGTCCTGCGGCCTCTGCGTCGTGGAGGTAGAAGGGGCCAAGAGCCTGGTGCGCTCCTGCGTGCAGGCAGCCGCGCCCGGCATGAAAATACGAACGGGCGGAGCCCGCGTGATGGAAGCGCGGCGCACCGTCGTGGAACTGCTGCTGGCCAACCATCCGGAGAACTGCCTGTCCTGCCTGCGCAACGGCTCCTGCGAACTGCAGTCCATGGCGGAATTGCTGGGCGTACGCCGCAAGGCCTTTCCGCGTACAAAAAAAGTCACCTTCCCTGACCGCGTCGGCTGGGGCGTCATGCGGGACAACGACAAGTGCATACTCTGCGGCCGCTGTGTGGCGGTTTGCCGCGAGATGCAGTCGGTCTCGGCGATAGACTTCATGGGCCGCGGCGTGCGCTCGCGCGTGGCGCCGTTCATGGACAAGCCGCTGTCAGAATCCACCTGCGTCTCCTGCGGCCAGTGTACCGTGGTCTGCCCGACGGGAGCGCTCACCGAACGCGATGAAACCGACGAAGTGTTCGCCGCAATCAACGACCCCTCGCTCACCGTCGTGGTGCAGACGGCGCCGGCCATACGCGCGTCGCTCGGCGAAGCGCTGGGCATGCCGCCAGGCAGCCTCGTTACCGGCAAGATGGCTGCGGCTCTGCGGCGGCTGGAATTCGACCACGTATTCGATACCCAGTTCTCCGCCGACCTGACCATCATGGAAGAAGGCTCGGAGCTACTGTCTCGCCTCGCGAACAAGGGTGCCTTGCCGATGATTACCTCGTGCTCGCCTGGCTGGATCAGCTTCGTGGAAACCTTTTACCCCACCCTGTTGCCGCACCTGTCCACCTGCAAGTCGCCCCAGCAGATGTTCGGCTCAATCGCCAAGACGTTCTGGGCCCAGAAAGCCGGTGTCGATCCGTCAAAAGTAGTCGTCGTATCGATAATGCCCTGCACAGCCAAGAAGTTCGAAGCCAAGCGCCCCGAGATGCGCAGCGCCTGGGAGTGGTGGAAGGCAAAGGGCAAGACAAACGCGCCGTACTTTGACGTGGATTTTGCACTGACCACACGGGAACTGGCCAGGATGATCAGGCGCGCAGGCATAGACTTCGAGGCCCTGCCAGACGAGCAGTTCGACGACCCGCTGGGGTCGAGCACCGGCGCAGCTACAATCTTTGGTGCAACGGGCGGCGTCATGGAGGCAGCGCTCCGTACTGCCTACGAGGTCGCCGTCGGCAAACCGCTACCATCGCTTGAACTGATGGCGGTGCGCGGTTTCGAGGGCATCAAGGAGGCCACTATTGACGTAGGAGGCACGGCCCTCACGGTCGCCGTTGCGCATACGCTCAAGAACGCCCGCGTCGTGCTTGACGGCATAGCCGCAGGCAACAGCCCGTATGCGTTCGTCGAGATCATGTCCTGCCCCGGCGGCTGCCTGGGCGGCGGCGGACAGCCCGTGGCACCCGACTGGGAAAAGCGCGAACAGCGCCGTTCGGCGATTTACACCGAGGACCGGGGGCTACCGTTGCGGAAATCCCATGAAAACGAGTCCGTCAAGGCGCTCTATACGGAATTCCTGGAGAAACCGCTGGGGCACCAGTCTCACCTGCTCTTACATACGAAGTACAGCCAGAAAACGGTCTAACAACGCTTGCCGGCGTCCGGGAACGTATCCAGGCGCCGGTTTTTTTCCTGTCAGCGGCATGCCCAATTCCCTTCGTCAGATGCCTGTCATAGACAACCACGTCGATAGCCGGTATAAAGGGTACCATGCCCATACGAGCCGTAGGTTTCGACCTGGATGGAACCCTCTACCCCGCAGCAGCGCTGTACCAGAAACTATTCGGCAAAGGACTGCCGAACCTCCGCTTGCTGATAGCCTTTGGCAAGGTTCGTCGTGAGCTCCGTGCCATGTTGACCTCACCCGAATACCGCGCCCGCGGAATATCCGCAATAGAGGCATTGCACCGCTACCAGGCTGAACTCGCGGCAAAACGCCTGGGATCGGATCCTGACCGCACCTACCACGAGATAGATA
>CAXZAJ010000109.1:0-11684 GCA_964293355.1 uncultured bacterium
GTGACGCCGCTTGAGGCACCTAACGGGACCGCGCGGCCATCGAGCACCTGGATGGCATCGTGGTAGCTGCGGATGCCGCCCGAGGCCTTGACCCTGAGCTTGTCGCCGACGGTGCGCCGCATCAGCTTGACATCGTCAGCAGTGGCGCCGCCTGTGCCGAAGCCGGTGCTGGTCTTGACGAAATGCGCTCCGGCCTTGGCTGCCGCTTCGCAGGCTTTTACCTTCTCGGCATCGGTCAGGTAGCAGGTCTCTATGATGACCTTGACGGTGGCCTTGCCGGCGGCCTTGACCACCTGGCGGATGTCTTCCTCTACGACCTTCCAGTCGCCTGCCTTGGCAGCACCCACATTGATGACCATGTCCACCTCGTCGGCACCCTGCTTTACTGCAAGCGTAGCCTCAAAAGCCTTGGTCTCTGACGCGTTGGCGCCGAGCGGAAAGCCTATGACGGTGCATACGAGCACCTTGGAACTGGACAGCTCCCTGGCGCAGAGCGGAACCCAGCACGGGTTGACGCAGACGCTGGCAAAGCCGTTGGCTTTGGCCTCTACGCAGAGTTCGCGCACCTGCTGCTCGGTGGCTATGGCCTTGAGTATGGTGTGGTCGATAGTCTTGGCTATGGTCGCCTTGGTCCATTCTTTGGGCATCGGTTACTCCTTGTTCATATCTCGAAACAGCGCGCCAGAAACTCCCGGCGCGTGGCGACGAGCTCGACGAGTTCGTCGAGCATTTCCTTGTTGGCCTTTTGTGCTATCGGATACACGAACTGCTCCGTCTCGTCCGCATAGCGGCGGATGAAGGCGACGTCGGTCGTATAGCCGAGGGAGATCATGTTGCTGATCCTGTCCGCCGACTTGAGCACCAGGGCGCGCGGGCTGCCGTACTCCAGTATGCGCGTCAGGAAGGCGTGCTTGGGCTCCACGGGTCGCCTGGTCACCTCGAGGACGAGCTGGTAGACGGCCTGGCTCTCGTCGTCTATCTCCAGGATGCGGTCGCGGTCAAGGTCAGGCACGTCCTCGACGAGGTCATGGATGACGGCGGCCTTGAGCAGCACGGAGTCGATGTAGCCATAGTCCATGAGGATGCCGAAGGTGTCTATCTGGTGGCGGAACATGTTGCCGCCCGAACGGCGGCGCTTGCCGATGAGGGCGGTAGCGAGCTGGATATACGGGGCAAGATGCATGCTCTTGAGGCGTATCATCTCTTCCTGGGCCATGGTTTCAGGCCGAGGGCTTTCCGCCTCGATGCGAAGCGGCTGCCCCTTTCTGTCCATATATCCCCCTACGCCAGATCCGCGAGGTATGCCTCGAGCTTGGTGGCGCGGACTTCAGCTTCCCTGAGTTTCTGGCGTTCCTTCTCGACCACGTCAGCCGGTGCGCTTGCTACGAAGGCCGCGTTGGCAAGCTTGGCGCCGGTGCGGGTTACGTACTGGCGCTCCTTCTCTGCTTCCTTGGCGAAACGTGCTGCAAGCTGCACCACATCGACGGCTTCGCGCGCATACACATACGCCTCGAAACCCTTGCCCGCGAGCGACAGCGCCCCTTCCGGTTTTGCCTCGACGAACTCTATGGCCGACACGCCGGCCAGCAGCGTCACGTGGTCCGCGTTGCGGCGCATGAAATCGCCCCCCAGGAAGCCTTGGTCGAAGCGAACCGCCACGCGCAGCTTCTTCTCCGGCGCTATGCCGAACTCGCTACGCAGGCTGCGTATCATCGTGACCAGCTCCTTGACGGAGGCGAAGCGCTCTATGAGCTCGGGGTCGGCCTGCCTGCGCGCGGCGTCGTCGGCGGGATACGGCCTGGATATGAGGCGGCCCTTGACGCCGGGCAGCTTGCTGTAGATCTCCTCGGTCACGAAGGGCAGGAAGGGATGCAACAACGCCAGCGACTCTTCCAGCACCGAAAGCAGCACTGACACGGCGCGGTTTTTCTCGGCCTCGTCTTCAGACCTGGTGGAGAGCTTGGTTACTTCAAGGTACCAGTCGCAGAAGTCGTTCCAGAAATACTCGTAGGCGGCTCCGGCGGCGTCGCTGAACCGGTAGGCGGCCAGCGCCTCTCGTATCTGCACCGCGGCGGCGTTGAGGCGGGCCTTGATCCAGCGGTCGGCGTCGTTGAGGGCAGCGTTTTCCACCAGCTCGCGGCCTTCCAGGTTCATGAGTATGTAACGGCTGGCGTTCCACACCTTGTTGGCAAACTTGGAGCCCAGCTTGAAGTCATCCTTGTTGATGAGGATATCCTGCGTCGAGGTGTAAAGGAAGGCCAGCGTGAACTTGAGCGCGTCGGCGCCGTATTCCTCCACAATTTCAAGCGGATCAAGGCCGTTTCCCAATGACTTGGACATCTTGCGGCCCTGCTTGTCGCGCACCAGCGTGGTCATGCAGATGTCCCGGAACGGCACCTGGCCGGTGAACTCGAGGCCAGCCATGATCATCCTGGCCACCCAGAAGAAGATGATGTCAAAGCCGGTGAGCAGCGTGGTCGTGGGGTAGAACTTGCGCAGGTCCGCGGTCTCGCCCGGCCAGCCCAGGGTGCTGAACGGCCAGAGCCAGCTGGAGAACCAGGTATCCAGCACGTCCTCGTCCTGGGTCAGCTCGGTGGACTTGCAGAAGGGGCAATCCAGCGGTTCTTCCCTTGCCACGACGGTCTTGCCGCAGTGGGCGCAGTGCCAGGCGGGGATGCGGTGGCCCCACCACAACTGGCGGCTGATGCACCAGTCGCGGATGTTGGTCATCCAGTTCTCGTAGGTGTTTTCCCAGCGCTGGGGATAAAAGCGCACGTCGCCGTTCTTCCAGGCGGCCAGCGCCTTGTCGGCCAGGGGGCGCATCTTGACGAACCACTGCTTCGACAGGAACGGCTCCACCACCGTATGGCAGCGGTAGCAATGCCCGACGGCATGGGTGACCGGTTCCTTTTTTATGAAGCAGCCGAGCGCTTCCAGGTCCTCGACGACCAGGGCGCGGGCATCCTTGGCCTTCATGCCGCGATACTTCGCGGGCACATTGTCGTTGAGCGTGCCGTCGGGGTTGAGGATGTTGATACTCTGCAGGTTGTGGCGCTTGCCTATCTCGAAGTCGTTGGGATCATGGGCCGGCGTTATCTTGACGAGGCCCGTGCCGAACTCGCGGTCAACGTAGGGGTCGGCGATCATCGGGATGACGCGGTCGGTCAGCGGCAGCCGCACCTTGGCGCCGGCGAGGCCCTTGTAGCGCTCGTCCTCGGGATGGTAGGCCACGGCGGTATCGCCGAGCATCGTCTCCGGGCGCGTGGTGGCTATCTCAATGTGCGTGGGGCTGCCGGCGGGCGGATCGACGATCTCGTAGCGGATGTGGTACATGCCGCCGGCTTCGTCGGTATGCTCCACCTCGTCGTCTGACAGCGCCGTGCCGCAGGACGTGCACCAGTTGACCAGGTATTCACCCTTGTAGACGAGGCCGCGCTCGTACAGCGTTACGAATACGTCGCGGACGGCCTTGGACAGGCCCTCGTCCAGCGTAAAGCGCTCGCGGCTCCAGTCGCAGGAGGAACCTATCTTCTCAAGCTGCTTCTTTATGATGTCGTGGTGCTCGTTGGCCACCTTCCAGGTTTCCTTGACGAACTTCTCGCGTCCAAGCTCGTGCCGGTCGATGCCCTGGGCGCGGAGCTTCTTCTCAACCACATGCTGGGTGGCGATGCCGGCATGGTCGGTTCCGGGGAGCCACAGCGTCGGCTCGCCGCACATGCGGTGAAAGCGCACGAGTATGTCGGGCATGGCGTTGTTGAGCGCATGGCCCATGTGCAATACGCCGGTGACGTTGGGTGGAGGCATTACCATGACGAAGGGCTTCTTGCCGTTGGGGGCGACGGGGGTAAAATAACCCTCCGCCTGCCAGGCCGCGTAGAGGCGGTCTTCGAATTCCTTGGGGTCGTAGGCCTTGGCCAGTTCGACGGCTTTCATGGGTAGTATCCTCCGGTGCTTCTCGTGCCGTCCACTGTACCAAAAAGCCGGAGTATATGCAAAGGGCTGGAGTCGCGTGCCACAAGCCCTCATGGAGGGCATGGAACATAACGATATATAGAACAATGATACAGTCAGAAAACAAGGCCCGGCGACTCTGGAACCTGTGGGTAGCCGCGCTCGCCATTCTCAATGGCATACTCATACCCCTGTTCGTCGTCTATCCGGATTCTGCGCCGTATGTACCGACCCTGTCTCTGCTGATAGCACTGGTGTTCGCGGCAGACATTTTCATCGAGTTCCAGACGGTATACCAGCACGAAGGCGCGCTGATCGTAGAACTGCGGCAACGGGCACTGCGCTACCTCAAGGGTACCCTGATCGCAGACCTGCTGGCGGCATTTCCCGGCCTGTTCCTCCACGCCATGGGAATACTGCCCAGCGGTCTGTTCATCGTCGTGTTCTTCCTGCCGCTGCTCAAGCTGGTCAAGGTGAACCGGACGCTCAGGGAGTCCGGAGAGTCCATCATCAACCCGGCGATATTCAGGCTGCTGATGCTGGTCTTCTGGATACTGATGGCGGCGCACCTGATAGCCTGCGTCTGGATACTGGTTTCCGGCAATCCGGATGAGCTGGCCCCGCGGGACCGCTACGTTTCGTCGTTCTACTGGACCATGACGACGCTCACGACCATAGGCTATGGAGACATAACGACCAAGGGTAGCTCCCAGATGCTCTACGTGATCATGATAGAGCTGTTCGGCGCGGCCATGTACGGCTTGGTCATTGGTAACATCGCGGGCCTCATAGCCAACATTGACGTGGCCAAGAGCCAGTACCGCGAGAAACTGGACAAGATCAATTCTTTCCTCAAATACCGGAGCATACCCGAGCATTTGATGAAGAAGATAAACAATTACTACAGCTACCTCTGGGACACGAGGAAGGGCTACGACGAGATAGAGTTCCTGCATGACCTGCCGGTAGCGCTCAAGGAATCGGTGGCCCTGCACCTGAACAAGGAAATAATCGAACGCGTACCCCTTTTCGAGAAAGCCGACGCGAGCCTGATCCGGGACATCATCCTGCAACTGGAGCCGGTGGTGTTCACACCGGGCGACTACATCGTCCGCGCGGGCGAGCTTGGCCGGGATATGTATTTCATCAGCAAGGGCACGGTAACCGTACTCTCTGCCGACGAGAAGATTACCTACGCCACACTCAAGGCGGGCCAGTTCTTCGGCGAGATATCGCTGCTCTTGAGCATGCCCCGGACGGCCACCATAAAGGCCGCCGGTTTCTGCGACCTGTACCGTCTGGAAAAGGATCAGTTCGACGTGGTCGTCGAGCAGTATCCGGACTTCAAGCAGTCCATACAGGCGCTCGCGGAGAAACGCCGGGAGGAAGTGCAGGCGCTTACCAGGCAACGGACCGAGGCACCGGCCGCTGTTCCTCAAGCTGATGGAACGGCACCGGAGAAGGCTGAAGCGGAGCAACAAGAGTCGATGCCAGTGCTGGTTCCAGCAACGGCAGATGTATCGAACCTCGCGATCACGACGATACGGACTATCAGGTCGGGCGACAGCATCGTGATCACCTGGCAGGGCGTTCCGGAATTCCTGCATTACGAGGTGGTGATGCGTGACAGCCCCGACAGCCCCTGGTTGCTCGTGGGCGAAAACCTGCCCCGCCCGGCCTGGACCGAGGAACACCCCGCTGAAGGCCGCGAGTACCGCATCCGGTGCGTAGGCGCCGACAGCGCGGGACCATGGACCCAGCGTCTCCTGCTGCCGGTTGACTGATAATCCCGCTCGAATGATCCTGCCACAAGCGAGCCTGGCTGATGTACAATGCACGGCGCACACGATTTGGTGCGCACAATAAGGAGACTCTATTGAACCCCATGGAAAGTTATGCCCGGCTCCTCGTACAGGTGGGCATCAATCTGCAGAAGAACCAGACTCTGATAATCGCTGCCCCCATCGAATGCGCGGATTTCGCCCGCATGGCCATGGTGGAGGCATATAAAACCGGCGCCAGGGAAGTGATCATGCGCTGGCTGGACGAGAAATCCACCCGCATCACCTTTGACATGGCCCCGGACGCCATCTTTGATGAATTTCCTGAATGGTCAAAGGCCTTCTTCAATGGCTACGCCGACTCGGGGGCCGCCTTCCTGACAATCATGGCGTCTGACCCTGAACTGATGAAGGACGTAGACCCCAAACGCATCAGCCGCCAGAACAAGGCCCGTAGCACGGCGCTCGAGCATTTCCGCTCTCGGCAGATGAGCAACAAGAACGTCTGGTGCGTCGGCTCGGTGCCCACCGTGGCATGGGCGAAAAAAGTGTTCCCCGGCAGGACCGATGCGGAGGCCGTGGACGCGCTGTGGAACGCCATCTACAAGACGGTCCGCGTCGACCAGGCCGATCCGGTCAAGGCCTGGCGGGCCCACCAGGCAGCCCTCAATACCCGCCTGGACTTCCTTAAGAAGCATGACTTCTCCAGCCTGCGCTACAAAAACGCGCGGGGCACCGACTTTACCGTGGACCTGCCCAAGGGACACCAGTGGTATGGCGGCGGTGACGAGTGCCCGGAAGGCTATGTATTCGTGGCCAACATGCCTACCGAAGAAGTCTTTACCATGCCCCACCGGACCGGCGCAAACGGCAAGGTGGTAAGCTCGCTACCCCTCAACTACAACGGCAACCTCATAGAGGATTTCTGGTTCAGCTTCAAAGACGGGCTCGTCGTGGACTACGGCGCGCGGAGCGGCCTGGCGACGCTCAAGGAATTGCTGGACACCGACGAAGGAGCCAGGCGACTGGGCGAGGTAGCGCTCGTGCCACACGATTCACCCATATCGAACCTGGGCATACTGTTCTACAACACCCTGTTCGACGAGAACGCTTCCTGCCACTTTGCGCTGGGCAAGGCCTATCCCACCTGCGTGCAAGGCGGTTCGGACATGACCAAGGAACAGCTCCTGGCGGCAGGCGCCAATGATTCGCTCGTGCACGTGGACTTCATGGTAGGCAGCGCCGACCTGTCCATCACCGGCATCAAGTCCGACGGCACCGAGGTTCCTGTCTTCAGGAACGGCAACTTCGCACTGTAACTCTCTCCGCGCCTCGTGTGAGACTTTTATTGGCTTCTTTCTCACGCAGAGGCGCGGAGGCGCAGAGAGAAAGCGAGTGTAGGTGACACGAATATCCTTCCCTTATGGACATCGTTAAATCCTTCTTCTTCCTGACTTCTTCTCTCATCTCTTGTTTACTCTGCGTCTCTGTGCCTCCGCGTGAGTCATTCATCAGTTTCTTTCTCACGCAGAGGCGCGGAGGCGCAGAGAGAAAGCAAGAGTAGCTGACACGAATATCCTACTCCAAATATCCATCTTTCTTTCCTTCTTCCTCTTCCCTCATCTTCTCTGTGTCTCTGTGCCAAAAATTCCTATCTTTATTCAATGATACCATCGTTCGGAGCCCTGCTCTCAATTGCCGACAAGTACTTCTGCGTGGCGCCGTCTTCCGGCAGGACGGCCACGACCTGCGCAAACAGGGTGCGGGCATCGCCGAAGCGCCGCTCGTAGTAGGCCTGGATGCCCCGCTCGAACGCGGCGCGCACCAGGTCTTTCTTGGCGCGCAGTTCTTCGGGGTCGCCTTCGTAGATGTCGAACACCGACACGGGTTCGGTCTTGCCCTTGACCTTGACCTTGCCTATGAAGCGCATGCGAAAGGCCGTAGGATCGGGCAGGTCAGCCAGGATGCGCTCGCTGGCGGCTATGCCGAGATCATAGGCCTTGGAGACGCCTTCAAGGCGGCTGGCAAGGTTTACGGCATCGGAAATGACGGTGCCGTCCATACGGGCTTCTTCACCTATGGTGCCGAGCATCAGACGGCCTGTATGCACGCCTATGCCCACACGGATAGCCTTTTTTCCCAAATTCTCGCGATCAACATTGTACTCAGCGACGCGAGCCTGCACGTCGAGGGCGCAGCGCACCGCTGATTCGGCTCCACCGGGGAACAGGGCCATGAAGCCGTCACCCAGGTATTTGTCTATGAAGCCGCCATGAACCCGGACTGCTGGCCCCACCCGTGCCAGGTATTCATTGGTGAACGCGAAGGTACCCTCAGGAGAGCTTGGTTCGGCAAGGCTCGAGAACGCGCGCACATCGACGAACAGGACGGCCATTTCCTCGGCGCTGGAATCGCCGAGCGCTATCTGTTCGACGGTGTCCTTCTTGAGGAAGCCCAGGAATTGCCTGGGAACGAAACGCTCCAGCGAGCGGTTCATTCTGGCAAGATCACCGGAGTGTGCCTCGGCCTGGGCGAACGCACCGGAAAATCGCCTGGTGAGTATCAGCGACAGCGTGAACAGGAAGGTGAGCATGCCTAGCTGCATCAGGAATGCGCCGCGGACCAGGCCGGCGGACACGAGCATGTCGTGGATCATGGCGGCGAACATGGCAAGGAAGCCCACGCCGAACAGTCCGGTGCCAAGCCGCTTGCGGACCGTTGCCATGATGAGGGCAGCCGCTGTTGCCAGCGCCACGACGAGGGCCGCGCCCTGGAACCAGACCAGCCCGAGCGACGAGAACCGGGTAGGCGCGAACAGGACGACCGCGGAATACAGGGCTGAAACAACGGCCGCCGCGATCGCGGCCCAGACAGGATACTCCTCCGGGTAGGTGGCATGGACAAAGGCGGCAAACAGCGCGACCGCAGCCGTGAAGGTGAGGTACCCGAGATTGAAGAGGATGCGCCACGGAAGGCCAGGCACCAGGGAGAGCAGGTAGTATTCGTCGTAGCACAGCACCCGGAGGCTCAGCACCAGGCACAGGAGGCCAAACCACAGCGCAGCCTTTTCCTTGCGTCGGAAGCCGAACACGCCGAGGTAGTAAGCGCCCATCGCGGCTATGGCGCCTACGACGAAGAGCTCGTAGGCCACGGCGCGCTCGCGGTCCGCGGTCACCGCGGTGTAGGTGCCCAAAAATATGCTCGAGCGCGTACCACCCTGCCTGTCAGCAAAATTCGAGGCATGAATGACGAGATCCAGACTCCCGTCCTGAGCGGCCTGCACCGGCGAGGTTAGCGAAAACCAGCCTGGTTGCTCGTCCTGGGCTGACTTACCGGGACGGCCATGCGATTGTACCAGCGTTCCGTTGGCAAAAATGCGCGCGGCGCTCAGGAACGACGAGGAACGGAGGCCATAGCCCTGCCCCGGTTCCAGCCCCGTAATCCTCAGGTGCCAGGTAGCGTAGCCTTCAGGTTGCACTCCAGGAATGCCGTAGGCCATCCACTCGGAAGGAAACGGCGCGATCGCGTCATGCAGGGGAGGATCTCCGTCAAGCAGTACGGAGGGATCGACGAAGCGGTTCCAGTAGAACTCCCAGCTGCCATCCAGCGGCTCAGGCTCGTTCAGGTCAACAGCGCCCAGATCCACGGTGCCGTCACTGAACTGGACAGAAGGCCCGCCCGCACCGGAACAGGCAGCGAGTATGAACGAAACCAGCAATATGAGGCCGGATGCAACCCTAGGCAAATGCTCTTTTTGTGTCATGGCTCAAGGAGCATACTGTGTTGTGGACCGGGCCGCAACGTTGTTTCAGTCCGTTGTCGCAACGGGGGCATCAGCGAAACGCTCCGTCACGAGGAGTATATCGTCGAGGCTTTCAAAGAAAATATTGACGAGGCGCGGTTCAAAGGCATTGCCGGACTCCGCCCGGAACAGGTCCAGCACCCGCTCGAGCGGCCAGGCTTCCTTGTAGACGCGCTTGGTATAGAGCGCGTCAAAGACGTCGCAAAGCGACACGATACGACCGGAAAGACTGATGGCCATGCCTGCGGTTCCCAGCGGGTAGCCCTTGCCGTCCCAGCGCTCATGATGCTCGTGCGCGATGATGGAGGCGGCACGGAGCAGGGGCCGTTGCGAGGAGCCGAGGATGTCCTTGCCAACCGTCGTGTGCCGCTTCATCTGTTCGCGCTCATCATCAGTAAGCTGCCCTGGTTTTGAGAGAATGGAGTCAGGTATGGCAATCTTGCCTACATCGTGCATGGGTGCCGCGGCGGTGATGATCTCCACCTCTTCCGCTGACAGCCCGTACCCCTGGGACAGGAGGCGGGCGTATTCACCCACCCGTACCACATGGTAGGCCGTCTCGCGGCTACGATTTTCCACCACTTCGGAGAGGGTCCACAGGATTTCCCTCTGGGTCTTGGTTATTTCCTCGTTGAGCTCGCGGAGCCGCTCCTCCGCGCTGGTGCGCTGTGCTACCTCCAGCCTGAGAGCCGCCGTGCGTTGTTTTACCCAGAACTCCAGTTCCTCGTTTGTGGAGGCCATGTCACGCGCGTCGCTTTTCTGGCCGGTAATGTCGTTGAACACGAGCAGTTTCCAGTCCTCCGAGCGGTCGCGGGCGGAACTGGACGCCACCGTAATGCGGTAACTGCGGCGAGTGCTGCCATCACGGTCAGGCAGGTCAAGTTCAGTCTCTGCTTCAGAGAATCCCAGGGCGGCAACCACGGAGGACGGCCACTCGGCAAACAGTTCCTGCGCGGGCCGCCCCGTCAGGTCGCCTGGATGCGCCCCGAGCAGGGTGCTGGCCGCGGCATTGCAGTCAACAACGGCATCGCCTTTGCCCAGCACGAAAACCGGATCGAGCAGCGTGTCCATGACGGCTCGTCGCGCTTTGGTCAGTGAACCGAAGAGCCGTTCGCTGAACAGGCCATAGGCAAAGACTATCATTGCCGCAATGTCCAGAAACGGCACGAGATGGGCCAGGGCGTGGCTTGATCCCGTCAGGGCTCCGAAGGCGTTTCCGGCAAGCAGGGTGCAGAAGCCTGCAAACACGACGGCAGCGCCTTTGCGCCGCTCCGCGGTCATGGAAACAGCCAGCTTCGCAACCGTGGCGGTTGCGGCCAGCAGCATCGCATAGAAGTAGAGCACGAGAACGACCGCGAGAGCCGAGGGCTTGAAGGCGAGCGGGGAGAACAGGAGGTCGGCACGATTGTACCGGAGGTACAGCAGCGGTTCCAGACCGGCCGTGGTCAACACCGAGGCAAGCACGGCGAGCACCAAGGGTACGGCAAGCACTGCGGTAATGGTTGGTGCCGTCTTCTTTGAAGATGGGTCAACATACGCAAGGGCGAACAGCAGGTATCCGGCTCCTACCGCCAGCAGGAACGGCCAGTGGAGTGCATTCCAGAGCAGCTTCATGGTCGTTTCGTGTGCAAGCACCTCGAGTAGCTTCAGGAGGGTCAACACGGTGTACGCCATTACCGCGAGCATGAAAAATCTTACGTCGCGGCGCCGTCGGCCGTTGATGCCAGCAAGGATGGCCATGCAGACGGAGAATGCCAGCGCGGCAATATAGAGTAAGGAACCTGGAATGGCACTTGCAGGCAGGCTGGTCATGATGTAGTGCAACACTAAACCATGAAATCCAGGGTTGCAAGGGATAACCGTTGCCGAGTAGTACCGTACAAGCTATACTTATGTGAAGAAAGCCGATTGGCATCGAAGCTGGCCGGCCATCAGGAGGACTCTATGGCAGAGAAAAGCAAGCAACCCAAAGAACCCAAGAAAAAGCCCCAGAAGACAATGATGGAGAAACGCAAGGAGAAGCGCGAGAAGGAAGCCTCGAAACACGAAGAATAGCTTTCAGTGGATCTCGGGGCATCTGCTTCGTTGCGGGCCCGGGTGGGGACCTCCGCCTAAGAGTGTATGGCCTTTGGGGTCCTCCCCCGGCCGCC
>CAXZAJ010000110.1:0-11646 GCA_964293355.1 uncultured bacterium
GACGTCGTGGCCGGCGTCGCGGTGGCCAATGACGCGGATTACATCATGTGCCTCAAATTCGACTACATGTGCGAATTCGGCGGAGTCTTAAGCCCGTTCAACGCCTGGCTCCTGCTCCGCGGCCTCAAGACCCTCGGGCTCCGCAAGCGCCACCACTCGCACAGCGCGATGGCCGTGGCGCGCCGCCTGCGGGAGCATCCCAAGGTTCCCCAGGTGTTCTATCCCGGCCTCGAGGATTTCCCCGGGCACGAGGTGGCCAAAGCACAGATGGACGGTTTCGGAGCCATCGTCAGTTTCGAAGTCAAGGGAGGGCTGGAGGCGGCCAAGCGCGTCGTCAACCATATGCACCTGTTCCAGCTCGCTGTAAGCCTCGGCGACTGCGAAACCCTGGTGCAGTTGCCCGCGGCCATGACGCACCGCGGCTACGACCACGCGAGCCTGGCCGAGTTTGGCCTTACCGAGAGCATGATCAGGATTTCCGTCGGCCTTGAAGACATAGAAGACATCCTCGCTGAACTTGACGCTATACTCGAGAACGCCTAGCGCTCCACCACGATCCTGTTGGCCACGCGGTCAAGGTGAAAGCGGGCCTTCTTGATCGGTTCATCAACGCTTACGCGGATGTGGCAGATGGTTACGATGACGCCTGGATAGACGATGTTCTTGACTTCCACGGAGGCTCCTTCGTCTATGTCCACGCGTTTTGACAATTCCGCGATGTTGGTAGCAAGCGCGCGGAGTCTGGCGTCCGTCTCGTCGCGCGCCTTGCGTATGGACTCTTCAGGCCGGGCCTTGAACATGTTCTGCAGCCTGGCCAGCCTGATGGAGAGTTCCCGGAGCACGGCGCCCGCCTGGTCCAGTTTCTGCTGCACCGTAAAGTCCACGCCCACGTTGATTATCGTTACCGGCTTTGTGCCGCCGCCAAGGAATCCGCATACCACGCCATGCGTAGCGAATATCTCCCCGCCCACGATGCGGCCCTTGTCGCCCATGGCAAGCTTGCCAAGGGTGTATATTTTCGAGCCTACGATAGATCCGGGAACTTCGATGTCCCCGCGCACGGCGACTCGTGCATTTTCTATGAATTTTGCCTTGAGCCCGCCGCCAACCCGCACCTGGCCCTGGTCCTTGCCTATGATGCCCTGCGCGCAGATGAGGTCGCGCTTGGCGCTGACGTCAAAGGCGTCCATCGTTTCCTTGATGGAGATGGACCCGCCCGAGTATACCTTGAAGCCTGAGCCGACGCCGCCTTCTATGACCACGTCGCCGGGAAACAGGATGTGGCCAACGCGGTAGTCAACGTCACCCTTGATGATCAGCACTTCTTCAACACTGATTTTCTGCGCGTCCAGAACAACCCGACCGTCACTCGTCGCCTGTATGCTGTCGTCTACCCGTTCCACGTTCTTGCCCAGGGTGTAGCCCTTGATCGCTTCCTTGATAAACGGGATGGGGCTGCCGCGTACATCGCTTCCGTTGATGCCGTCCTGCTGCGCGATTACGGATCCTATGATATCGCCCTTTTTGACGACCAGGACCGGGCTGATGGTTTTCCAGTCTACGGAGAGTTCTTCGTCTGACACCGGTCTGAAACCTGGCAGGAAGCGCTCGTCGATAACGATATGTTCCGGATGCTCCGAGACGGGGGGTGTTCCCCTGGCTACGGGTATGTCGCGCTGTATGTGGCGGTCTATGTTGACGTCGAGGATGTGTTCCACAAACTCGTCCCAGAGGACTCCCGCGGTCACGCCCAGCCTGGTAAGCAGTTCTGCCGCGTAATCCGGTGTCAGCGGCGCACCGTCACCAATGGGAGGGTAGAGCGTCGCCGTCGCGAGCATGGCATCATCCGCTACGCTCACTTCGAGGTTGCCGTCGTTCTTGCGGACGTCGGCGGAATAGGAGAGTCCTCTGGAATCTCCACCCGTATCAACGGGACTCAGCTGTACGCGGGTCACGATGGCGTTCCTCCCTTCATAGAGTATCGGAAGCACAGACCTCGACCTTGCCAAAAAACGCAGGCGCCGCCATACTCTGCCCATATGCGCGACGCTTCATCCATCGCCAACCGGCGGGAACGACTCAGGGTAATTTTAAAACTTCTGCGCGAAAACCGCGTTGAATCACAGGAAGAGATGCTCGTCATCCTGGAGACCCAGGGTATCTTCATTACCCAGGCTACGCTCTCCCGCGACCTCAAGCTGCTCAAGGTCAGCAAGGTCGGCGCGGGCTCGGAAGGCTATTTCTACGCCGTGCCTTCCGATGACGAGGTCAGGCGCCGTGAAGAAATCCATGGGCAGGACTTCGTCCGCGGCTACGTGTCCATAGACTGGAACGAGCAGTTCGTCGTCATCAAGACCTTTTCCGGGCATTCGGCTCCCGTAGCCCTGGCGCTGGACAACCTCGGGCTCGAGGGCGTGCTTGGTACCATAGCCGGTCAGGACAACGTCGTGTTCGCCGCCCTCCGAACCGGCTACTCGGGAGAAGACTTCCTCCATGACCTCAAGGCAAGGATTCCGGAACTCGACGAGAACTGAGTCTTCCGGCAGTTTACTGCTGCGCCTGGGTCATGAATGCATGTTCCTCGAGCACGTGCTCCACGAGGTCTGAAAGCTTCCATGCAAGGTTCGTCTCGGTGCTCATCGCAAAAGCCACCTCATGCTGTACCTTGAGGGCGGCTTTTATGGCCCGCATGGCGGCAAGAGCCTCATCCTGAGAGAGTCCGTGCATGACGACGACTTTTCCTGTTTGCTGTGACATTACACAAATGTATACAGGTGCTTGCCGTTAGGCAAGAGCATTGGTATGTTCTATCGCACACGGAGAATAACCAATGGATTACGAGAAATTCACACTCAAGGCCCAGGAAGCCATTCAGGCGGCTCATTCCGCCGCGCAGAAATCAGATCATTCCCAGATAGAACTCGAGCACCTGCTGGCCGCACTCATAGATTCTGAAGGTTCAGCGGTCCGCCCCCTCCTGGAACGGCTCGGCGCTCCGGTGGACAGGCTCAGGGAAAAACTCGACGAGTCATTGGCAAAGAAACCCAAGGTGTTCGGGCACGCGGCGCAGGTATACCTGTCTCCGGCGGCCGGCAAGGCCATATCCAAGGCTGAATCGGAAGCCGCCGCGCTCAAGGATGACTATGTCGCCGGAGAGCATATGCTTCTGGCCATGCTTGACGATGACGGTTCGGTGGGGCCGCTCCTCAAGGAATCTGGGGTCACCAAGACCGGCATCCTGGAAGCGCTCAAGTCTGTCCGTGGCAACAGGAGCGTCAAAGACCAGGCCGCCGAAGAAAAATACCGTGTGCTGGAGAAGTATTGCCGCGACCTGACGGCCTTGGCCAAGCGCGAAAAGCTTGACCCTGTAATAGGGCGTGATGAAGAGATACGGCGCGTCATGCAGGTGCTGTCGCGACGCACCAAGAACAATCCCGTGCTGATAGGCGAGCCCGGCGTCGGCAAGACCGCCATCGTTGAAGGCCTCGCGCGCCGCATCGTCTCCGGCGACGTGCCCGATTCGCTCAAGCACAAGAAGCTCCTCGCGCTCGACCTGGGCGCCCTGATCGCGGGCGCCAAGTTCCGCGGCGAGTTCGAAGAGCGGCTCAAGGCCGTCATCGAGGAAGTGCAGAAATCAGACGGTCTGGTAATCCTCTTCATAGATGAACTGCATACCCTGGTAGGCGCCGGCGCAGCCGAGGGTTCCATGGATGCCTCCAACCTGCTCAAGCCGGCACTGGCCCGCGGCGAACTCAAGTGCATAGGCGCCACCACCCTGGACGAGTACCGCAAGCACATAGAAAAAGACGCGGCTCTGGAGCGTCGCTTCCAGCCCGTTCTGTGCCCGGAGCCGTCAGTCGAGGACACGATCGCCATACTGCGCGGCCTCAAAGAACGCTACGAGGTGCACCATGGCGTGCGCATCATGGATGAAGCCTTGATAGCGGCTGCCACCTTGTCCGCACGGTACATCACAAGCCGTTTTCTGCCGGACAAGGCCATAGACCTTGTTGACGAGGCTGCCAGCCGCATCAAGATGGAAATAGAGAGCCAGCCGACCGATCTGGACCAGATAGAGCGCCGAATACTCCAGCTGACCATAGAGAAGCAGGCGCTGACCCGTGAGACCGACGCAGCCAGCCTGGAACGGCTGGCCAAACTCGAGACCGAACTCGTCGAGCTGACCGGTCGGCGCGACGCCATGCGCCTGCAGTGGCAGAACGAGAAAGCGCGCATCGACGTGGTGCGCAAGCTCAAGGAGGAAATCGAGCGCCTCAAGGTAGAAGAGCAGCAGTACGAGCGCGACGGCAACCTGGCCAAGGCTGCCGAGATCAAGTACAGCAAGTTGCTTGAAGCCCAGAAACAGCTCGACGACTCGGCCGCTGATGCGCGCACCAAATCTCCCGGTGGTCGCCTCCTCCGAGAGGAGGTCTCCGAGGAGGACATAGCCCGCGTCGTGTCCACCTGGACCGGCATCCCGGTTACCAAAATGCTCTCCAGCGAGGTACAGAAGTACCTGGATCTGGAACAGACGCTGGAGAAGCGGGTCGTAGGCCAGAACCAGGCCATCGTCGCCGTTTCCGATGCGATACGCCGCAACCGCGCAGGCCTCTCCGACCCCAACAAGCCGCTGGGCAGCTTTCTCTTCGTCGGCCCTACCGGCGTGGGCAAGACCGAACTGGCCAAGACCCTTGCCGAGTTCCTCTTCAGCGATGAAAAATCGCTCACCCGCATAGACATGAGCGAATACATGGAGAAGCACACGGTCAGCAGGCTCATCGGTGCGCCTCCGGGCTACGTCGGCTACGACGAAGGCGGCCAGCTCACCGAAGCCGTCAGGCGCAGGCCCTATTCGGTCGTGCTCTTCGACGAGGTCGAGAAGGCCCACCCGGATGTGTTCAACGTGCTCCTGCAGTTGCTGGATGACGGACGCCTGACCGATGGACAGGGGCGTACGGTTGACTTCAAGAACGCCATCGTCATCATGACCAGCAACCTTGGTTCAGAACTGATATTGGAAGCCAAGGACATGGCCGAATTGCGCTTCCGTATCTCGGAGGTGCTCAAGACTGCCTTCAAGCCCGAATTCCTCAACCGCATCGACGAAACGGTTGTCTTTGAACGACTCAAACCCGAGGACATGACCGGCATCGTCGATATCCAGCTGGCTTTGCTGGCAAAACGCCTCGCCGACCGTTCCATCGCCATAGAGATGACCGCCAAGGCAAAGGCCCTCGTGGCCAGCCAGGGCTACGACCCGCGCTACGGCGCCAGACCCCTGAAGCGCGTCATGCAAGGCGACATCCAGAATCCGCTTTCCAAAATGGTGCTCAAGGGGGAGATTCTGGAAGGCGATACCGTGGTGGTCGATGCTGTAACCGATGACCGGAATCCTGAAGGCGTTTTCTCGTTCTCGGTGCGCCCTCGTGGCTGATTCTTTCCTTAAGGCATTCTGCGACACGCATGCCCACCTGAGCTATGTCCTGGAACGAAACGGCTCGGCCTTCCTTGAGGAAATAGCAGCAGCATACAATGGCGGTCAAGCTATCATCATTGACCCCGGTGTGGATTTCAACGATTTTCCAGCCAGGAAGGCTGCCTTTGGAAACCTGCCGTTCGTCCGGCTTGCTGCCGGCATCTGGCCCGATGCCAGCGTGATGGAAAAGTCGCCTGAATTCGTGTCGGTGCTGGAAGGCTTCGTAAGGGATGAAGCCTGCGTGGCGGTAGGGGAGTGCGGACTGGACTACCACTGGATGCACGGCACCAGAGACCAGCAGGAAACCCTGTTCCGGTCTCAGGCCGAGCTGGCCGTACGGTATGCAAAACCTCTTATAGTGCACTCCCGCGAGGCCCACCGGGATACCGTGGCAATAGTCAGTGAATATGCCGGCAAGGTGCCTGTCATAATTCACTGCTTTGGCTACGACGAAGCGGTTGCCAGGGAATTCATCGCGCTTGGTTGCAGGATATCGTTCGCGGGCAACCTTACCTACAAAAAATCAGACGATCTGCGTGCTGCCTGCCGCGTCGTCCCTGATGAGTTGCTGCTGCTTGAAACCGATTCGCCCTACATGAGTCCGGAACCACGACGCGGCAAGAATTGCTCCCCTCTCGACATTCATAGAACCTATGAGCTGGCGGCGGAACTGAGAAATTCTACTGTGGAAGAGCTGCGGGAGTTGATTGAAAAAAATGCCCTGACTGTATTGTAACTACAGTCAGGGCTCTGTCAATCGTTCCTGATGCTTTAGAGTTTCAGTTCAAGCGCCGCCCGCTTCGTGTGCTTGCTCTTGAAATCATCCTTGGGGCCAGAGGCGGCAATGAGCTGCAGTACTCCAGCCTTTACGTAGGTCAGGGCAGGAAGGGATACCTCCAGCGTGGTTATTCCCCCGGTTTCAGAAACGAATGCCTGAGCGCCTGGGGCTGGGGTGGGGGCATGGGAGTAACCTTTTCCAAGTTCAAATGAAACTGCCGGTTTGCCATCCGCTACATACCCGAGGATCATGAAGGAACCGTTCATTTTGAGTGTACCTAGCCCGATGGAAATCCAGCCTGTGGTTGGACCCTCGATTGCCGCGTACAGGGTGTTTTTGTCGTCAGATAATCGCGCAGCGATGGTAAAATCGTTTTTTACTTCTACTGTCCTGTATTCTCCATCGGTAATCGCGCCATCCAGAATGACCTTGTCAGTAGTCTGAGCCCAGGTTACGGTTGCCAACAGAGACAAAACAACAAGAATCAGTCGTGCTTTCATGGTTCCTCCTCAAGTAGATTACTAATATAGTAACGATAAAACCTGATCAAAAACAAAAAAAAAGCTCCCCAAGCGGGGAGCCGTAGTTTCTGGGTATGGCCTGTTACCAGCCGTCTGCCATATCGTCGGCATCCCTGCTGTCTTCAGCGAACAGGTCGGTTACCGCCCTGAGGTCGTCAAAGTAGACATAGTAGGTGCCAAATGCTTCCATGGGGTCACATTCGATCTTGAAGCCAACGATTTTTAGCCCCATGAGATTGTTGTAGTGGTAGTTACGCTGGATTATGCCGGTAACTCCGTCGGGGTTTTGCGGAGGTATGGCTACAGCCATCTTCTTCCAACCCTGGAAGTTGAGCTTGCCCATCGTAAGCTCGAACTGGTTGTTGAAGAAATCGGATACGATGACCTTCATGGTATGGTTGTAGTTTCTGCCTACTACCCAGACCGAGATTGTCTTCGTGATGCCTTCTATCGGGATTGGTTTCTGGGCAAGCACGTAAATGGTGTTGTTGCCACGCTTGAAGAAATCCACTCTGGCGCCATAGGTCTGGATGTCGGCAATTTTTGGGTCGATGCCGACATAGCGCTCTTCAGGTTTGGGTTCTTCGGCCTTTGCCGCCGGCCCGCCCGAGAAGAGTCTGCCATTGGCGACACCCTCATCAGCGGAGATGAACACGTTCCAGAAACCGGCGGCCTCGAACTTGTCAACCGTGACGACCTGGAGTTTTTGCTGGGCTGTATCGACACCGATCGCATTGGGATCGGGACTTCCTACGCTCTCCTGCGCGGACGCGAACGCGAGAGCGGAGATTGCCAAAAGGACGGCGATTGTCTTTTTCATGGTCTCCCTTTACTTGGTAGTTTCTGAACTGCCCCAGGTATCCTCGATGACCTTGGGGTCCATCAGGCTGTCGCCGTCGAACAAGGTTTCAAAGGTATCCGTCAGCACCTTGAGCTGGTCGAAGTAGAAGTACACAGCTTTTTCTGTAAGAGGAGCGTCTGCTTTTGCATGCGCAGCAACGATTTCAGTCGGCCTCGTCCAGATCCTGAACTTCACGAGGGTAAGGTTCTCGCGCTTGGGCAGGTACTTTTTTGATTGGGGAACATTGGTAGGAATGTTCACCCTGAAATTCTGCCAGCCCACGTGGCTCAGGTCGCCCATTGGCAACGTGTGAACGATGCCTTTGTAGTCGCGGATGTACGCCTCTATGTAGTAATCATAGTTGCCGGACCAGATCCACATGTCGAGCATACGGACACGACCCGGAAGGTCGAGTTCGATTGGTTCGTAGGTGGCGCTGTCGCCGGTTCCGGATTTCTTGCCGGGAACGACGTCTACCCAGTTGTATTCCTTGCGATCGAACAGCATGGCGATACCAAGGCTCCGGAGATCCTTGCCGCCACCGGCGGTTCCAAAGAGCGCGACCGGCCAGGATTTGGCGTAGGCGAGCTTTGGATATTCCTTGGTGGCGAATTTGCTGCCGACAAGGAACCACGGCTGGGCGTCAGGTTCGTCGAAACTCTGTACGACAAACGACTCAAGATTGACGGTTTCATCGTCAGCGAAAGCCCCCGTCGCCGTGAGCAAGAAAACGATGACGAAGGACAGGCAGATCGCCTTTACGACGCGCTGTTTCATCAGGACTACTCCTTAATATTACCAACTAAAAGAATCATCATCAGCGGCTGGAATTATATTTTTAAGCCCTGTCTTTGTCAAACAAAATAGGGCTCCGCCCGCTTATATAACCATATCGGCGTGATCTTTATCTACGATTACCATCCGTTTGGTCATTCGGCACTGTTTTCCAGCTGCCTTTTTCCAGGCCAGCCTCATTTGCAGGCAGTTTCAGCACCAGTGTGGTCAGGGTCGCCTCCACGTCCCAGGCAATGAAAGCGTCGGCGAGCGATGTCGTTCCACTCGTAGGCAAGGCATATTCCATAACAAGGTGCGCGTATTGATCGAAGCCTTGCCGGGCCCAGCGTTCAGCCTCTCGTGGGGGTGCCGCGATGTAACCGATCCGGATATCAAGCGTCTTGAGTCGTTCCGCCATGGCTTGCGCAAAGCCTTGCGCCGAAATTTCTACCAGAGGCTCTCCCTGGCCTCCTGCCGCGCGGTAGGCTTGCATGAAAGCTTCGGAACACGCTTCCGCGTCCACAATCCCCGAAAATACGGCCGCTATACTGGGGGGCGGGTTGCCGCTTGGCAGTTCTGCGATGAGCCTGGTGCTCTCGGCTGCGGTCAGCCTGCCGCCCTGTGATGCCGCATCCACGGACGAAAAAACAGCGGCGATAAGCCGTGGATGGGGTTCAGGCCGAACGTTTCCAAGATAAACGACGCTGGTTTCGTTGTTGCGCTTGAGGATAGGCTCAATTTCAGAGGCAAGCAGCGGGCTCAGCAATACCGACTTTGGTGCCTGTGCGTCGATGGTGGCGTAGAGGGCTGCCGAAGCTCCGGAATCTGGAAGCATTTCAACTTCATGCGCCGCGTTTGAAAACGCTTTTACCGAATCCGGTGAGAGATACGCAAAGACAGGATCGATCACGGCGAGGCTTGCCGCGGGACTCTGGCAGGCGGTCAAGAGGATGCAAAGGCTGAACACAGCGGTTCCAGCGATTCCAGTAGCCATGCGGTATTCTGTATGATCCACCCTTCGATAGTACCCCAGCATGGAAGCGGGGGCAAGGGCGGCTCTTGACGACTGGCTTTATGGATCATAGACTCGCTTGGTACTATATGAAGGAGCATACGATGACAAGCTACAAGGAACTGGGACTCAGCAATACGGTGGAGATGTTCAAAAAGGCAGTAGCCGGCGGCTACGCTATCCCTGCGTATAACTTCAACAACATGGAGCAGATGCAGGCAATAATCCAGGCTTGCGTCGAGACGAAAAGCCCGGTCATCATGCAGGTGAGTTCAGGTGCCCGCAAATACGCCAATTCCAACCTGCTGCGCAACATGGCTCGTGGTGCGGTCGAGTATGCCGCCGAGCTGGGCTACAAGATCCCGATCGTGCTGCACCTTGACCACGGCGATTCATTCGAGCTGTGCGTCGACTGCATAGAAAACGGCTTTTCAAGCGTGATGATAGACGGGTCCCACCTGCCCTACGACGAAAACGTGGCGTTGACCAAAAAGGTCTGCGAGTACGCGCATTCCCGCAAGGATTACGTCTCGGTAGAGGGTGAACTGGGCGTGCTTGCTGGCGTCGAGGACGACGTTTCATCAGAGCATTCCAACTACACACAGCCCGACGAAGTCGAAGATTTCGTCAAGAAAACCGGCGTTGACTCTCTGGCTATCTCCATCGGCACCAGCCACGGAGCGATGAAGTTCAGGCCCGAGCAGTGCACCCGCACCGCTGATGGCATCCTCGTGCCGCCACCCCTCCGCTTCGACATCCTCAAGGAGATAGAGAAACGCATCCCCGGTTTCCCGATCGTGCTTCACGGCTCGTCTTCGGTGCCGGTCGAGTACACCAAGATGATCCTGCAGTACGGCGGCAAGCTCAAGGATACCGTGGGCATTCCCGAGGAACAGCTTCGCACAGCCTCAAAGAGCGCTGTCTGCAAGATCAACATCGATTCTGATGGCCGCCTCGCCATGACAGCCATCATACGCAAGGTGTTCCAGGAGAAGCCCGAGGAATTCGACCCGCGCAAGTACCTCGGGCCGGCCCGAGACGAGCTCAAGAAGCTCTACATGCACAAGAACCGGGAAGTCCTCGGTTCCGCCGGCCAGGCATAATACAGACCAGGAGCGATCGATGAACAACAGACGATACCTCGCGATCGCTCTTGGAGCGATGCTCGCCGCCGCCCCGGCGTTTACACAGGACAAAGACCTGAATCTGGCCCTTGAAGGCGCCAGATTCCTGTATGGCTATATTCCGAGCGGCATAGACCTGTCGCTCACGTATACCGGATTTGCCCTCTCCGACGCCGGCGACACCAAGTTGTTCCTGAAGGCCGGTGGCGGTTATCAGGATACCGTATTGCTGCGCGACCCGGTTTCCGGTGATCCGTCCTTGCTCGTGAAGGACGAGGGCACCGGCCTTGCCTTTAACAAGTCCAATTTCCAGTGGGAACTCGCCTTCATACAGGGCTTTTCCCGCCGGCCTGACGGTGCCAACCTGCTCGAGGCCTTCGCGTTCTATCGCGGACGCTTCGACCTGTATCCCAATGATGCCGTGAGCACTGCAGTGTTTTCAGACATGCTGGGGCTCTTCGGAACCTCGATCATGGGCGGTATTTCATACAATTCCCGTGTCCAGGACCAGCATCGGTCAAAGTCCGGCGTATATGCGGAGGCTGCCGCTGAATGGGGGCCAGGATTCCTCAACGAAACGAGCGATTTCTGGCGTGTCTCGGCACAGACGCTCGGTTTTCTTCCGGTATTCGACATTCCGACTGAAGGCGGCAACCTGTTCAATGTCTACCTTGGAGCCTTTGCTGGAGTGGACTATTCGGCGGGAGATTCGGTGCCGATCTATGTAAATCAGACCTTTGGTGGCCGGAACCTGCGCGGCTCGATGGGTGATTGCGTCCGCGGCTACGGCTGGAATGCCTACGATGCATCGCTCAAGACCGTTGCCAACGCTGAAGTCAGGCTCGTCGGTCCCGCCATCGTCATCGATGCCATCGTACCGTACCTGTTCGGCTTCATCGACGCCGGCTACTACGCCGGTTTCGCCGATGCCTCGGCCAGCTTTGCAGACGAGAGCGGATTTCTGGCCTCAACAGGTGCCGGCATCGCCATCGACCTGGTCGGCTTTGCCCAGGCCGGCATCATAGCAGGCTTGAGGCTTGTAGACGACCAGCTGTACGGCCCCGCAGAAGCCTTCTTCTGGGGAATAAAGTTCTTCCTGCATTTCTGATGTAGCTCGTTG
>CAXZAJ010000111.1:0-11613 GCA_964293355.1 uncultured bacterium
CGAGCTAGAGTTGCGAGCCAAACTTGCGTTCCAGAATGGTCGCCGGAACCTTGCCCTTGCGGAAACCGTCTATCCGGACATTCTTGGAGTAATCCCTGACGATGGCCTCATAGGCGGCGCGGACATCGTCCTTGCCCACGGTTACGGTAAGTCTGACTGCTGAGTGCTCGAGTTTTTCAAAGTTCTTTGTAACGACCACGTGTCTACCCCTTCTCGATGGCGGCTCCTGGAGGAACCGCGGACTTGCGTATACGGAAAGCGCCCCGGATACGATAGGGTATCAGAGGCGTCAACGACAAAAAAAAGGCGATCCGGGTTTTCTCCGGACCGCCTTCGCATCGAGCGGGAAACGGGAGTCGGACCCGCGACATCCACCTTGGCAAGGTGGCGCTCTACCACTGAGCTATTCCCGCAATGCTGTTCCTTCAATCGCCTGACGCCGGTTTGTCCGATGTACTGCGAGAGAAGGGACTTGAACCCTCACGCCGCAAGGCACCAGATCCTAAGTCTGGCGTGTCTGCCAATTCCACCACTCTCGCTCGGATCCAAAAGGCACCGAACCTTAACTGAAATCGGCAAACCCTGTCAAGGTCAGACAATTCCTCGCGGCTACCCGCAATCATTGTCTCATTGAGCCGTGCAGGGATCGAACCTGCGACCCGCAGATTAAGAGTCTGCTGCTCTACCAGCTGAGCTAACGGCCCTGGTATCATTAAAAACAGAAAGCACAAAAGAACTGCGTCCGGAGGGAGTCGAACCCCCGACCTACGGATTCGAAGTCCGTCGCTCTATCCAGCTGAGCTACGAACGCCCGTCGCCGATCAGTCCCGTACGCCGGTTCCGACGAGCTAGGGTGAGTGACGGGGTTCGAACCCGCGACATCCAGATCCACATTCTGGGACTCTACCGCTGAGCTACACCCACCGTGCGCTTGGCGAGACGTACTATGCCAAAGCCGGAAAAAAATGTCAACAGGATTTTCAAAAGATTATTTTCAAGGATTGATGATGGAACTTTCAGTACCACAGGACGCGCACCGCGAACCAGCCAACCCCGTGGTATCGACGGAGTATCCGTGCCTGGCTACCAATACGGCCCCACAGGTCCGGCATTCCGTAATGGAACGTTCTCCCGCCACATTTCCGGCATAGACATATCGCAATCGCTTCTCTGCGGTTTTCACCAATCTGTGAATCGTAGCGGCTGGCGTTGCCGGGATCACATACTTATACATGGGCCGATAGGCTGACAGGTGCAACGGAATATCAGGTGAGAGCGACTCAAGGAAGGAGGCAATTCCATTCATGTGCCAGTCGTCATCATTCTTGCCGGGAATGACCAGTGTCGTGGCCTCTACATGTACTCCGGACCGGAACGCTGTTTCAATGAAGGCCTTGACGGTTTCAAGGTCACCTCCAAGCTCTGAACGGTAAAAAGAATCATCCCAGGACTTGAGGTCAACATTGACGGCATCGCACAGGGAGAGCAACGAGACAGCCGCATCCGGAGCGGCACAGCCGTTGGTTACAAGCACATTCCCGAGACCGGCAGCCCTCGCCGCCTTCATGCAGGCTTCCACGAATTCAGCATGGACTACGGGCTCCGAATATGTGTGCGCTATCGAGGGGCACCCGGACTACCGGGCCTTGCGGACAACATCCTCCGGGCAGATGCGCTCAACGGGAGCGGTAGTGGACTGCGAGATACCGAAATTCTGGCAGAAGGGGCAATGGAGGTTGCAACCGACATACCCGATTGAGTACGTGGAACTGCCCGGCAGAAAGTGGTGCAGGGGCTTCTTCTCTATGGGATCAACCGAAAGCGCGCTTGCAAGACCGTAGAACGGAAGCACGAGCCTTCCGCCGTCGTTGCGGCGGACCCTGCAAACGCCTGAGGAACCGGACTGTATCCGGCAGTGGTGGTGGCAGAGACGGCACGAAACGGAGCCGTCTGGTTCTGCATCCCAGTACCGGCCTTCCGGTGGGACAGGGCCCGGCACGCCTTCAGCCCCTGTGCCGGCCGAGCACTTTCTCCTTGATGGCGGGGTGCTCGTTGAGGAACCTGAGAGGAGCCTCCACCTCGAACGGCTCATAGCGTATGCCCACTGATCCCCGGCGGACCCAGAGCCGCACGATGCGGTAACTTTCTCCTGCTTCCGTTACGGGACTGGGCAGATCCTGGGCTCCGACGATATCGGCAGCCTTGAACTCGTATATTGCCGATTCGCCGCCTTGCGGTTCGACTATGAGGATTATCTTTTCATCGTCGTACGGGTGCTTGCGAGGAGAACCGGTAAAGGCCAGCGCATCCTGGGGCGGATCACTTCTGTAGGGCTGGATCTCGTAGAACTCTCCGGAAAGGTATTTCTTCAGGCTCATGCCGGCTCCTTCATCGAGGTTGAGTCGTGAATGAAAAGTATAATCGCCAATGCCGCCAGAATACAGGCCAGAACAAAGGCAAACCAATCGCCATAGACCAGATACGGAGTGACTTCATTGATATGGACAGGAATCCTGACCATCCTTGATGTTGACTGGAAGAGTGGCATGATTTCAAGTATGCGTCCGTCAGGACCTACTACGGCAGATACGCCGCCATTGGTAGACCTGACAAGGGTACGCCTGAGTTCTATAGACCTGAAACGTGCTGCCACGAAGTGCTGGATCTCTGCTGAATCGGTCTTTGACCACGAATCATTGGTCAGGTTGACGAGTATTTCAGCTCCTTCCTGGATGAATTCCCGGCACAGGGTGGCCACGGCATCTTCAAAGCATATAGGTGCGGAGAATTTTACAATGCCGGCCGATTTTGTCGGCAACTCGAAGACGACCCGTTCCGTGCCCATCACCCAGCCTGATTCCAGTCCTACGACATCCTGTATGAATTTCCTGAATGGCGTATATTCCCAGAATGGGATGGCTTCCGCAAATGGCACAGGATGTATCTTGGCGTAGGTTCCCGTCTGTTTGCCTTCAGGATTTATCAAGATGACAGAATTGGTGGCCTCGTAGGTCTCGTAATCCAATATTTCTGGCGCACCCGTAAACAAGTACGCACCTGAATCAGCTATGAAGCGAGCCAGGGGATCCTTGCCGGGGGTCCTGGCGTAGAAACGCTCGAAACCGTTCCATGGGCGCCTGAGCGTCGTTTCGCTGAACAAGACGATGTCGGGAGCGATGTCCGATTCAGCTATGGCTTTTCTGGCCAGGGCAATGGAAATACCGAGGTTCTCGGATTCCGAACCCAGCCAGGAATCCACATTCTGCTGAACCATCACCGCATCGACGAAGCCACGCGGCGTTCTGCTCTTGTCCAGTGCGATGAGTCCGTAGCCGGTGATTGCCAGCAAGAGCACGGCAGAGACGACCAGATGCCCTGATGCCAGGAACCTGCCGCCCGCAAGCACAGGCCTTGCCGGGAGCAAAAAGCGCAGACGGCCCCGCATCGGCCGCTCGGCGGGTGTATCCCATGGGGCGGTTAATCCGTCTGGAGGCGGAGCCTGCCATTCTCCCAGACCTGCCGATATAAAGGCAAGAGAAAAGGACAGGCCGTAGACGCCGGTGGATTCAGCTATCTGGGTGGCGGGCAGCACGGTGTTCCAGCTGTACGCGATAAGCCCCCAGGGATATCCCAGGAACCCTGAAGACTTGCCCCATTCGATTACGGCCCAGGCCATGGCAAACACGAGCGTACGGGCAATTCCTGTTCGCTTGAGCGCGCCGCGCAGGTACATGCCCATGCATCCGTATACCACCATGTACGCCGCTGTCGACGTTCCGAGTGTCCAGAACCTGAAATCCTTGAAGAACCACAGCCAGTAACTGGATAGTCCGTGCGCCATCCCTCCGAATAGTGCGCCAATCAAAAAGGCTTCCTTGAACGAGCGTGTGGAAGCAAGGGCGACAAACAGGGGAGACAGCGCGATGAGTCCAACCACCGGGTTTCCCCAGGAAAACAGTTCATTAGGCAGGGCAAACGCAAGGAGCACGCCTGAAAATGCCGCGAGTATGGATAATCGTACGAGTCTCATGGTTCGGAATGATACACGGAGTAGCCCGTACTTGCCATACATCAAACAAAACGTATGCCTTGACGCCCCGCGGCGAGCAGTTTATGGTTCCGGCATGGTCAAGGCAGTTTTTCCCGGGTCATTCGACCCACCTACCTACGGGCACCTCAACGTCATTGAACGCGCTCGCACGATATTCGAGCGAGTACTCGTCGTCGTTGCGGTGAACCGCGACAAGCATTATCTCTTCAATACTGAAGAGCGGGTGGGTTTCATGAAGGAACTAGTGGCGCCCTGGGCCAATGTGGAGGTCCATGTCTGTAACACCCTGATAGTAGAATTCGCGAGGAAACACGCTTGTCGGGTTCTTCTGCGCGGCGTCAGAAGCGTTCAGGACTTTTCATACGAGTTTGAGCTGTCCATCCTGAACAAGGGTGTTGGACCAGAAGTAGAGACGCTCTTCATGCCGACCGACCAGCAGTTCTTCGTGCTCCGCTCGAGCGCCATTAAAGAGCTTGCCTCGTTCGGGGGCGATGTCAGTGGCATGGTGCCGCCGGTCATAGCCAAGGCCATGGAACGCTTCAGGCTTAACAGCACCACATGACCCCGGTTCTCCATCGACTTGACAAAAGGCAGGCATTTCGTTATTGTGCGCCGGTATCCGTTACAGGCAATTTATTGTGGGAATGAGGTTATAGTATGGCTGTACCCAGATGTAATACTTCGAAGGCACGAACTCGCAGGCGCCGCTCAATCAACATGAAGCTCGTCGCGCCGACGATCGTATCCTGTGGAAACTGCGGCAATGCCGTACTGTTCCATAGGGTTTGCCCGAAGTGCGGCTTCTATCGCGGCAGGCAGGTTTTCACCCCCGAGACCAACGCGTAAAGGAGATTCGCTATGGACGAATTGTATGAGAAGATCAAGAAGATCATCGCCGACAAGCTCGAAGTCGAGGAATCGAAGATAACCCTCGATGCCAGCTTCAGGCAGGACCTCGGTGCCGACAGCCTCGATACCTACGAGCTTGTTTATGGCATTGAAGAAGAACTCAAGATCCGCATTCCGGACGAAAAGGCTAATGAATTCCAGACCGTCCGTGACGCGTACGAATTCATAAAGTCACAGGTATGACGCTGCCGAACGGGCCCCGTGCCGGTTGGCGCTTGCATCTACTGTCCCTGAGGCCGTGGACGTGTCCTTTCGTTACGACGATATAAGTCGAGAACGGCTGGAAGCGCTCGCGGCCTTTCAACGTTCACTCCGCTTCCGCTTCAAAGACCAATCACTCCTCAACAGGGCGCTGACGCACCGTTCGTATGTCAACGAGGATCCCCGCTCACTTGGCAACAATGAGCGGCTGGAATTCCTTGGTGACGCGGTACTCGGCATGGCCACCGCGGCGCGCCTCTTCAAGGCGCTCGGCGACAAGACCGAGGGAGATCTTGCCCGCATAAAGAGTTTCGTTGTGTCCGAGGATACGCTATCGGAACTCGCGGCGGATCTGGGCATGGATTCGTTGCTCATGGTCGGCAAGGGCGAGGAACGGTCGGGAGGCAGGAACAAGAAGGCTATCCTGGCGGACGCCCTGGAGGCTGTTTTTGGTGCAGCCTACCTTGATTCAGGCTTTGAGAAGGCCCAGGATCTCGTGCTCTCGCTGGTAAACCCGGAAATAGAAAAGGTGCTGACCGATCGACACCGCAAGGATTACAAGACCCTGCTCCAGGAATACGCCCAGAAATGGCACCGCTGTTATCCGATCTACGAGCTTGAGAAGAAAACCGGGCCCGACCACGACAAGACCTACTGGATCTGCTGCTCCCTGTTCGGGGTAGCGTACGGACCAGCCTCCGGAAAAACGAAGAAGGATGCAGAGCAGGCATCTGCGGCAATAGCCTATAATGCCATTCTCGCGGCTGGCGGGGTTGAAGCCGAGCGGCTCGTTGCGATGAAGCGCCTGTAGTCAGTACCGCCTCGAGAAGGCTGTTCAGTGGACGCCATGCCTGCCTTTTATTCGCTCCGCTATCTCCAGCAAGCGCTCTTTCGTATTCAGTTCTGGATCATCCAACACAGCTTCAAGCAATTCCGCGAGTGCGCGGCCCATCGAAGGACCCTTGGGCCAACCTATCGCAGCCAGGTCGTTTCCCCGTATCGCAAGATCCTTAATGCTGAAAGCCTGATCCTTGGCCCTGAGTTCCTCTACCCTGTCTATCAGCGGCAAAACGGAACGCGGGTCGGCCGACCCCTGGCCCAGTCCCGTCGTGTCGGCTAGCCGCAGGATTGCAAGCGGTTTGACATGTTCGATGCCCACCCTGGCTACGAACCGCCGGACCGCCGCATCGGTCCAGGCGCTGGAATAGTCGAACATGTGATGCTTCACGAGAGTGACAACTTCATCGATGACGGCATTGGGGTATTTGAGGCGCCTGAGAACCTTTTCTGAGAGTCTGGCCGATTCGATGTCGTGGCCATAGAAAGTCAGCGAACCATCGCCCTCATCTGTCCGCCTGGCCGGCTTGCCGGTATCGTGGAGCAGTGCCGCGAGGCGAAGCACCAGATCAGGCGGAGCCGCGTCGCAGGCAGCTACCTGATGACGGAATACATCGAAACGGTGGGGGCCACCCTGCCCTACATCCTTGCACGCGGTCAATTCAGGCAAGAACTCATTCAGCAGACCGGACTCGTCGAGCCTCAGGATGCCTTCGCCCGCCCTGCCTGAGACGAGGATCTTGGTGAATTCGTCCCGGATGCGTTCAGCGGATACGAGCCTGAAACGTTCCACGGTGGCCGGAATGGCAGCGAGCGTCGCCGGATCTATCCTGAAACCAAACCGTGCCGCGAACCTGACGGCGCGGAGCGGCCTGAGTCCGTCTTCCTCGAACCGGGCCACGGGGTCGCCGATGGCCCGGATCAGGCCGGCTGTCAGGTCGTCCAGTCCACCGTTGGGGTCAATGATCTCTCCTGATGTCGGATCGACGGCCATGCCGTTGATGGTAAAATCACGGCGGGACAGGTCTTCCAGCAGGTCGGATGTAAAGCACACCGATACGGGGCGCCTGCCATCCTTGTATTCGCCATCGACGCGGAAGGTCGTCGTTTCTATGGAACCGCCCCGCCAGTGTACCGTTACGGTACCATGCTGGATGCCGGTCGGGATGACCGACTTGAAGAGTCGTTTGAGGTCTTCTGGTTTTGCACCGGTACCCGCGTCCCAGTCGCTGACCGAGAGCCCCAGCAAGCGATCACGCACGGCCCCGCCGACGAAATAGCAGGAAAATCCTGCTGCCTTGAATACTGCGGCAAAGTCTTTCAGATCATTCGGAACATCAATGCGCTTTGTCATGGGATAGCCTTATCGTATCAGCATGGCGTCGCCATATGAAAAGAAGCGATAACGTTCCCGCACCGCTTCCTGATATGCGGCAAGGATGCGTTCCCGCCCGGCAAACGCCGACACCAACATCAACAACGTCGATTCTGGCGTATGAAAATTGGTAAAGATCATGTCTACGACTTTGAATTCATACCCCGGATACATGAAGATGTTCGTAGCGCCGGAACCGCTGGAGAGCCCATCGGGAGTCCAGGCACTCTCCAGCGTCCGTACGCTGGTCGTCCCAACGGCCAGCACCAGCCGGCCATCCCGCTTGGCGGCATTGACGGCCTCCGCTGTCTCCTCAGGAACCGAATATTCCTCAAAGTGCATGCGGTGTTCTTCTATGGATTCAGCGCGAACAGGCAAGAAGGTGCCGAGTCCGACGTGCAGGGTGACAAAACGGATATCAACGCCGGCAGAACGCAGGCCTTCGAGTATCTCAGGCGTAAAATGAAGCCCGGCAGTCGGGGCCGCGGCGGACCCCTGTTCCCGGGCGTATACGGTCTGGTACCGTTCCATATCCGAGGGGGCGTCGGCACGGCGTATGTACGGTGGTAAAGGAAGGTGGCCGTTGCGATCCAGATAGTCGTCATCTATTTCGCGGGAGAATCTGAACAGCCGCTCGTCTGGCCGCGATTCGATCACTTCGGCTTCAATTCCCTCGGGCAGCGTTACCCGCTTTCCCGGTACGAGCTTTGCCATTCTTGTGGTCAGCGCTGCCCACAGCGAATCACCTTCATGCCTGAGCAACAGCACCTCAACCTTGCCACCGGTAAGGCTCGTACCAAAGAGCCTTGCCCGCCGCACCCGGGAATCATTGAACACCATAACGGTGCCTGCCGGCACGAATGACGAAAGCTCACGCACGCTGGAATGCCTCACGGCACCGGACTGCCTGTCCAGAACCAGCAACCGCGAGGAACCACGTTCGGCGGGAGGCTGCTGGGCAATGAGTTCTTCGGGGAGGCTAAAACTGAAATCCGTCGTCAGCATGGTTTTTCCTGTATCCGAGATGCTCGTAGGCCAGTGGCGTAGCGATACGGCCGCGCGGAGTGCGCATGATGAAGCCCGACTGGATAAGGAAGGGTTCCAGATAATCCTCAAGCGTCTCTATGCTCTCGCTCGTCGATACCGCCAGGGTCTCAGCGCCTACCGGACCGCCGCCGAATTTTTCTATTATGGCGGTGAGCACGTCTCGGTCATGCCGCTCCAGGCCAAAATGGTCTACCTCAAGCCTGGCGAGGCCGTTTTCTACAACCTTGGCGCTGATGGTATCAGAGCCGCCCACCTGGGCAAAGTCACGCATCCTGCGGAGCAGCCGGTTGGCCACGCGCGGGGTTCCTCGGCTGGCGTCGGCAAGCCGGTCTGCCGCATCGTCATCCAACGTGGTGCCGAGTATGCCCGCCAAGCGCCGGAGGATGGCCATGGTGTCGGCCTTTTCGTAGAAGCCCAGCCTGACATTGATGCCGAAACGGCTGACGAGCGGACTGCCGACCATGCCAGCCCTCGTCGTTGCCCCTACGAGCGTGAATGGCGGCAACGGAATGCGCAGGGTCCGTGCGGCAGGCCCCTGGCCGATTATGAAATCCAGTTCACCGTCCTCCATCGCCATGTACAGCATCTCTTCTATGGCAGGCTTGAGGCGGTGAATCTCGTCTATGAAGAATATGGATTTTGGAGCCAGCGTCGTCAGGATGCCGGCGAGATCCTTTGGCTTCTCAAGAGCCGGGGCGCTGGTTACCTTGAAGTCTACGCCGAGTTCATGGGAAAGGATGCCGGCGAGGGTCGTCTTGCCGAGTCCTGGCGGCCCCATCAGGAACACATGATCCAGTGCGTCACCGCGCTTCAGGGCGGCTTCTATGAATACGGACAGGTTGGCCTTTATAGATGCCTGTCCGAGGAATTCAGACAACCGTTTTGGCCGTAAAGCATTTTCCCGCTCGTCTTCCACCGGGTTGAAGGTGGCTGAGACCATTCCGGCTTCCGGCTCTCGAATGCTCATGATGCGCTCAGCTCCACGATGGCGCGGCGGAACAGTTCACGCTCCCGCTCTGGCAGGCTGACGGCCAAATCAGCGTCGACCCTTGCCACCGCGTCAACGACTTTGCGCTTGTCATAACCCATGTCGACCAGCGCCCGGACAATGTCGTCATGGGGCCCAGCCTGCATGGAGGCCTGGGCCGCAAGCCTTGAAGGCAACTTGCCCTTGAGGGTGAATACAAGCTTCTGCGCGGTTTTTTTGCCTAGCCCAGGAATCGACTCAAGCCTGGCAAGATCTTCTGACTCAAGTGCCGTTTCGAGCTCGGAAGCACGGATGCCGCCGAGTATCTTAAGGGCGGCTTTTGGGCCGATCCCATCCACGCTCATGAGCTCCATGAAAATCGAACGCTCAGCTTCGCTTGCAAAGCCATACAACCGCATCTGGTCATCGCGGTGCAGAAGCCAAGCGAGCACCCGGGCTTCATCGCCCAGCCGGCCAAACGTATCCACCGAGCGGGCGGGCACGGAAAACTCCCATTCCACGCCCTGATTGTCTATCCTGATGGTATCCGCGCCCTTGTAGCAGAGCGTTCCTCGTACTGCGTTGAACATGGGGCGATTATAGTCGGCCAGAGCGGGCTACATCAACCAAGGCAGAGCGTACGGCACGACCCTGACAATGGCATATGGCTACAGCGAGTGCGTCAGCGGCATGGTCAGGCTTCGGGATGGCTGAAAGGCCTAGTACGAGTTTAACAAAAGTCTGGACTTCTTCTTTGCCCGAGCGGCCAGAGCCCGTCGCGGCCTTCTTTACGTCCATGGGGCCGTATTCACGCATTGAGAGCCCCGCATCCTTGCAGGCGAGCCTGATTACGCCGCGGGCTTCGGCTACACCGAGTGCGCTTGAAACATTTCGTGAAAAGAACAGTGCTTCCATGGCGGCTTCAGCCGGCAGGTATTCGGCTATCACCGCAGCCAGCGAGTCACGTATGAAGGCCAGTCGCGCGGCGACATCTTCGCCAGCCTTGGTATTGAAACACCCGTGCCCCCTATAGACGACTCGGGCGCCGTCAATATCGGCGACGCCCCATCCCACAGCCGCGAGGCCGGGATCTATGCCGAGGAAGCGGACGGTTTCCTGTCCGCGGACCACGCTTATTCCTCGTCTTGTTCGGGGAGTTCCGCGTTGTGGTAGACGTTCTGCACGTCGTCGCATTCCTCGAGCTTGTCGATGAGCTTCTGGATCTTGGCGCCGGCATCCTTGTCAGTGGCCACATACGATTCCGGGATCATGGATATCTCGGCCCCGTCGGTTTCCATGCCGCCCGAGGTGATGGCGTTGAGCACCGCTTCAAAGGCTTCAGGCGTTGTGTACACGACGATTTCTCCGTCTTCATTGACGATATCGTCGGCGCCGCCTTCAAGTGCCAGTTCCATAACCTTGTCTTCGGCATACTTCTCACCGTCGAGGGAGATTACACCCTGTCGTGCAAAGAGCCTCAGAACGGCGTTCGAGGTCGCGAGTGAGCCGCCTGAACGTGTGAGGATATTGCGCACTTCGGCGGCCGCACGGTTCTTGTTGTCGGTCAGCACTTCTATGAGGATGGCAATGCCGCCAGGTGCATACGCTTCGTAGACGAGTTCTTCATAGATGGCATCACCGAGTTCACCGGTACCCTTCTTGATGGCCCTGTCGATGTTGTCTTTGGGCATGTTAGCGCCGCGGGCCTTGAGTATGGCCGTGCGGAGGCGCGCGTTGGAGTCAGCATCACCGCCGCCCATGCGGGCCGCGATTGAAATTTCCTTGATCAGCTTGGTAAAGATCTGGCCGCGCTTGGCATCGGCCGCTCCCTTTTTATGCTTGATCGTCGCCCATTTACTATGTCCTGACATTGTGACTCCTTGCCGAGTGGAATACGCGGTTTAGAACGTGTCGACGATCCGCTGAAACCGGGGTGCCATGCGCCTGATTGTAGATGAGCGCTTCATGGCGATCGCCCTGAAAGCGGGACGTCCGTTCATATTTTTCGGGCTGAATGTTACCATAAGGCGCGATTTACTGTCAACGATTGGCCTGAATAGCGTAATAGTCTCAGAAACCGCAGAAAACGACAAAGGAGCTCATCTTGTGTTTCCTTGCAACAAGAAGCCCCCGTCTGTTCGACAGGGGCTTCAGTTTTTACTGTATGCTAACAGGACTAGGCCTTGGAGATGACAATCCCGTTTTTCTTGATGCCTTCCTGTATGT
>CAXZAJ010000112.1:0-11523 GCA_964293355.1 uncultured bacterium
AGATTTTGCAGAGCCAGGCCGTTGTTCTCGGATGTAGCAAGCGAACAGGCCTGCGCCATCGCATGGTCTATGCAATAGATTTTTTTCGGGTTTACTGCCCGGACGGCAGAGTTGTATGAGCGGATTGGAACAGTGAACATCAGGTAACAGTCATTCAGTTTGTCAATGTAGTCAGCGATCAATTCTGGTGACAGTTTGTTCCTTTCCCCATCGAGGCGCTGCTTCAGCTTGTTCACGGAGATAAGGCGCGACATGTTGTTCATCAGCATCTGTACCAGTCGTTTCAGCTGTACCGGATGCGGGATGTTGTACCTGAGTATTATATCTCTGGCGATGACGTCATTCACCAGGTTCTGGAAATACGGCACGGCCATGGTTTCCTTTGGCAGTACCAAGCGTTCAGGCATCCCTCCCTGGGTCATATATTCACCGAATGAGCCGATGATCTCATCCCTGCTTGTAATGTCGGAAATGGACTCCGGCTTGCCGTTGGCCCGGAGGAATTCACGGAATGAGAACGGGAATATCTCCCAGGTAAAGGTCCTGCCGCCAAGTTCAGTCGCGATCTCCTTTGAAAGAAGTTTTGCTGATGACCCGGTTATATAGACCTCACAGTTTTCCGTTGCCTGTATCCTGTTGACGAATTGAGCCCACCTGTTTACATATTGCAACTCGTCAAAAAAGAAGTAGACCTTCCGCGCATGGTTATGTGGATACATTCCATAATAGGTGTCGGAAATCTCAGCCGGATCGGAAGCTTCGCCCCTGAGGAAATCAAGGCGGTCATCTGAAAAATCGATATAGCAGATGGTTTCTGCTGGTATGCCGGCATGCAGGAGGGTTTCAATCTTTTCGTGCTGCCAGGTGGATTTTCCGCTTCTTCTGATGCCTATGATGACGGTCGCCTTGTTTTGAACAGGGAGTATCTGCGTATCCCTTGTCACAATGTGAAAGGGGCTTCTGAGATTGCTTTGCTGCTGTGCGATGATAAGACGCAATGTCTGGTTCATGCCGTAATCATACATCCTTAAAGATATTCAGGTCAAATAGTTTCCAAGAATATGTAAAGAATACGCATAAATCTAATAATGCCCTGATTCGATACAAAAATACTCAGAAATGGCCTGATCGGGCCTGCCGTTCTTGACGGGGGGCTTCAAAAAAGTTACTGTTGGTCGATACAGACTGTACTGTGCATCGGAACCGGCCCCGGCCGGTCGGTGTCATCCCCTTTATTCCAAGGAGAACCTTATGAGCATCATCGAATATGTAGAGGCTCGCGAGATCCTCGATTCACGCGGCAACCCCACCATAGAAGTAGACGTCGTCCTTGAAGACGGCACCCTCGGCCGCGCAGCGGTCCCAAGCGGAGCCAGCACCGGCGAGTACGAAGCCGTGGAGCTCCGTGACGGCGACAAGAAGCGCTACCTGGGCAAGGGCGTCCTCAAGGCCGTAGAAAACGTCAACAACATCATCGCCGGCGAGATCTGCGGCCTCGACTGCACCGAGCAGGTGGACATCGACCGCACCATGATCGACCTCGACGGCACCGAAAACAAGGCCAAGCTCGGCGCCAACGCCATCCTGGGCGTCTCCATGGCCGTGGCCCGCGCCGCCGCCGACTACCTGGACGTGCCGCTGTACAAGTACCTCGGTGGAGCCCACACCACCATGCTGCCCGTGCCGATGTCCAACATCATCAACGGCGGCAAGCACGCCGACAACAAGATAGACTTCCAGGAATTCATGATCATGCCCGTCGGCGCCGAGACCTTCCGTGAAGCCGTCCGCATGAACGCCGAAATCTTCCACCACCTTAAAAGTCTCCTCAAGGCAGAAGGCCACAACACTTCTGTCGGCGACGAAGGCGGCTTTGCCCCCAACCTCGGCAACGAGGAAGCGCTGGACTTCATCATGAAGGCCATCGACAAGTCCGGCTACAAGGCCGGCGAGCAGATCGCCATCGCGCTCGACTGCGCCAGCTCCGAGCTGTTCGACGAGGGCGGCCGCAAGGGCTACAAGTTCTGGAAATCCAACCCCGACAAGCTCTTCAGCGCCGACGAGATGATAGAAATATACACCAAGTGGGTGGCCAAGTATCCCATCATCTCCATCGAGGACGGCCTGGACCAGAACGACTGGGAAGGTTATGTAAAGCTCACAAAAGCCCTGGGCAACAAGATCCAGATCATGGGCGACGACTTCTTCGTGACCAACACCAAGCGCCTGGAGAAGGGCATCGCGATGGGCGCCTGCAACTCCATCCTGATAAAGCTCAACCAGATCGGCACCGTCACCGAGACCATCGAAGCCATCAACATGGCCAAGAAGGCCAGCTACACCGCCATCATCTCGCACCGCTCCGGCGAGACCGAGGACACCTTCCTCGCCGACCTCTCCGTGGCCCTCGAGACCGGACAGATCAAGACCGGTTCCATGTCACGCACCGACCGCATCGCCAAGTACAACCAGCTGATGCGCATCGAAGACGCCATGGAAGGCATCGCCGAATACCCGGGAATGAAGGCTTTTTACAATATAAAGAAGTAAATCGGGTATTCGGCGATGTTCGCAATGCCCCGTCCTTGGACGGGGTACGCGAGTACTCTCGCGCGTATCCCGGCATGAAGGCTTTTTATAACATCAAGAAATAACATCTGCTGACGGGATTCCGCATCCCGTCACAGTGTTGGCCGCTCCATAAAGGGGCGGCCATTTTTTTTGGGCGCGCCCCCGCCACGCGCAAGTTCGCGCGCGTCGGGGGAGGGCTCTCCGCTACAACTCCTCGCTGCGCTGCGGGGTTTCCGCTACGATCCCTCGCGCTTTATAATCAGCCGGTTGCATGGTATCCGGAAATGATTACAAGGGAGGCTTTCATGCGCATCATCAGGGCTTTGCTTGCGGTTCTGCACATCTTCGTAGGTATAGGCGCGATAGCAGGCGGTCTGGCGGCCATCCTGAACCCGGAAGCGCCCATGGGCCTGGCTGCGGAATCCATACCCGGCTTGCCGTTCGAATCGTTCCTGATTCCGGGCATCATACTGTTCGGACTGATAGGGCTCGGCAATCTGGTCGCGGCCGTGCCGGTTTTCCTCAAGCGCCGGTGGCTGGGCTACTCCAGTGGAGCCCAGGGCTGCGTGCTTATGGGCTGGATACTGATCCAGTGTTTCATGCTGGGCTCGATAGTCACATTACACGTCATTTTTTTCTGCCTCGGTGCGGCTATGGGATGCCTGGCGCTGGCAGCTTTGACTGTCGAGGGGCTGTGGCCGGGAACCCTGGTGGCTGATTTCATGACCTCGGCCGGACCCCGCGAGGCGGAGTGAGTCTGGCGTGGGGTCAGTTTATGCTTGGATTCCCGGCCAGAAGGAACACAATGCGGAACAGACAGTCATTTACCATGCTCGTGATTCTCATCAGCGTCATTGTCATCAGCGGGTGCAGCACGGCAACGACGGGAACGGTGAACCTCGGCATAAACGGGACGGCTCCGGGAGCCTTGTCAGCGGCATCGGTTTCCAGTTCCCGCTCCCTTGTGCCGAGGGCCGTAAGCACGACGCTGGACCTGCCCGTCGAATATCCAGCCGGTACCCTCGTGGGCACCATAAGCTTCAGCGACCTCAGGATCGTACTCAAGGAGTTCGAGATAGAGCAGGAAACAGCCGCGATGGACGATGCAGACTTCGAGTTCGACGGACCCTTCGTCGTCAACCTGATCGACAATACGGTAAACCCTGATCCTGGCGCCGTAGAACTGCCGCCCGGACTGTATACCCAGATGAAGTTCAAGATAGACAAGATAGAAGGCAGCGACGACGAGAAGGACGATGCCGGAGCCGCGCTCGTGGTGAGCACCGACCCCCTCTTTGATCACAGCATCTACATGACCGGCACCTACACCCCGACGGGCGGCAGCGCAGTACCTTTTACCTTTACCTACGATATCGATGCCGAGTTCGAGCTGAAGACTTCTTCTGAAACCGCGGTTGGCTTTGATATCGAGAAAGGCGTGCAGAATGATATCATCGTGGCTTTCAGGCTCAACAAGTGGTTCTCTGGAATCAATCCCGCCGCTTTTGCCGCAGACCCCGCCGCGTTTGACGAGGCCTTGAAGGAGAACATCAAGCACAGCGTCGACTACGGCAAGGACGAGGATAGCGACGGCGAACTTGATAGCAGTGAAGACGACGATGAGGATGCCGAGGACGGCGAAGACAGCTGATCGACGTTTATAAAGCAACTTCCCAGAGCCTGTGGTCCCCCTGCGGATCACAGGCTTTTTCCATATCTGAATGCTGCGCTCGTTGTAGTTGAAATATACCAAAATATAGAATAATCTATATGTTCAATGACAGGAGGCGCACATGAAATTCGGGATCATCATAGAGACCAACGAGCCTGAGAAGGCCTGGAACGGCGTCCGCTTCGCCAACGCGTCCCTGAAGAAAGGGCACGAAGTTAAAATCTTCCTCATGAGCGCTGGCGTGGAGATAGAAAGCATTACGCATGAAAAATACAACGCCAAGCAACAGATAGACGATTTCGTCGGAAACAACGGCATAGTCCTGGCCTGCGGAACCTGCATCAAGGCAAGGAATTCCGGTTCAACGGACGTCTGCCCCATATCAACCATGAATGACTGCATAGCCATGGTTGAATGGGCTGACAAAGTCATAACGTTCTGAAGACGGCCATCGCGAGAATACCGCAATGAGTCACAAGGAACGCGTCGTGGTGCTCGGCGCCAGCAAGAAAGCTTCCCGGTACTCCAACATGGCGGTGGATTTCCTGCTGCGCAATGGACACGAACCGGTGCCGGTGCACCCGTGCCACGCCGAGATCCTGGGCATTCCGGTTGTACATTGTCTTGACTGCGTTACCGGCACCGTCGACACTGTGACGCTGTACGTTTCTCCCGAACACCTGTCTCCTCTGGTCGAGTCAGTCATCGCGCTGAAACCGCGCCGCGTCATAGCCAATCCCGGAGCCGAGTCCGAAGCGATGAGAGCGGCGGCCGACGAAAACGGTATTCAGTACCTGGAAGCCTGCACCCTGGTGATGTTGAGCACGGGGCAGTTCTGAACCGTCGGCAGGCCATCATAAAGATGTGGCTGGCGGAACCACTGGAAGCGCGGAAGATCGGGTAGCTAATCAAGATCAACTATATATTAGTGATATGGGATTGCAGTGAGGATTTATACATGGAAATGGATTCTTCTGAAAATCGAATGATAGCTGAGGCTACGGGGTTATCCAGAGAGACTGTCGATTCGCTTTAGGTGAGATGTTCCGTGCACGGCTTGCTGTTCAGTCTTCATGGATGGCTCGGCATATGGCGATGATGTCGCAGTATTCGGGGTCCCAGGTGCCGAGCCACTTGAGGAGACCCTTGTCATCGTCACTGAGGTCGCGTTTTTTCTTTTTCAGGACAGCGAGGGCGTGCTCGTAGCCCGGAATGCCGCCACAGTCTTCAGGCGGGCTGGCGCGGAAGCAGTTCATGCAGTCGGGGACATCGGGGTCTTCGGGATGAACCGGGAGACCTGTCTGGACAACCAGTTCGTGCAGCCATTCGTCGCCAAAGTCGTACATGTAATGTAATCGGCTACGACCACGGAGTTTGAGTTCGTCCAGCCGGTACTTCTTTTCATCCAGGATGGGTTCAATATCTTCAGGGGATGGTTCGCCGTAGTTTTGCCCGCGCAGACTGAACAGGTGCAGGTGCTCATCTGACCAACCGAATGCGTGCTGAAGGATGACGTGCAAATCCGCGAGCGTCCGGTTGCCGGGTACGACCAGGGACCTTGAGATCTGAGGTTCGATGCCTGCCAGGCTGACATGTATAAGATACCGTTTGAGTGCAGGCGGTCTCTTTTTAAGAGCTTTCCGGGCAGGTCTGCGCGTGGCCTTCGCGGTCTTCGGGTTTCTCACATGCTGCTCGACCGTCTCCATCAAGCTGCTTATCTGGGTTTTCAGCATCGGGAGTTGTTCCACGAACGATGCAAGTTCTGACTTGTACTTCATGTCATAGTCCATGGTGACGAGATCGTTGAAGAGACGCAACGTGTCGCACACATACGCAACCATTTCTGAGAGTTCGGCAAAATCATCAGTCTGTATATCTTTGGGGTGCTTGAGGTGATCTTCAAGGTGCCGCATCCAGATGAGGAAGCCCGCATAGATGTTTACCAGCTCTGACCTGGGTTTTGCATACGCGGGAATTTCGTCCATGCGCTGGTAGGTGGAGGCAATTTCGTCGGCAAACTCGTATCCCATGCGCATGAGTTGCCGGGTCGAAGCCTTCGCGAGGCGAAATTCGCCCATGCCTTCCACGATGCGGTCGAACCCGCTTCTGGCTGGCTGCCTGCGGTACAGGGCATCACAGATGAAGGCTTCAACTTCGTCAATGTCGATGGCAAGTCCGCTATCCTCGATGGCATCTTCCAGCGAGTATGCATCCTCTTCGTCCGGGAATTCAGCATTGTCCAAGGGCTTTCCGGGGAATTGAAGTATCTTGGATGACGTACTTTTGGTGTTCATTCCTTTCTCCCTGAAGTGGCTGCTGCTGGCTGAAATGCCGTTTCTACCCGGTTTCGACCGTTTTCCTTGGCTTTTCGTTCGGCGTTATTCGCTGCGTCGACGAGGTGCTGGAATTCGTTTATGCCTGGCGCCGTTGACGCTACACCGATGCTTATCGTCACGCCGAGGCTTTCAGTTCGTCCCTGCACGTGAACCCTGAGCGATTCAATCGCAGCCCTGACTCTTTCAGCAACGATCAGCGCTTCTTCCGGTGGGGTCTCGGGTAGCACTATGACGAATTCCTCTCCACCGTACCGGGCAAAAAAGTCTATTTCACGGATGCATTTACGCGCCTGGTCAACAACACTTCTCAGTACCTCGTTTCCTGTGGCGTGTCCAAAGTTGGTGTTGAAGTCGCGAAAATGATCTATATCGAAAAACAGGAGCGAGAGGGGCCGATCGTGCCTGACAGACTTGGCGTATTCCAGGGGACCAAATTGCATCAGGTGCCTGAAGATGAAGGCTCCGGTCAAGCCATCGGTTATTGAAAGTTGCTGGAGCTCCGCGTTGAGCCTGGCGTTCTCTATGGCAATGGCTGACTGGGCCGCTATGGTCTCCATCAGCTGGACCTGGTGTGAGGTATAGGCGTTGGGTTGCCTGCTCTGCACCGAGATGACGCCCAGTACTTTGTCACCGTACATGAGCGGAACGCCTATATAGGCCCGCGCTGGAATGCCGCCCGCGCGCACAACGCCAAACGCAGCCTGAATTTCAGGTATGGAGGCATCGGGTATGCTCAATGACGCGCGGGTCTTGATGATGTGGCCGCTCATGCCGGGGGTGACGGCCATGTTTCGTGTGGCCATGGTTACAAGTTCGCCCCCATCACTGAAAAGAGGGAATCTCAGTTCCTCCTTTTCCTCATCGTAGAGAGCCAGATAGAAGGTATCGAGATCGATGATGGTCTTGCATTGCTCGAAAATGGTTTCCAGGATTCGATCAAAATCCCGATCAGCGTTGATGGCAATACCTATCCTGTTGAGGGCTTTGAGTTCTTCAGACCGGTGTTTTTCTTCATCGAGCAGCAACATTTTTGCCACCGCAAAGGACACATGCCTGGCGGCCTGCTCGCTCCGTGCAATCTCGGTATCGGTGAAACGGTGCGGCGTGTCATAGCTGATGATGATGGCGCCAAGCATCTTGCCGTCAGAAATCATGGGGAGCCCGAGAAGGGATTTTGCGGGAAAATTGGCTGCTATCCGGGGACTGATGTAGCTCGTGCTGAAAGCATCCTCAACGACCAGCGTGTGCTTTGCAGCGGCTATGGAAGCGGTGAACGTCTGCTCTCCGGGTTCGGTTGCGAACTTGTTGTAGGAAGACCGGTGCGGACCATAGGCTGCGGCGGGGATGGTAATACCTCGCTCCTCATTCCAGAAGGTCAAGTAGCAACCATCCGCATCGATGATGTCGGAGATGCGGTCAGCGAGAGTCTGGACCATGCTCTGCAGATCCTGCGTATCGAGTGCCGCCTCCATGAGGGCATTGAGGAGTCTGATGTGGGTTACTTCGTCTATGGTCACCCGGAGATTGTAACAAGCAACAAAGGGTATAGCTAGTGTCATTTCCTGGTTCAGATCATTCCCAGGCCGGTATCACCATGGATCTTGTACATTGAACCGTCGCGGTCAACAGACAGGTTCCTGTCGGGAAAGTATTCAGGCAGATAGGCAACGAGGAGGTCCCGGACGAGGAGTTCAATTTCCTCGCGCTTTCGTGCGGGCACTGGTTCGTCGGTGGCCAGGATGATTTCAACGAGATAGCCCCGTCCCTGTTTGCTGCCGTAGCCGGGGGTAAAGAATACACCGACATTGAAGAGTCCGTCAGCCTCGGGGTTGGCTGTGGTGCCGCGCTCTGGCCTGTTGCGCCTGAGTTTCCATGAACCGCTGTAGCGGCCTTCCAGATCGTGGTCAATGCGGTCGAACATGGCCTTGAGCTGCTTGTCCCAGGCGATAGTCTTGGGGTGGTTCACCGAAGCTCCTTTGAGCGCCTTGACCCTGATCGAGGCAAGAGCCCATCATGGACATCATGATAATTCTACCCGGATTGACGAGTACAAAGAAAGAGCGGATTCCGGATTTTATCCGTGGTCTCCGCAAATCTGAAATTCGGCACATCGCCCTGTTTCCCACGTGCCTGAATGCGGCCGAACGGTGGTCGCTGTATCGCGAGCTCGAGACGATACCCGGCCTCGGCATTCCCCACGTACACCTGCGCGCCGATTGCGGGCTGGACGAGTTCGACTACCTTGCGGGTCGGTTTGGAACCGAGGCCTTCAACATTCATCCGCGTGCCAGTTCGCACCCGTTCGGGCCTTTGCCGGCTGAATACGCATCCAGGATCTTTATCGAGAACGTGGAGCGGCCTCCGGAAGATGAGGAGCTCGCCGCCGGCAACGGCCAGGCACCTGGCGGCCTGTGCCCCGATTTTTCACATTTTGAAAATGCACGGCTGCATGGGCTGGCCGACTACGTGGAGACGTTCGAGCGGCAACTGGATCGCTTTACGGTGGGCTGCTGCCATATGTCGGCCATTCGGGTAGGGGTGCCGAACCACTGGGCCGGCATGTGGGACCACCACGAATACGCGGTGCTCGACGACCTGTCCTACCTTGCCGGCTACCGAAACAGGTTGCCCCGCGAATGGGCTTCGCTCGAACTGGAAAACAGTTTTGGGGAGCAACTCGCGGCCAAGGAGTACCTTGAAGGTCTTTTTACGCTATGACGCGTCGCCAGTCAGACTGCGCAGGGTAAGGTGGGCCTCGTTGCCGCGGTCGTCACGGAGCCAGAGTTCGCCGTCCTGGATGGTGGCGGACAGGTTCATGCTGCGCTGCACGAGGCCGGAGAGGGCCTTGGCCTCGGTGGGGTCGAAGCACTGCACGTTGAGGTTCCTGAACCGGGACAGGCTTTTGGCCGCCGGTTCCCACCAGAGTTCCGGTGAGGCCGAGTAGGTATAGACGCGCACGGCTTTTGAGCGGCCGCAGGCACGGGCAAGGCGCCTCTCGTCAGGATGGCCCAGTTCCAGCCACAGCTCCAGGTCTCCGGTGAGGTCTTTCTGCCAGAGGTCCGGTTCCTCGGTTTCCGCGAGGCCACGGCTGAAGGCGAGGCGCTCGTGCGCGTTGAGCGCAAACGCGGCGAGCCCGAGCATCATGCGCGTCTCGGTTTCGGAGGGGTGGCACGCGAGGGCGAGGGCATGGGAGGCATAGTAGTTGCGGTCGAGGTCGGCCACATCAAGGGCAGCTTTGTACACAGTTGAGTTTGGTGCCATGGCTGGAGTCTTGCAGATTCCGCCGGCTTCGGTCAACGCCCCGGCGGGCTCAGAGTCGCTCGGCCTTCAGCATTACGACTTTCTGCGATACGGGAAACTTCCGCCCAGAGTGCAGGCTCGGTGAACGGTTTTGGCAGGAAGCCGTCCATGCCGGCCTTGGCGCAGGCCTCCCTGTCTTCATCATAGGCATGAGCGGTCAGTGCGATTATGGGAATGCGTGGCGTGTTCCGCTCCGCTTCAAGCGCGCGAATCCGGCGCGTAGCTTCCAGCCCATCCATCCTTGGCATGCTCACGTCCATCAGGATGAAGTCCCAGGTTTTTTCCGATGCGGCTTCAAGTGCTGCCTGGCCGTCTGCGGCAGCCCGTACTTCATAGCCGGCCTTCTCGAGGACCCGTTTGAGGTACATCCTGTTGATCGCCTCATCTTCAGCGACGACGACCCGTGCCTTGAGGGGTTGCAAGACCGGTTGTGTTTCCTGGGGTTGCTCAGGCAGGCTCAGGGCATTCTGCAACTGGGTGTCCAGTTCGATGCGGCGCTTTGCGGCCGCTGTCAGGTCGTCGGCGCTGCGTCGTGCCGGTTGCTGCCTGGTCTTCAGCCAGGCCAATGCGACAGCAGAAAGCGTGCTGACCATGGTGATGATGGCGGCTATCAGCCCCAGGGAAGATTTTTCCTGCGGCTCGTCTGAATGGCCAAACCAGCGCCGGTACAGTCGGTCGTATTCGCCGTTGGCCTTCAGTACGGCGAGTCCTTCGTCGACAGAGGCGAGCAGTGCAGTGTTTCCCTTACGTACTGCCATGCAGTAGTCGGCACGGAACAACGGGATGGCGATGGGTTCCAAGGTGGAGAAGGCTGTTTCCCCGAGCACGAGCCAGCCCGCGGTCGCTGAAAAGACTGCGCAATCGGCTCTGCCGTCGATCAGAGCCTGGAATAGCTCCAGTCTGTCATTCAGGGTAATGAGGTTGGTTTCCATTCCCCGGGCGACAAGGAACTCATGGCCCAGGTCGCCCTTCTGGACGGCGATCCGCAGGGAGCGGATGTCTTCAAGCCCCCTGATTCCCGATCCTTTGCGGGCAAACAGGCTGTAGTCGGTACTGTAGTACGGTTGGGAGAAGTCTGTGGTGGTGAGCCTCAGGGGGCTTGTATACATGCCGACCAGCAGGTCGACGATGCCGTGGTCCAGCCGGGCCCGGGCCTCTGTCCAGCTCGAGAGTTCGATCTGCAATGAAAAACCCATGGTTCTGGCCACGGCTCTAGCCAGGTCTATGTTGAAGTCCGCAGGCTGGCCTGTTTCATCGAGAAACTCGAACGGGGGATATGCGCGGTCGCCTCCTGCCCGGATGATCCGTTCATCGGCTACCGCAGGAATACTGCTGAGTATAAGCGTGATCAATGTTATACTGATGAACCGTTGCATGAAATGTACTGATCGAGATGAGTTGTGATGCTTGTCGTTCATCGAAAAATACAATACACCATTATCTTCAATATCGCAAATCTGGTTGGCGCTCGATACACAGATATGTTTAGAAAGGGGCCTCCATGACGATTCGTACGAAGATCCTCGTGCCTGTGCTGGGAATCTCAGCAATGCTGTTCAGTGCTGCCGGTGCCATAGCAGTGCTGACGACGGTGCGGACTGCGGTAGCAGCCGCCGAGAATCAGGTGGTCTCAACCTCCGAGCG
>CAXZAJ010000113.1:0-11373 GCA_964293355.1 uncultured bacterium
ACGCGCCGCATGGCCAGAGCCACGGTGGCGTCGGCTTCCGGTACATCGGACAGGAAGGCCTCCAGCAGAGTCCGCATGGCTTCCGGACCTGCCCGCTTTGTGAGGCGCGTCCATAACGCCGCTGCCCTGTCGTCGTCCCGCTTAACCGTACAGCGGTCCTCGAACAGCGTCTCCGGTGCTGTGGCCTTGACGACGCGCGGTACTGGCTCGGGTGCATTGAGCGCCACGGCGCAGGCACAGAGAAACCCCGGGAAACTGTCGTCATAGGCTACTGTACTGTCAACGTCATGCACTTTTTACCGCCGAGGATAGGATAGGAAATTGGGCACAGAGACACAGAGAAGATGAGGAGGAAAGATAAAGGCGAAGAGGAGAAAGAAGAAGATAAGGAAATTTTGCAACGTGACACAGAGAAGATGAGGGAAGAAGGAAAAAGACAAGGATAGTAAATTTGAACAAAGAGGATAAGAGGAGAAGAGGGAAGAAAGAGAAGAACAGGAAATTTGGGCAATGAGACACAGAGTAGATGAGGAAGAGGAAGAGGGCCACGGAGGCACGGAGGAAGATGAGGAATAAATATAAATAAATAGTATAAAATACTCTTTCTCTCTCTAGAACTCCGTGCCTTCGTGGTCTGATTCATCTTTTCTTTTTTTCCTCTTCTTGTCTTCTCATCTTCTCTGTGGCTCTGTGCAAAATTCTTTTATTTTATTCAACTCATCTTCTCTGTGTCTCTGTGTCAAAAAATTATTTCAAGCATTATGCGAAGTCCAGGTCGGGTTGGGTGGGGGCCAGGAAGTGGCGGGCGCTGTCCTTAAGGGCGGAGCGGGCGTAGGTGGCGTCGGGGGCTGGTGTGCGTATGGAACCGGGCAGGGTGGGGGCTGTGCCGGAGCAGGTGACGAAGAAGGCGGCGCGTTTCATGACGACGCCTAGTGACTTAAGTGTTTCTGGTGTGAGCCTGGAACGTTGCCGCGCCTTGACTATCCTGACGGCAGAGCGGGGTCCGATGCCCGGCACGCGGAGCAGTTCCAGGTATTCAGCTTTGTTTACATCCACCGGAAAGCGGTCCAGGTTGCGGAGCGCCCAGGCGCACTTGGGGTCAAGGTCTGCGTCGAGGTTGGGGTGGTCAGTGCTAAGGATTTCGTCTGCACGGAAGCCGTAGAACCGGAACAGCCAGTCGGCCTGGTAGAGGCGATGCTCGCGGAGGAGCGGCGGACCCGGCAGGGCGGGAACGCGCGGATCGGTGCCGGCCGGCACGAAGGCCGAATAGTAGACGCGCCGGACGTCGTACGCGAGGTACAGGTTCTCAGCGAGGCCGAGTATGGCGGCGTCTGTTTCAGGGCTGGCTCCGACGACCAGCTGGGTGGTCTGTCCCGCTGGCAGCACGGCGGCCTCGGGGTTGCGGTACCGTCCCTTGCGTGCCTCATGCACGGACTGCCGGTCAAGGACGGGCGGTGCTGAGTTGTATGTTGGTGCCGGTTCTGCGGCCGTGTAGCTGACTGCCGGCAGGTCGGGCCAGGCTGGGGCGGCGCCTGGGGGCTGAGGAGCGGCTGGGGAGGCTGAATGGTTGCTGATACCGATAAGAGGGGCGCCGCCGGCGGGCGGGGAGGCGGCTGATACGGGAACGGTGGAGCCGCTGATTTGCGGCATGCTGGCCCGCGGGCTCCCTCCGAAGTCTGGTTGGGGCGGAAGGAGGCGCCGGGGTTCAAAGCCGCTCGCGCGGGAGAGGGTGCGCATGACGCTGAATATAGCGGCGGGGCTCTTGTCGGGGGCAACGCGCGCGAGGCTCGCGGCGCTGGGTAACTCTATGTTGACTGAGACGCGGTCTGCCCAGCGGGCCGCCTCGGTGACGAGCTCCATGGAAGCGCCGGGGATGGCCTTGAGGTGAAGGTAGCCGTTCCAGCGCTCGCGGGTGCGCAGGGTTTTTGCAACACCTATCATGCGTTCCATCGTGGTGTCGGGACAGCCGGTGACGCCCGAGGATAAAAACAATCCTTCTATATAGTTGCGCTTGTAAAAGTCGATGACGAGGCGGACGAGTTCTTCAGGCTCGAAGCCGGCGCGCGGCACGTCGTTGGAGCGGCGGTTGACGCAGTAGGCGCAGTCGTACAGGCAGGCATTGGAGAGCAGCACCTTGAGGAGGGAGACACAGCGGCCGTCAGCCGCCCAGGTATGGCAGATGCCGCCGACCGCGCCGTTGCCCAGTCCACCGGGAACGGCCGGACGCGCGCTGCCGGATGAAGAGCACGAGGCGTCGTACTTGGCGGCGTCGGACAGTATCTCAAGTTTGTGTATGGTTTCCACGTCGTCCTCATAATGGATGCTACTACACATGCGTTAAGCGGTCAAGCAATCATGCACTGCCGGCTACTTGACGCATTCCGCTGATTCCGTTACGGTATGAAGTAACAAATCCTTTGGAGGACGTACCATGCACAAGGTACCGATCAACTCTTCGCCGCAAGGCGCGTGTTGCAGTCTCGATGCACTCTCAAGCTCTCATGTTTCCGCCCTTCTGCCTGTTGTCTCTACCCGCCTCCGTCTACGCCTTCGTCGTCGTTAAACCCCACTTTTTCCCCACGATCAATAACAAGTAATCCGGGCCTGCAAGGGTTCTGATTCATCATCGCCGTACCCTCCGTGCCGGACTATTTGTCTCGGCGTGTTAGGTATTTATTATTTGCATCAGGAGATAACCATGAAGAAGATAGCGCTTGCCTATTCAGGCGGACTCGATACCACCGTCATCGTGCCCTGGCTCAAGGAAAACTACGACTGCGAGGTCATCGCCATATGCGGTGACGTGGGGCAGGCCTGTGACTGGGCCGGGCTGGAAAAAAAGGCGCTGGCCTCCGGCGCGTCAAAACTCATCGTCAACGACCTCAAGAAAGATTTTGTGGAAAAGACGCTGTGGGCTCTGGTCAAGGCAGGGGGCCTCTATGAAAACCGCTACCTCCTGGGCACCGCGGCTGCGAGGCCCCTGATCGCCAAGGCTCTTACAGAAACCGCCATCGCTGAAGGCTGCACCGCCATAGCGCATGGCTGCACGGGCAAGGGTAACGACCAGGTCCGCTTCGAGATGGGCATCAAGGCTTTCGGGCCGGAACTGGAAATAATCGCTCCCTGGCGCATATGGGACCTGGGTAGCCGTGAAGAGGAAGTTGCCTACCTCGAGGCGCGGGGCATTCCGGTGCCGTTCAGGAAGGGTGACTCGTACAGCCGCGACGACAACCTGTGGCACATGAGCCATGAAGGGCTTGACCTCGAGGATCCGGAAAACGAACCGGTACTCGACGGCATGCTCAAGATGTGCGTGCCGCCTGCTCTGGCTCCCGATGCTCCCGAATACGTCGAGCTGCAATTTGAAAACGGAGTTCCCGTGGCCGTCAACGGAAAGCACATGGACGGCGTGTCGCTCGTCGCTATGCTGAACAAGTTGGGCGGCAAGCATGGGGTGGGCATCCTGGACATGGTTGAAAACAGGGTTGTGGGCATGAAGAGCCGAGGCGTCTACGAAACGCCGGCCGGCACCATTATCATGGAGGCGCACACCAAGCTGGAGCAGCTGTGCCTGGACCGCAAGGCGATGTCGTTCAAGGCGACCGTAGCGCAACGCTTCGCGGAGCTGATGTACGAGGGGGAGTGGTTCTCGCCGCTGATGGACGCGGTCAACGCATTCGTCGATTCGACGCAGGCAGTCGTGGCCGGTACCGTCAGGATGAAACTCTGGAAGGGTAGCCTGGTCTGCGCCGGGGTGAGTTCGCCGTATTCGCTGTACGACCACAGCCTGGCCAGTTTCACCACAGGGGCGCTCTTCGACCACCACGACGCTACGGGGTTCATCAACCTGTATTCCCTTCCGGTCAAGGCCCGGGGTATCATGATGGCCAGACAGCTCGCCGTGTCCTTCGCGGGGCCGGCGAAAACCGAGGAGACCCATCATGTCCATGGATCCGGAGGCTCCTGCCTCTCGTCAACCAAAACCGCGGCGGCCTACTGAGATGCCCGGCGTACTGAAACTCTGGGAAACGTCTCCCACCGGACTCGACCCCCGCGTCGATATGTTCCTGTCGTCGCTGGCCGTGGATTCCCGGCTGCTTGAAGTGGACCTGGAGGGCTCTGCCGCCCACGCCGCGATGCTGGGCGTCTGCGGCATAATTCCCGAGTCTAGCGCACAGGCGCTGACCGGTGCGCTGGCCGCCATGCTCGCCGAGGCGCGCGCCGGTGCACTCAAGCCAGATGCGAGCGCGGAGGATGTGCATTCGTTCATAGAGCAGGAACTGACGAGGCGGCTCGGCGATACGGGCAAGATGGTACACGCAGGCCGCAGCCGCAACGACCAGGTGGCGCTGGACATGCGGCTGTATCTGAGGCAGGCGTTCAACGAGGCCAAGGTGGGAGTGCTGGACGTGATCGGCGCGCTCTGCGACCTGGCGTCGGCCAACCTGGAATCGTACATGCCGGCGTACACGCATATGCGGCGCGCCCAGCCGTCGACGCTCGCGTTTCACCTGCTGGCTTGGTGCGCAGCTTTGGAGCGCGACTGGGGCCGTTTCGACGACGCGGCGAAGCGTGCAGACGAGTGTCCCCTCGGTTCGGCCGCCGTTGCCGGCTCTGGCTTGCCGCTCGACCGCGAGGCCGTGGCACATACCTTGGGTTTCGCGCGGCCCAGCCGCAACGCCATGGACGCCACCGCCGACCGCGACGCCTGCGTCGAGTACGCCGCCGCCGCTTCGACCCTCCTCATGCATTTGTCACGCTACTGCGAAGAAATAATCCTGTGGTCCAGCGCCGAGTTCGGCTTCATGGACATAGCCAACGAGTGTTCCACCGGTTCCAGCATCATGCCGCAGAAGCGCAATCCCGACGTGGCGGAGCTGGTCCGCGGCAAGACTGGCCGGGTGTTCGGTTCTCTGGTATCGCTCTTGACGATTCAGAAGGGGCTGCCGCTGGGGTACGACCGTGACCTGCAGGAGGACAAGGCGGCCGTGTTCGACCTGCGGGACACGCTCGCTGGCGTCCTGCCCGCCTTCGCCGCCCTCGTGGAAGCGCTGAAGCCAAAGCCGGCCGCGATGGCCGCCGCCCTTGAGACCGGTTTTGCCGAGGCCACCGATCTGGCCGAACTGCTGGTCGCGAAGGGAGTGCCGTTCCGCGACGGCTATGCGGCGACCAAGGCCGCCATCGCGGCAGCTACCAGCAAGGGTGTCGGGCTTGCCGCCTTGAGCGACGCGGACCTGGCCGCGGTTACCGGGGCGTTCGCGCAGGCCGGCATCAAGGCCGCGGACCTTGCCGCGTACCTGCAGCCTGGCGCGTGCGTGGCCAGGCGTAACCTGGTCGGCGGGCCAGCGCCAGTCCGGACTGCCGCGGAAATCGCGCGGCTGCGGAACTTCGTGGAGACGGCGGCGGAAGGACAATAACCGGCGACCTGGCCAGCCGCCCTGTTTTCGTTTGCAGGGCGGCTGCGGTATACTCGGTACGATCATGCGTCGCCATGGCGCAACCAGCCCGGCCGTTCGGAGTTTGCCCCATGCCTGAACCAGTAATGCAGTTCATCACCATCGACGGCACGACGCTGGAGGTCGAAGCAAACGGCAACGGCAGCCTGCTCGCGGCCGTCAGGTCGCTCGATCCCGCGGCGATAGACGCGCCGTGCGGCGGGGCAGGCACCTGCGGCAAGTGCCGGGTGCGCATCCTCGCAGGCGACGCGGGCCAGCCCGACGAACAGGAACGACGACTGCTCGGTTCCGGCCAGATTGCCGAGGGCATCAGGCTGGCCTGCAGGGTCAAACCTTCATCCGGACTCGTCGCGCGCCGTGCCGTCGTTGCCGGGCATGCCATAATCCGGGAGAGTTTCTCCGCCATGGCAGGCACTCCCGATCCGCTGCTGTCAGGAGCCGGTCTTTACGGCGTGGCCATAGACATCGGCACGACGACCATCGCGGCATATCTCGTCGATTTTGGATCACACGGTGTTACCGCAACGGCCTCGCGGCTCAACAGCCAGCGTGCCTTTGGCGCGGATGTCATAGCTCGCATAGAATACGCCGGCCGCGATCCGGCCAACCTGAAGGAACTTGCCGCGCTGGTTCGGGCCGACACGCAGGCCCTGGTGGATCAGTTGCTCGCAAAATCTGGAGCCAGCGCAGCGGGGCTCCGCGAGGTATCCGTTGCAGGAAACACGACGATGCTGCACCTGTTTGCTGCGGTGGATCCGTCTGCCATAGCCGTAGCGCCGTTTACGCCTGCCTTTACGGAACTACGGCGCGGATCAGCGTCAGCGTACGGCTTTTTATGGCCCAATGCGACGCTGACCCTGGGGCCGTCGGTGGCCGGTTATGTAGGCGCCGATATCGTGGCCGCGATCCGTGCTGTCGGGCTGGAAAGCCGGGAAAAGCTTTCGTTGTTGCTCGATCTCGGTACCAACGGCGAGATGGCGCTGGGCAACCGCGACGGGATCATCGCCTGCGCCACCGCTGCCGGCCCCGCCTTCGAGGGCGCAGCCATTTCCTGCGGCACCGGCGGCATCGCAGGCGCCATCGACTCGCTCAGCTGGGAAGCGGGGCGGCTTGTCTGCACCTCCATCGGCGGCGGACCGGCTATCGGGGTCTGCGGTTCCGGCATCGTGGACGCCGCCGCCTGCCTGGTACGCGGTGGCCTCGTGGACGAAACCGGCGCCATGGACGAAGCGTGGAGCGCCTCAGGCTATCCGCTGGCCGGCAGTGATGGATCAGCCGCTGACGGCATCCGCTTCAGCCAGGCCGACGTGCGGCAGATCCAGTTGGCCAAGGCTGCGGTCGCGGCCGGCATAGCCGCCATGCTCGACGAGGCTGGTGCTGGCCTGGACGACATCGAGACGGTGTTCCTTGCCGGCGGCTTCGGCAGCTACCTGCGGCCCGAGTCGGCCGCGGCGATAGGGCTCATACCGCCCGCCTTGCTGAACCGCGTTGAGACGGTGGGCAACGCGGCCGGCCACGGCGCGGTGCGCATGCTGCTGTTCCGCAGCGAGATGGATTCGATGTCCAGCCTGGCCAGGGCAGTCCGCTACATCGAATTGTCTGGATCTGACTTTTTCCGTGATCGTTTCGTAGAGGAGCTTTTCTTTCCTGAGCCGACTGACCCGGTGGTTCCAGTCGCCACTTCGGCCCCAGCCGGTGCAGCCCGCGGATGACAGGTTCCGGTTTTTCCGGAGACGCGTTGCGGCCTGACGACGAGCGCGTTTTGTTCGGGAGCATTGAGGCTGCCAGGCAATATGCCGAAGCCACCGGCGTCCGCTGCATTGTGCTGGACAGCAAGGGGGCCGTATTGCAGGCAGCGCAAGGCCCGGAACCCTGCGCGGTCTGTGCCATGCGGCGTGGCGCAGGTTCCGGTGATGCGGCAAATACCGTTCCCTGTTCGGTACTGCACCTCGACGCCGCAAGGCAGGCCTGCCGTTTTGGTGGATCTTTCGTGTATCTCTGCTCGGTAAGATTCATGCACTGGGTCAGCCCGCTTTTCTCGGGTGGGCGTACCGTCGGCGCTCTGGTCGGTGGGCCGGTGCTGGCCATAGACCGCGACGAGGCGATAGCCTCCATCCGCGACGCTAGCCCGGAGCTGGACGAGGCGGCGGCAGCACAGTGTGCCGATTCGGTGCCGCTCGCGTCAGCCAGCCGCGTGCAGGCGCTGGCGCAGGTGCTGGCTACGCTGGCTGAACGAGCTTCAGCCGAGCTGCCGGGCGGCTTTGACCGTACCCGCCGCATTACCGAACAGCAATCACGGATCTCCGAAGAGATCCACGAGATGAAGCGCCGCTTGCCAGCGGACGGAGCCATTCCTGGCTATCCGCTGGAAAAGGAGCGCGCCCTGCTGGACGCCTTGCGTCGGGGTGACGAATCCGGCAGCCGCAGGACGCTCAATGAGCTGCTCGGCTCCGTGTTTTTTTCAAGCGGTTCCAACTTCGAGCTGGTCAAATTCCGCGCCGTGGAGCTGCTCGTGCTGCTGTCCCGTGCGGTCATCGAGTCAGGCAATGCCGATGCGGAGTTGCTCGATGCGGATTTCCGCAACCTGCAGCGCATCCAGGAATCGGCCGACCAGGAGGAACTTGCAGACCGCCTGAACGTCATCGTGGCACGGTTCTCCCGTAGTGCCTTCACATTCAGGGCCGTAAAGCACTCCATGGCACTGCGCAAGGCCGAACGCTACATTCGCGAGCATTTTCTTGAAAACCCGCCGCTCAATGAAGTTGCGGTAGCGGCAGGGTTGTCACCGGCATATTTCTCCACGGTATTCAAGGAAGAACTCGGTGAAAGCTTCTCTGATTTCCTGAGCAGGCTCAAAGTGGAGAAGGCCGCCGAACTGCTCGTGGGCAGCGAGTTGAGCCTTGCCGATGTCGCCGACACCTGCGGCTTTCAGGACCAGAGCTGGTTCTCCAGGGTGTTCAAGCGCCACATGGGCGTGTCTCCAGGCCGCTTCCGCGAAGCCGGCGGACGCCGCTCGCCGGAGCTCAAGGAGATTCATGAGTAGGAGTCTGGAAATCCCAGGATCTTCCGCCTGAACTTGAAAATCATAGCGGTATATTCAGCAGCAGTCCGTCGATCCTGGAAAAGTGGGTGTCAGCGCTCAGGAGGATTGCACCTTGCTCCATGGCTGAAGCGGCGATCCACACATCGTTGAGGGGGATGGGCGTGCCCTTACGCTGCAGGGTGCCGAAAATTTCGGCGTACAGTATGGCGGTCTGTTCGGTCAGGGAGCAAATCTCCACCCGGGGGCTGCTGAGGAACTGCTCGAGCTCATCAAGGTTGCGCGCCTCACGGCTACCGCCCCGGAATCCTATGCGCAACTCCGCCAGTACGGGTACCGGGATGAGGATGCGCTCGGCCCGTGCCAGTTGATTAACCACCTCGACGAGGCCTCGCTTGAAGCCCGAATAGGCGTTGGTATCCAGGGCGACCGTCTTCATTGCCAGTCTTCCGGATCTATATGGTCCAGAGCGGCGACCGCAGCGTTGAATTCCTCCAGCTCGGTCTGGCTCCAGGTTCCGGCCAAATGATCCAGATCCTGAAAGCGACGGCGGCGGCCTGCACCGGCGAGGCTGTTCTCCAGAGTCTCGACGACGATTTTGTTGATGCTCTCGCCCCGCTTCTGGCTTTCCTTGCGCAGCAGTTCGCCCAGGGCATCATCCGGACAACGTATCGTGATGGTACTCATGCCGTTGACTCCATATAGTGACATCATACTGCATGCATAGTATGATGTCAAACAGCGTACCGCAAGGATTTATCAATAAATTCAGTTAAAATTCACTAAAACAATCGAAAAATAAGCCATTTCGTCAAAAATAAATACAATACAGATACCAAAACCTGCATCTATCCTTGAGGCACTATACCGATCCCGGAGGTTCAACCATGGTAGATTTCAATCTGATATCAGAAAACCTGCAGAAAGGCCGCGCCAAGGACGTCGAGGCGCTGGTCATACAGGCCCTCGCCGAAAACGTGCCCGCCAAGGACATCCTGGAGCAGGGCATGATGACGGGCATGGCCCTCATCGGAGAGAAATTCAAGAAGAATGAAGTGTTCGTTCCCGAGGTGCTCATCGCGGCCCGCGCCATGAACATGGGCATGAAGGTGCTCAAGCCAGCCCTCGTAACGGCCGGCGTCGAGGCGCGCGGTACCGTGGTCATAGGCACCGTCAAGGGCGACCTTCACGACATAGGCAAGAACCTGGTGGGCATGATGATGGAAGGCGCAGGACTGCGCGTCGTCGATCTGGGCACCGACGTGTCTCCCGAGCGCTTCGTAGAAGCCGCGAAGACTGAAAAGGCCAATATCATAGCCTGTTCGGCCCTGCTGACCACCACGATGACCCAGATGAAGAACGTGGTGCAGGCGGCCGAGACCGCCGGCATACGCGGCACGGTAAAGATCATGGTGGGCGGCGCGCCGGCCACCGACAACTTCTGCACCCAGATTGGCGCTGACAAGTATTCAGCAGATGCCGCCAGCGCCGCCCAGGTGGCCGCTGCCTTCTGCGCCTGAGAAACAGCATGGAAGGTTTGCAGCTGATACAGGCCGTACTCGACCACAAACCTGCGCCCCGCGCTCCCTGGGTACCGTTCGCCGGAGCCCACGCGGGCAAGCTCATCGGCGTCAATGCCAGGCAGGTCCTGAGCGACGAGGACACCCTCGTCAAGGCTCTGCTGGAGGTCAACAGGCTGTACAGGCCGGACGGCCAGCCGGTCATGTTCGACCTGCAGGTGGAGGCCGAGATACTCGGCTGCGGGCTGCTCTGGTCGGATGACGGCCCGCCTTCGGTTTCCAGCCATCCGTTGGCCGATACGACCGACATCCCCGTGAAGATTCCCCGCAAGGACGAGGGGCGCCTGCCCCTGGCGCTCGGCGCTATGCGGCGCATGAAAAAGGAAGTCGGCGGCAAGACTGCCCTCTACGGCCTGATTACCGGGCCGTTCACGATGGCATCGCACCTGCGCGGTACCGAGATTTTCATGGACATGATGATGGAGCCCGACTATGTGCACCGCCTGCTGGCCTACGCCAATGAGGTCGCAAAAACTGTCGCAGGCTACTACATCGAGGCGGGCATGGACGTCATAGCCGTCGTCGATCCCCTCATCAGCCAGATATCGCCCGTGCATTTCGCCGAGTTCATGGAAAAGCCGTTCAGCGAGCTCTTCGCGAGCATCGCGGAGCGCAAGGCGTACAGCTCCTTCTTCGTCTGCGGCAACGCCACGGCCAATATCGAGCCCATGTGCAGGACCCGTCCGCACTCGATTTCGGTGGATGAAAACGTCGGCCTGGCCAAGGCCAAGGCCATAACCGACCGCTACGATATCGTCATCGGCGGTAACCTGCCTCTTACCACGGTGATGCTCCTGGGTAACCAGCAGGACAACATGAAGTCAGTGCTCGACCTGATGGACTCGCTGACCCCGGGCAACTGGATCGCGGCTCCGGGCTGCGACATGCCCTATGATACGCCCATAGAGAATTGCGTTGCCGCGGGCCAAGCCGTGCGCGAACCGGCGCAGGCGCGCACTATGGTTGCCGGCTACGAGGCCGCGGACCTGAAGTTCGAGGGTGAACTGCCGGACTACAAGAACCTCAAGCGCCCCCTGATCGAGGCGTTTACCCTGGATTCCGCCACCTGCGCGGCCTGCACCTACATGTACGCCGCCGCCAGCGACGCGGTGAAGCGCCTGAACGGGGCGGCCGACCTGGTGGAGTACAAGTACACGGTAAAGCAGAACATTGCCCGTTGCGGCGCGATGGGCGTAAAGCAGTTGCCCAGCCTCTACATCAACGGCGAACTGGCCTATTCTTCCATCATTCCCGCGGTGGACGGGCTGGTGGAGAAGATACGCGCCAGAATGATGGG
>CAXZAJ010000114.1:0-11335 GCA_964293355.1 uncultured bacterium
ATGCGTACAGCATAGAGGCCATCCTGGAGGGACCGTTTGCCACCGTTGGCACGCTGGCTACCCTGTTTGAGGACGGGGACGCGATTCCGTTGCTGGACCGCCGATCCTATTATCTGTCCATGCTCGAGTCCATTGCGGGCAGCAATTCTGACTTTGTGTCAATCTGGACCGCGTGGGGGCCCAATGCTCTTGACGGCTCCGACGCCAGGTTTGCGGGAACCCGACTTGGCAACGAGAGCGGGGCATTCTGCGTCGCATTCAACAAGTCTGCCAGCGGTCTTGACCTCGTATCTTTGCCGGATACCATCCGGTCGGACAAGCGCTACATAGCCGCCTATACCACCCTGTCGACATCGATCGTGGGACCGTACCAGCCGAGTTCAGGGACGGCCAGAGGGGCCGTATTCAGCGTCGTGGCTCCCATAGTCTTTGATGGCAAGTCACTGGGTGTCGTGGGTGTCGAGATTGAGGCTTCGCTCATCATGACTATCGTCAGCAACCTGAGTTTTCAGACAGGTGCTGACTACTCGTTGCTGGACAACGACTACGTGTACCTCGAGGCTCCCGATCCCTCACTGGTAGGACGTTCACTGATCAGTCTTGATTCCACTCGCACTGACGAGGCCCAGTCCGTACGTGCCGGGCAACAATGGATCCAGCGGGTTGTCTCTCCTGACTCAGGCAAGGAATTGTTGCGTGTGTATACGCCAATCCAGGTTTCCGATACGGGGAAACCGTGGGCGTTGATGGTTGAGACGACCATGTCCGCGGTTCGGGCCGATTCAGGTTCCACGGCGCTCATGTTCATGCTGTTTGCCACCTTCGGCACGGTGCTGCTGGCGCAGTTCATCGTTACGCTGCTGGTAGCCAGGGCCGTCTCGCGGCCAGCGCTCAAGGCCGGCTCGCTGCTCCAGGACATTGCGGAGGGCGAGGGCGACCTGACGAAGCGCCTTGGTATACGGTCAAAAGACGAGATCGGGGCGCTGGCCGGTGCCTTTGACACGTTTGCGGAGAAACTTGCAGGCATCATACGTGGCACCAAGGACGCGGTCTCCGAGCTCACCGCAGGATCTGTCGAGCTTGATTCAGGCATGGCCGCAGCCGACAACGCCGTGCGCCGCATCGATGAGGCCATCGACGGGGTCATCGAGCGCACCGGCAACCAGGCTGCCAGCGTTGATGAGGTGTCGTCATCGGTGGAGCAGATTACGCGCAACATCGAGTCGCTCGATACCATGATAGAGCGGCAAAAGAACGCCGTGTCGGAATCGTCGGCTTCAATAGAAGAGATGGTCGGTGCGATTGGGTCGATAGCCAGGAACGTGGAGTCGTTCGGTGACTACATGCAGCGGCTGGTTTCGGCATCTGATGCCGGCAAAGGCAAGCTCGGTGGTGTCTCCGAGTTGGTCAAGGACATATCCGTTCGTTCACAGGGGCTCATAGACGCCAACAAGGTCATTCAGTCAATCGCGGCCCAGACCAATCTGCTGGCCATGAATGCCGCCATCGAGGCTGCCCACGCGGGTGACGCCGGCGCGGGTTTTGCTGTCGTTGCCGACGAGATACGCAATCTGGCGGAGCTTTCCCGAGCTCGGTCCAAGGAGATAGCCGGAAGCATAGCGGGCATCCGCGGCGGCATCGACAAGGTGGTGGGTTCCACCGCGGAGGCGGAAAGCGCCTTTGAAAACATCGTGGGCCACGTGCGCAAGGTCGGGGAGCTTGAAACCGAGATCAAGGCCGCTGTCGCGGAACAGGGCGTGGGCTCCAGGCTCGTGCTGGAATCGCTGTCGTCGATACGCGACATCACGGACGAGGTGCGAGGTGCCTCTTCGGAGATGACCAAGGGTGCCATCGCCGCGGGCGGCGAGATGCGGCGGCTACTCCAGCTGACCGAGGAACTTCGCGCCAGCATCGAGTCGATAGGCCGGGAATCGGAGGGAATCAAGGCCATTACCGGCAGGGTTACCGAGCTCAGCGCGCGCAACGCCGAATTGCTGGCCAAGGTGGAATCGGGTACCGACCGCTTCAGGGTTTAGGGCCGGGGCAGCCGGAACACGAACCGCAACTGCTTGTTCTCGTGTCGGTGCAGCAGCCAGGTTTTCTGCCCCGTACCGACTGCACTGCCCGTACGATGACGAAGGCGGCCGCGGCCGCGACGATGGAGCCGGCCGCAATGGCCTGGACCACGGGGCTCATGCGAGCCCCGCAATCGTGCCGAGCTGGAACACGGCAACGCCGAGCACCCAACCAAGAACCAGCATGAAGCCTATGGAGAAGCCCAGCCATTTCCAGCCCAGTTCGGACTTTATGGTCGCCAGGGTCGCGAAGCACGGCGGTATGACCAGAATGAACATCATGAGGGTGAATGCCACGAGCGGGTTGAAGCGCGGATCATTCCGCAGCGCTTCGCGCAGGCCTTCGCTCTCCTCGGTTTCCTCCACGCCAACCGCATAGAGCACGCCTAGCGTGGAGACGACAACTTCCTTGGCGGCGAATCCGGTAACCGTGGCCACGCCTACCTTCCAGTCGAAGCCCAGCGGTCGGAACACGGGTTCGATGAACTTGCCTATGCTGCCGGCAATGCTGTTCTCCAGGGCGTGCACGGCGACGGCCGTCTCGATGCCAGAAGCGACCGCGTCTCTGTCAGCCCCCGGATGGCTGGCAAGGTAACTGGCTTCAAATGAATCCAGCTGGGCCTGGTCCGGTTCGTACGCGGGAAAGCTCGTGATGGCCCATATGAGCACTGACGAGGCCAGGATGATGGTTCCAGCCTTCTGGATATAGTGCCAGGTTTTTTCCCACACGTGCCAGACCACGCCTGAGAGCGTCGGGGCGCGGTAGGGGGGCAGCTCCATGACGAACGGGGTGGCTTCGCCGCGGAGTACCGTCTTTTTGAGGGTCCAGGCCGAAAGCAGCGCCAGCACGACGCCGATGGCGTACATCAGCATGACCATGTTGCCAGCGTGCTTCGGAAAGAATGCCGCCGCAAGCAACACGTACACAGGCAACTTTGCGCCGCAGCTCATGAACGGAATTACGAGTATGGTGACGATGCGGTCGCGCGGGCTCTTGAGCGTCCGGGCGGCCATGATGGCAGGTACCGAGCAGCCGAATCCGAGCATCATCGGGAATACCGACTGGCCGTGGAGGCCGAAGGTATGCAGGACCTTGTCGGTTGCGAACGCGGCGCGCGACATGTAGCCCACGTCCTCCAGCAGCGACAGGAGGAAGAACAGGATGACGATGAGCGGCACGAAGGAGAAGACGCCTCCGACGCCGCCTATGATGCCATCCACCAGGAGGGAGCGCAGGAGACCCTCGGGCAACGCCGAGGACACGACGCCTCCAAGCCAGCCAAAGAAGGTTTCAAACCAGGCCATGGGGTATTCGCCAAGTGCGAACGTGACCTGGAACACTGACCACAGTACGCCAACGAATATCGGCAGGGCCAGGAAGCGGTTCATTACGACCTTGTCTATGGTCTCGGTCAGCGAGAAGTCTGTTTTCTTCTCTATGGTGATGGCTTCCTTGACGGCGCCCCGTATGTATCCGTAGCGCTGTTCCGACACGACAATCTCGGCATCCTTGCGGAAATGATTGTCTATCCAGGCGCTGGCGTCTTTGGCTTCAGCCGCGATGCGGGCTCCGTCGGAATGGCTTTCCAGCTTCTCGAAGGCGTGTTCGTCTTTCTCTATCAGTTTGATCGCGAGCCAGCGGGCAGGGAACCGGGCCGCAAAGGCGGGATCGGCCAGGATCAGGGGTTCGAGCTTGCACAGCTTGTCTTCGATTTCCATTCCGTACTGGATATATTTGGCGGGACCGGTTCCGGCTGCGGCATCCGAATCCGCGATTGTAGCATCCACCGCGTCGAGGAGGCGATCCATACCGTCACCTCTGGGGCCGACAGTCTTTATCATGCGGATGCCGAGCACGGCTGACAGCGTGTCGGTGTTTATCTTGATGCCCTTGGCTTCAGCCTCATCGCTCATGTTGAGTGCGCCTACGACCGGTATGCCCAGTTCCTGGAACTGCAGGCACAGGTAGAGGTGGCGGGACAGGTTGGTGGAGTCCATGACGTTGATGATGACGTCGGGCTTGTGGTCAAGGAGGAAATCGCGAGCCACAACCTCGTCTATGGAGTAGGCGGTGAGGCTGTAGATGCCCGGCAGGTCGATGAAGTCGTAGCGGCGGCCATTGCGTGTCCGCGAGCCTTCGCGCTTCTCCACCGTGACGCCAGGATAGTTGCCCACCTTGTGGTGAGCGCCGGTCAGTGCGTTGAATATCGTCGTTTTACCCGCATTGGGATTACCCGCGAGTGCAATCCTGAGAGGGCGCGTGGCTGATGCTCCCATATCGTCGTTTCTCATTGTTTATGCTCCTCGCCTTCCGGGACCGGTGCCCGGACCATAAGCAAAGCCGTGTCCCAAGCCGTGTCCGCCACGTCCCCAGCGTCCTCCGCGACGGCCTCGTCCGTGATGCATGCCGGCAACCGGCTCCACATCGACGCCTTCGGCCTCTGTCGCCCTGATCATCAGGTTGCAGTCTCCGAGCCGGACCTGCAGCGGGCCGCCCAGAAGGCCTTTGCGCACGATCCATCCGTGCGCACCCTGGGTAAAGCCCATGTCGGCCAGTCGCTTGCCTGTTTCCCTGCACAGGCATACATGCTCGACTATGAATTCTCCGCCTTCGTCCATCGTGGCTATCGTCATGGATTGCTCCTTGTTTGTTGCCTGTATCTCCACTTAAAATGATAATGATTATCATTATCATTGAATAGAGAGACTTGTCAAGTAGGTTCTGTGTCTTTATTGGGGATTGATGGTGGTACCACTTCAGGCGCTTCTACTTTATGTCCATATAGTCTATAAATGAGCAATGCAATCGGTTATCAAATACGCGCTCGTTACGGGCGCTTCAGGCGGCATAGGCAAGGAATTCGCACAGAGGCTTGCGGATGAAGGCTGGGCCATCGTCCTCACAGGCCGGAATACGGCAAAACTGGAAACCGTAAAAGCGGCCCTGAAGGGCGCCAACGCCTCCGCATCGGTCATCGTTACCTGCGACTTGTCGGCAACTGGTGCGGCTGAACGCCTCCACGCCGCGTGCGCTGAAAAAGGCCTGGCTGTTGACCTGCTTGTCAACAACGCCGGATCCGGTGTCTTCGGAGCCAGCCTGGACCTGGCTCCGACTGACATAGAGGCCATGGTCAACCTGAACATCAGCTCTCTTACGAATCTGTGCGCGCTGTTCGGCAAGGACATGAAGGCCCGTGGCTCTGGCCGCATACTCAATGTCGGCTCGTTCGCCGGGCTCAACGCTACTCCGTACTTCGCGGCGTATGCCGCTACAAAGAGCTATGTGCTCAACTACAGCCTGGCCCTGCGCGCCGAGCTGAAACCCGCGGGCATTACTGTAACCTGCCTGCTCCCCGGCTACGTGAGGACCGACTTTGACGACAACGCCGGCATAGAGAATCCAAAGTACAAGGCGTTCTCCAACGCCAACAGCATGGACGCCGACGCTGTCGCCGCTGCAGGACTCCAGGCTCTCGGCCAGTGCAAGCCCTTTGTCATCGCCGGCGCAAGGAACCGCCTGGCGGCTTTCTTCTTCGGGCTGCTTCCCAAGACAGCCGCTCCCGCGATAATGAAAAAATTCCTCGACTCGCTCATATAGAGCCAGTTTACACCGGTACTCAGGACTGCTTGATGAAAACGAACCTTTCCGTGATTCCGAAGCTCTTCAAGAAGGACCCTAAACTCGCAAAAAGCCTTGCTGGAACCTTCATCGCGCAGCAGCAATCCATGTTCATAGACCGCGTCTTCCATCCGGCCACGACGAACGAGCTTGGGCTGATATACTTTCGCCTGACGCCGCTCTGCAACCTCCGTTGCGTGATGTGCGGTCAGCGGGGCGACAAGGGCGTGCTCAAGGGCACCTTCGCGGCCAACGAGGCAAAGAAGATAGTTCCTCTCGAGGACTACAAGAAGCTCGTTGACCAGATCAAGCACAAGAAGCCTGTCGTCTACCTGTGGGGCGGTGAGCCCTTCCTGTATCCGGACCTTTTCGCGCTCGTGGAATACATGATGGAAGCGGGTCTTACCGTCAGCGTCAACACCAACGGTACCTTCCTTGAAAAATACGCCAAGGAAATCGTGGAACGCAAATGGCACGCGCTGTTCGTGTCGCTTGACGGCTTCGAGGAGTCGAACGACCGCATCCGGGGCGACGGTTCCTATAAGCGCGTGATCGCCGGGTTTGAGGCCATCAACCGCGAGAAGGCGGCGCAGGGCACCCATTACCCGTACATGGGCGTCGTCACCACGGTCAACAACCTCAACTACAAGGACCTGTACTCGCTGGCCGAGGCAACGAGGGACTTCAAGCTGGCCTGGCACATCTATAATCTGGGCACCTATACCAACGACAATATCGTCGCCGAACAGCGCGAGTTCATGAAACGCGAGCTGGACACTGACATAACCTGCCTGCCGGGGTATGCCACCGGCTACAATGAAGGCATTGACGGGCAGGAGTTGTACGACATCCTCTCCCGCATCCATGCCATGGACATAGACCATCCCATCATCACCGTACCCGCGCTCGAGCCGGACAAGATAGACATCTACTACGGCCAGCTCGATGTACCGGTCCGCACCGATTGCGCGGTGCCGTGGAGCCAGGCCAATGTCGACTACAACGGCGACGTGCACTTCTGCGCCGACTACAACGACTACCCGCTGGGCAACATCCGCGAGACGCCGTTCTTCGAGATATTCAATGGCGAACGGGCGCAGAAATTCCGCCTGGCCCTGAAGAATTCGAAGAACGGGCTGTTCCCTGGATGTATCCGCTGTTATCAGAACATGCTCTGCGGAAAGCGGATCAAGGGGTTCTAGCCAGCGCATATTCCGGAGGCTTTTATGGAGAGCTCTTTTCTGCACGCGGTATTGTTGCTCGTGCTCGTAACCGACCCGCTGGGTAACATTCCGCTGTTCATAACGGCTCTGGAGCGTGTGGCACCGGCCCGTAAGGCCCGCGTGATACTGCGCGAGGTGGCCGTAGCATTTGGCATACTGCTCCTTGCGATGGTGGGCGGGCGCGGGGCGCTTGGCGTGCTGGGCATAGGCGACGCGAGCCTCAAGGCAGCCGGCGGCGTGATACTCCTGCTCATAGCCATAAACATGATTTTTCCGTCAGCCGGAGCAAAGATGGGGGAAGGTCCAACCGAGGGCGAGCCCCTGATCGTGCCGATAGCAGTGCCCATGGTGGCGGGACCATCCGCGATAGCTACGGCGATGCTCGTGGCGGCGGACGATCCCGGAAAAATGCCGATCTGGATAGGAGCGCTGGCGATTTCGATGGCGCTGACCATGCTCAGCCTGTTCCTGTCGTCCACCTTCAAGCGGCTGCTCGGTGTACAGCTGCTGTCAGCCATCGAGCGGCTTATGGGCCTCGTGCTGACCGCCATCTCGATCGAGATGATCATGAGCGGCGCGGCGGCGTATTTCAGGACGGCGCTTTAGGAGCGGCTGGCATAGGGGGCCGAATGAGCATTTACGAGATCATCATGCTGCTGTGCTTTGGAGCCGCGTGGCCTGTTTCAATAGCCAAATCGATCAAAACTAGAAGCACCGGCGGTAAAAGCCTCATCTTCCTTTTTGTTATCGTTGTTGGCTACGCTGCCGGGATTACCCATAAACTTCTCTACAGCCCCGATATCGTTGTCTGGCTTTATGCGCTCAATGTGACTATGGTTTCAATCGACGCCGGTCTCTGGATACGCAATCGGCGCCTCGAGGTAGCGGCCGGCAAGGGGGGCTTCGATTGAAATGTGCATCGTGTATCGGCGGATTATTTCTGGCATTGTTCATAGTGTCCTGCGCTACGCAAGCACCAGTATCCGAGCCTGCCACAATCCCGGAGCCAAAAGTTGCCATTCTACTATCTGCAGGTAAAGTTATAATTACTGCCATTGACATTGACTCCGTCAGGGTTGCGGTGGAACTGCGGATAGCTAATGAAGGCGAAGCCGTCGTCTCGCTGAAGTCGCTTGATTTCAAGGCTGGATCCGGAGCGCCGTCTGTGCATATGGAGCGCGATCTTGCTTCCGCTAGCCTTGAGCCCAGTGCTTCCGCGACCAGCCTCGTTGAATTTGATTTCGATGCGCCTGAGGGTGATGCTCCGCTGATACCTTTGAACATCGCGGCCTCCGTTTCGTTCACGTCTGCCGGTGGAGGAAGCGGCACCGCAGAAATTGCCTGTGCGGACGAATTCCCGCGCATCATGCCTCCCGAGCTCCGCATCGCTTCGATACGCATACTCAAGGACGAGCTGATCAATACCCGGCTCCGGGTGGATCTGGAAATACTGAACCCCAACATGTTTCCGCTGTCGTTTGCGGCGCTGGACTACAAGCTGTTCGGCGAGGGGCGATACTGGGCCAGTGACAGCCTCGCCAAAGCCTTTGCCGTGCCGGCACTGCAGACCGCCACCGCGAGCCTCTACCTGACGATGAATTTTACCGACATGAGCCGCTCGCTGCTGGATCAGGTGATAAAACTGGCCGCGGTCAATTACAGGCTCGTTGGCGCCGGCCGCATCGATACCGGCCTGGAATTCTTTCCGCAGTTCGTCCTGCCCTTTGACATGGCGGGCAGGACGCAGGTGCTGAGGTAGTGGCCGTCTGGCGATCAGTGCCTGTAGTGCCTGACCCCGGTGACGACCATGGCGATACCGGCTGCATCGGCGGCTGCGATGCTTTCCTTGTCGCGCATCGAGCCACCGGGCTGGACTATCGCTGTGATGCCGGCTGCGGCCGCGACCTCTATTGAATCAGGGAACGGGAAGAAGGCGTCGGAGGCCAGCACGGAGCCGCGGGCCCTGTCCCCGGCACGCTGCACGGCGATGCGCGTGGAGTCGACCCGGTTGGGCTGGCCCGAGCCTATACCGACCGTCGTGAATCCGGCCATTCTGTGTGAATCGCCCGCCCCAGCCTCTATGGGTAGCGGCGCGGCAAGCAGAATGGCGTTTGACTTGGCCGAAACACAGGCCCTCCAGGCAAAGCGCAGGGCCGCCAGTTCGGCCGCTGTCGGACTGCGTTGTGAAACGACCTTCCACTCGGTACCCTCGGGATCGCCCTGGTCGATCTCCTGACGAAGAAAACCACCGAGCACAGAACGCGTCTCGAAAGCCGGTGCGCAGGCTTTTGCCATCGAATCCTGGCCCATTTCGAGAAGACGCGCGTTCTTGCGTTTTGCGAGCAGTTCGCGGGCTTCAGGGGTAAAGGCCGGTGCCGCGATACATTCCACGAAGGTTTCGCCGAGGGCGAGCGCGCTTCCTGCATTGAAGATCCTGTTTACCGCTATGACCCCGCCGAAGGCAGACAACGGGTCGCAGGTGATGGCCGCGGCGAGGGCTTGGGCAGGCGCGGCGGAATCGGCGTTGCCGACCGTGGCGTCGCCGACCGTGGCGTCGCCGACTGTGGCGATTCCGCAGGGGGACAGGGGCTTGGCGACGACGGCTGCCGGCGCGGTGGATCCGCAGGGCGGGCGCCAGGCGGCGTCGAGGTCGAGGATGTTATTGTACGATAACTCCTTGCCCTGCAGCACGAGGCCGCCGAGGGGGCCGTCGCCGGGTGAGTCGGTGTAGAGCCTGGCAGCCTGGTGGGGGTTTTCGCCATAGCGCAGTTTCTGGCCGGCGTAACCAAACAGGCCCGCGCCTGCTTCGGGATCGAGCCAGGTGGCAATGGCCACGTCATAGCGCGCGCAGACCGTGAACGCCTTGACCGCAAGGTTCCGCCTCAATTCTGGCAGTATGGACCCTGAATCCGCAATGGAAGCGATGACCCTTTCATAGTCGGCGGGATCGCAGACTATCGCGACGCGTGCCCAGTTCTTGGCCGCGGCACGGAGCAGGGTCACGCCGCCGATATCTATTTCTTCGACGCAATCAATTTCAGAAACGCCGGGTTTCGCGACCGTCGACTCGAAGGGGTAGAGGTTGGCGACGACCAGGTCTATCTCCGCCCACCCGTGCGAAGCCAGTTCCGAGCGGTCCGCCTCGGTGCCGCGCGACAGGATGCCGCCGTGCACCGCCGGATGCAGCGTCTTGACGCGCCCGCCCAGTATCTCGGGCGAACCGGTATATGATGCCACCTCGGTGACCGCAATGCCGGCCGATGACAAGGCTTTTGCTGTACCACCAGACGCAAGGAAGCTCCAGCCGGCCTTGGCGAGTTGCTGGGCGAAATCAACCAAACCTGATTTGTCAGAAACCGAAATCAACGCTACGGGCATGTATTGCTCCTGGGATAAGACTGGGAATTTGGGCAAAGAGACACAGAGAAGACGAGGTAGAAAAGCTTTGGGCCAGGAGAAGAAAGGAAAAATTGGCACAGAGACACAGAGAAGATGAGAATACAAGAATTAGGCCAAAGAAATAAAGATACGGATTTTTGGGCACTGAGCCACAGAGATGACGAGGGGGAAGAGGGATTTGGAAATGAAAGGAATTTAAAACTCCCTTATTTTCTTGCTCTTTTCTTGCTTCCTCATCTTCTCTGTGTCTCTGTGCCATATTCTTTATCTTTGTCCTTTTCTAGTTTTTTCTATTCTCATCTTCTCTGTGGCTCTGTGCAAAAAATTCTTAGTAAGTATATTTACAGTTTCTACGATGAGGCGGTGCTCGGTGGAGTGGACGCGGGCCTCCAGGGCGGCCAGGGTATCGTCCGGGAGGATGGGTACTAAAGCGGTCAGGATGGCGGGGCCGGAGTCGACGCCTTCGTCGGGGACGAAGTGGGTCATGACGCCGGTATGCTGTATGGTGCCAGCGCGGTACGCTGCGAGTGCGCGCTCGATGGCGTGGGTGCCGGGGAAGGTTCCCGGCAGGGCAGGGTGCAGGTTGACGACCCGACCGGGGAAGTGCGACAGGAACGCGGTGGAGAGGATGCGCATCCAGCCGAGGAGCAGGATGAAGTCGGGCTGGAAGGCGGTCACGGTGTCGGCAAGCCTGGTGTCGTAGTCGATTCTGGAATTGCCCTTGATGAGCGGGCGGGCGATAGCCGGAGTGTCGGCCAGTGTCGCGCGTTCAAGCGCATATGCGTCGGGCTTGGCAGAAATGACGGTGACGACAGCCGCCCCCAAACTGGACTCTGCGCAGGCGTCGAGCACGGCCTGCAGATTGGAGCCGTTGCCCGATGCCAGCACGACGAGCCTGAGCAGCCGTTCAGTTTCCAGACTCACGCGAGCCTCGTGCGCGCCGGTGCCGGTTCAGCAACGCCGCCCGATTTATTGCTTTGGCTGAACGCTGCCAGCTCGCCGATTTTCCAGCATGCTTC
>CAXZAJ010000115.1:0-11109 GCA_964293355.1 uncultured bacterium
GATCAACGGTCCGGTGGTCTGCAATAACCTGTTGTCACTGGAGACGGGGCTGCCAATAAGCCTGCTGGATGCCGACGAACTGGGCAGCGGCGCTCTGGTGCGCATCTGCGGGGCGGGTGAAAACTACGTGTTCAATGCCTCCGCCCAGGTTATGGATATTTCAGGGTTACTCTGCGTCTGCGCGGCCGACGGATCGCCGTTGGGCAATCCGGTCAAGGATTCCATGCGGGGCAAGCTCAAGGACGGCACGAGGCGGCTGGCCGGTTTCATCTATGCGCCGCTGGGGCTGTATTCGCCGGCAACGCTCAGGGTGGTCGGGCTGCGGTTTTCAGAGCTGCTGCGCGACTATTGCGGCGCCCGGACGGCTGACGCGGTAACGGTAGTCTGAGATGGAATCATTCATCCAGATAGCGGTTCTGCTGGGGTTCATGGTTGCCGGTGCCGTGGTGTTCATGCTCAAGCTGGCGCCTCCACCCAAGATTACCGATCTGCTCATAAAGGTTGTGTTATGGTCGCTCCTGTTCGTGATGGGCATCAGGCTGGGCAACGAACGGGCGCTGCGCAACCGACTGGGCGAAATCGGGCTTTTGGGGCTGGGTACGGCGGTGGCTTCATTGGCCGGCACCATGCTGGCCATTTGGGCCGCCTACGCGTTATACGATGCCTTTCGATTCAGGCGGTCGGGGCGTCCGGAGACAAAGGCGGTCCACGGCGTAGCCGGTCAAGGATTTTCGCTGGCGCATTTCAGGGGTCCGGGAATACTGCTCGGCGTTGTGCTGGTCGGTTTTCTGGCAGGCATGATCGCGCCTGGTGCGGCCTTTGATTATAGCCTGGTCACCGGCTGGGTACTCAACGCGCTCTTGTTCATGATAGGCCTGCAGTTCGCCCAATCGGGACTGTCACTGAAGGCCGCATTCGTACGGATCGACACCATACTGGTGCCGGTTGCTACCTTGGTCGGTACGCTCGCAGGCGGGCTCGTCGTGGCTGCTGTATTCGACTTGACCGCGGGCAAGGGCCTGGCGCTCTCGGCCGGTTTTGGCTGGTACACGCTGTCAGGCGTCCTTATATCAGATTTGGGCGACCCGGTGCTCGGTTCCGCAGCCTTTCTGGCCAACATGGCGCGTGAATCCATAGCCTTCATCCTGATACCGGTACTCGCGATGACCAGGCGTCCCTATGCGGCCATCGGTGTCGGCGGCGCGACCGCCATGGGTGTAACGTTACCATTGATCGAGCAGTGCCTGGGTCCGGACTCGGTGCCCGTCAGCTTTACCAGCGGAGCCATATTGTCGCTGCTGGTGCCGGTGCTGGTGCCGCTGTTCTATGGGTTGGGGTGAAATCAGAGTACTGAGCCGATAGCGTTACGGGTTGGCATAGTCATCAGGTGGCAATGCAAAACCTTTTACAGCGCAAAAAACGCTCTGCCGAATACCGTTTGAAGCTTGTCGATGGTTGCCAGGGTAGGGTTCGTTTTTCTGGGGTTCTCGATACGCTGATAGGCGGACCATTTGACACCCATTCGTTCCGCTACCTCTTTTTGCGTCAAACCCAGTTTTTTTCGTTCCAGTTTGAGGGTAATCGCGAATGACACATTGAGGCTCGGGGCTATGGGATATACGCCATGCTCCTCGATTTTCGTCGGTTCTGGAATGGAGAGGCTGCGTGAATCCAGGCTCTCAAGATAAGCCGTTAGAGCTTCCTTTGCATATTCTTGTGCGGCTTCAAGCGATTCCGCGCTGGTAAAACAACCGGGTAGATCAGGGAATTCCACGCTCCAGGTATGGTTTACTTCTTCCCAGATATGAGCAGGATACGTTTTCATGCGAGCCCTGCCTCCTTTAGCAGCTTGCTTTCCAGACCTTTTCCCAGATATTGGCATGATTAAAGATACTACTCATATGTTGTATTGTCAATGACGGACGGGCAAGCTTTGGGAAGTCGATTGGGTACCTGTCAGCTTCACGAGCGGGGCTATTTTGTCATTGCTCGTTTCCGTGCTGGTGCCGCTGTTTTATGGGTTGGGGTAGTCTGCCTGCCTAAAACAGCTCGCCATCCCATAAGAGCCGAAGGAATTCGTGGTAGCAGACAATATCGATTCCATCCTCAGTCCGCCGGTTTTTCTGGTCCAGAGACACGATGAGGAGTTTTTTAACCTCTGGATGCTCGATGCGTAATAGGCGCAGTCCTATAAAATGTTTCCGAACCAGCCTTGGTAAACTTGAGGATACGTGTGTAATTTTAAAGCATGGACTCAATTTAACATGTAAATTTCAAGTACAGAATGAAATTTCAGTCATCCAGTTTTGATATCTCGCTCTCGATTATCGCCAGCCGTTCCTGGAGCGTATGGATCGTCTTTTCGAGGCGCTCGCGTTCCTTGTCCAGGCGGAACTTGGGGTCGTCCGAGGGTTTTTCTGCCTTGACCATGGCTTTGACTGATTCTGGGCTCTTGCCGGCCATGAACGCGTCTATGGCGGCGGCGCGGGTCTCGGGCTTCTTGATGCCGGAAACGAGTTTCATGGCGTCCCAGCCGAGGTCGGCGGGTACCTGCAGGGTAAACGCCTTCATGGCGGCGCCGGCGCTGGTCCGGGGCACGCCGATGGCGCGGTCCAGGTAGTCCTCGAAGCGTACGAAGTGCTTGCGGCAGAGGGCTTCAGCCTCCACGACCAGCTTGCCGAAGTCGAGCATCAGGCGGCCGTTTTCTGGCAGCAAGGCGCGGATTTTTTTGGTCATCGCTACGAAATCCGGGTCGGTGGCAAAGTTGTTGGTGTAGGAGCCCTGATCTTCGGCCTTCTCCAGCAATTCATGGAATATCGACCAGAACTCGTTGGTGTGGGCGCGCGCGCCGGGCACGAAGGCACCTTTCTCGCAGTGCAGATGGTGGGCGTATTCATGTATGGCCGTGTAGACGAGCTGTCCGTCATTCTCGAAATTCTTGTTGTGGATGAGTATCTCGCGCGTCATGGGTTTGTAGAGGCCGTTGACCATGCCGCTCTTCTTGCCGGTGAATACAACGCTGAAATCGGTCTTGCATGGCTCGATGCCGAGCAAGAGCTCTTTGGTCTGGTCCTGGTTCATGGCGGCCTCCGCCGCGACAATCTACTACAGGCCCATCCGGGCGGGCAAGACGAAAAACCGTTTCGATTCCTGATCGGCATAGACCAGCGGCTCAAAAAGGTTTACTATGGTTGATCTCCCTGCGTCCTTCGGGTGGATGCGAGCCTCATTTTACCGTTATGAATCGAAAGGACGTACCGTGGCAAAGAAGCCCAATTATTCGTTTGAAAAACGCCAGAAAGATCTGGCCAAGAAGAAGAAGAAGGAAGACAAGCTCAAGAAGAAGCAGGAGCGCAAGGCCGCCGGCGACACCTCTGGTGACGATCAGGTTGAAGGCGACGAAGACGGCGCTGACGATGACGACGACGATACCGAAGCTTCGACAGAATCTGCCGATACGACCGAATAGGCCCGCTCCTGTCTTTGAGGACGGTGCTTACTTGAGTGCCCGCTCCAGCTCCGAGGTGTTGAATCCGACGATGATGCGGCCGTTGACGTCAGTTACCGGCACGCCCATCTGTCCGGATTTTCGCACCATTTCTTCTGCCCTCCGCTGATCCGACGCGATGTTGTAATCGTCAAAGCGCACATTTTTGGCCTTGAGCCAGTCTTTGACCATCCTGCAGTATGAACAGCTCGGGGTTGAATACACGGTTACAGCCATAACACTCTCCTATATATGGAATATCATATATAACTTAGCGAATTTGCTGGCTGGAGTCAAGCGCCCGTGCTCGGCACTGCGTCCTATGCTTCATGGTGTCATACAGGTACCGGAGTTCCGTAAACCGCGCGCTGGTCTACGTTGTGCCGGCCTTCATGCTCACGTTCTGGTTGTGCCCCCGTGCTACGGCCGACCCGATTGTTCAGGGTATGCTACCGGCTGCTTCAGAACCTCCATCGTTGCATCTCTCCGTTGCCGCCAGTGCCGAGGGCCTCGGGACACAAGAGCAGGCCGGCGGCCTGGAATGTGACACGCGTATCGAGGCTGGTGGCGCGGATATCCGGTTGTGGGTTTTGCAGGCATTTGAGGCCGAGTTTCCGGAATGTCCGCTGGGTTCACCTGCGGCGGGGCTTGGCGTTTCATTGCCATACCTGCGTTTCGGCACCATGAAGCCGGCTGGGCTCGCGGCGTTTGTCCATGCGCCAGCTTCCTCGGAAACGTTGCTGCTGGCACATTCCGGCACGCCGCTGGTGCTCGACGATCCAGCCGATCCAGCCTGCCTGGGTATCGCACTCGGCGAGGATTACGGTGTGTTTCTTGAAGCTCCCGCGGCGTCCGCAGGATTGCTCGACCTGGGCAGGGTTGCCTGGGGCGGCTGGTTTTCTCCACGCACCGGCTTTCTGTCGGCACTGGCTCTCGTTTCCGGCTCGCCGGCGGAAGCGGGCGGGCCAGGCTGGTACGATGTTCCGGTGCCTGGATCCCAGCGGGCCTCCGGGGCGGTGTGGGGTCCCGCGGTTGGTAGCACCGCTGGGGCCCCCGCCGGTGCCACTGCCGGGACCACCTGGGCCGTTGCGGCGGCGGCGGCGGGCAGCGCCGGTTTTCCCGGCACGGACGCAGCGGCGTTACGGGCCGAGGCGCGTATTTCGGCGGGAGGCTTCCGCCTGGACGCTGAAGGCTCAGCCGCGAGCGTGGCCTGGGTCGGGCCGGATGGCAGGTCGGCGCCGTTTTTAAGGCTGGCTGCGGATGCCAGGTTTGGCAGGCTCGGATATGCTGCGGTTCTGGGTTTTCGGTATGCGAAGCCAGATGTGCCTGGTAGCGAAGCTGGGTCGGATTGCGCTGATGCTGCCTGGAGTGGTGCCCTTGAGGCGCGGAGCTGGTTCGGACAGGCGCGGGTGTCGGCAAGCCTGCAGACCAGGACGGGCGCGCCGGAAACCGAAGCGGCTGCTGCGGTGGAGGTGGATGCGCGGTGGAAGCCTGGGTTCGCGCCGTGGCTGGCTCTGGCGAGTTCCTGGAGGGCCATGGGCGGAGAGGCGGAGCGTATCGATCTGTCCACCCAGGCTGCTTTTGGAAAAACTCTCCGGGTGCAGGCAGAATCGGGGCTGCGCTTTGTTCCCGAAGGGCTTTTGGTCAAAGGCCCATGCTCCATCGCCAGGAGTTTTGGGGCGTTATGGGTAGGGGGTTCGGTGCGGACTTCCGGCTGGATCGAACCAGCGGATGACTGGCTGGGTTCGCTCTCGTACTCCCTCAAGATGACAGCCACCCTCAAATGAAAGCATCTGGCTTTACCGTGTTTTGATAATAGGATACTCTCTATGTTCAGCGGAGGGCGAGCATGCTTATCGACATGAACAAGGCTGCTTTCATTGCGGTGGACATCCAGAACGATTTTTGCCCTGGTGGCGCGCTTGCCGTGCCCGAGGGCGACGCCGTGGTGCCGCTGATAAACAAGCTCGCGCGGGGCTTTGAGCTCTGCGTGGCCACGCAGGACTGGCACCCCCGCGGGCATCTCTCGTTTGCCTCCTCGCATCCCGGTACCAAGCCCTACGACGCCGCGGTAGTTGCCGGCAGGGATGCCACGCTGTGGCCGGACCATTGCGTCCAGGGGACAGCCGGTGCCGATTTTCATCCTGATTTCAGGGTTGAACCGTACCGGCTCGTCATCCGCAAGGGATTCCGGCAAAACCTGGACAGCTATTCGGCTTTTTTCGAGAACGACGGCACGACGCCCACCGGTCTGGATGGCTACCTGCGCGGGCTGGGAGCCTCCACCATCGTCATAGCCGGGCTGGCCCTGGATTACTGTGTGCATTACAGCGCCATGGATGCGGCCAAGCTGGGCTACCGGGTCTATGTGGTTCGCGACGCGACGCGGGCCGTGGGTTCGCCGCCGGGCTCCGTGGAACGGGCGCTTGCCGACCTCGCGGTGCGGGGCGTCGCCATCATCGAATCCGGGGAGGTCTTCCGTTGAACTCCAGCGCGCTCTTTACCGATTTCTACGAACTGACGATGGCTCAGGGCTACTGGATGCACGGGCTCGACACCAAAGCCGTCTTCGACGTGTTTTTCCGGCGTCAGCCGTTCAAGGGCGGTTTTTCTGTCTTCGCGGGGCTTGATCCGTTGCTGGAGACGCTGCAGTCCTTCAGGTTTTCCACCGAGGACCTGACCTGGCTGGAGAAGCAGAACGGCTTCAAGCCGGAATTCCTGCGCTACCTGGCTGATTTCAGGTTTTCAGGCGATGTGTACGCCGTTCCCGAGGGAGAGATCGTTTTTCCGCAGGAACCGCTGTTGCGTATCCACGCCGGTCTCATCGAGGCGCAGATTATTGAGGGCCTCGTGCTCAATACCATCAACTTCCAGAGCCTCATAGCGACGAAGAGCGCACGGGTGGCCATGGCCGCCAAGGGCAAGAACGTCATGGAATTCGGGCTCAGGCGCGCGCAGGGACATGACGGTGCGATGTCCGCATCCCGGGCCGCGTACATAGGAGGGGCGTTCAGCACATCCAACGCGCTGGCGGCCAAGGAACTCGGAATTCCGGCCATGGGCACGATGGCGCACAGTTGGGTCATGGCCTTCAAGACGGAACTGGAGTCGTTCGAGGCGTATGCTGATCTGTATCCGGATTCCACGACGCTGCTGATCGACACGTTTGATACGCTCGATTCAGGTCTGCCCAACGCAATCAGCGTGGGCAAGAAGCTGGCCGCGGCCGGCAAGCGTTTTGGCGTGCGGCTGGATTCCGGTGATATTGACTATCTGTCACGCAAGGTCCGGCAGGGGCTGGACGCCGCGGGGCTCAAGGATGCGTACATCGTGGTATCCAACGAGCTGGACGAGGACATCATAGAGACGCTGGTATCCGAAGGCGCTCCGGTCGATGTCTGGGGGGTGGGCACGCACCTGGTTACCGGCGGCAACGAGGCGTCGTTTACCGGCGTCTACAAGCTGGCCGCGGTGCAGCGTAACGGCGTGCTCGAGCCTACCATGAAATTCTCCGACAATCCGGAAAAGTCCACGAATCCCGGCATCAAGGAACTGTTCCGGCTCTACGACGAGGCGGGATCTGCCGTGGCCGACGTGATGATGCTGGCGGGCGAAACGCTGGAACAGGGAAAGCTGACGACGTTCCATCATCCGTCGCTGGATACGAGGCGCTTCTCGTGGGCGCCTTGCGGGACGATACGGCCGATGCTCGACAAGGTGATGGAGGGCGGCAGGCGCGTTGCCGCGGCCCCGACGATGGCCGAATTGCGCTCGCGGCGCATGGAGTCGATGCGCAGCTTTGACCACACGTTCCTGCGGTTCCTCAACCCGCACATCTACAAGGTAGCCATCAGCGACAACCTGCGGGCGCTCAAGCTGGATTTCGTGGAGAAGTACCGGGGGATCTGAGCTACAATCTATTTTTGCCTCGACCCAGCCAGGTTTTTAGGCCAAACAGTGCCGCGAGGAGCAGCGCGACTATGAACCTGCGATCCAGCGGTTTTCCCGCGGTCACGATGACGCGGCGGCCTGACGGTGCGTATTCTCCGGGTGGCGGTACGGCGAGGCTGGCGCGCTGGCCTCCACGCGCCGGGTACAGGAAACCGTCACCCACGCGTACTGGCCGGGATCGCGGAGCCTCCCCGAATTCCAGGCCCGCTCCATAGGCGGCGCGGGCTACCCAGAACGGTACGGCAGTTTCCGGCGATGCGAGGGCTGCCGAGCCCAGCGGCAGGTCGGCGCGGCGGTCCACTCCTGCCGCAACCACAGCACCGAGGGTCAGTCGTGGCGGCAAGACCGCCGGTTCTTTTTCTACCTTTGAGACCGACAGGAAGCCTCTCTCGCCGGCAGCTTTTCCATCCCTGACAACGACGCCAAGGTCACGGCCTGATGCGCTGACAGTACCCGCGCCTGCCCCTTTGCTTGCCCCTTTGCCTATCGGCCCCAGCGCTGCGACGAGCTCCCCGGCAAATTGGCCTCGTGCGGATATCGGCGCCGGAGGTCCAGGCGCTTCGAAGGGCAGGATACGGCCTTTCCACTGCACGGCCCAGAGTCCAGGCTCCGCGAACAACAGCTCGAAACCCGAGGGGCCTGGCAGTATGGTGTAGTCTTCCGGCTTGGCCCTGGACAGGCTGCCATCATCCGCAACGTGCCAGAGCGCCGTGATGGCGGCTCCGCCGGCGGCGACGAAGCGCACGATGCTCCGCTGGCGGTTCTCGTCCCACGCCGCGGAGGCCGGCAGCAGGTACCCGGGCGACTTTGCCGCGAGGGACCGAATCTCGACCCCGACTCCCTCCACGGCGCTGTCGTCGGTGATGAGGGTCAACGTGCCATAGCCCCGCCGGGTGAGTTCCGGCACAAGGCTGAAATCGGTTGAAAGGAATGCCTCCGAGGACTCGAGTGCGAGCGCAAGCTGTTGCGGGCTCGTGATGCCCTCAAGGGTTTCGCTGAGGTCAGCCAGCCGGTGCTCGCGTTTTACAGGATCCCAGCCGAGTGCGAACAGCGTTGTACCACGCAGAGCATCATTCGATAGCAAGAGGCGGGCCGCTTCGTCCAGGGGCCGGTCGCCGCGCATGCCCGAAAGCATCGAGAGCGAACAGTCAAGGATGATCGCAGGCCCTCGCCGTGGAGACGGTTGCGGATAACCTGCCAGAGCAAACCCGACGATGACAGCGCAGGCCGCGTCGATCGCCGTGTCGTAATACAGGCGCAGGGAACGAAGCAGGGCGGCCAGCGGTTTGGCGTCGTCACGCGGCAGGAGCAGTTCATGCGGATATCTCAGGCGCTTGCGCAGGCGCAGTGCGACGAAGAGGAGCAGGATGACGGGCACCAGCAGGGCTGCAACCGGGCCGGCCGCGCCTGCGAGTCCGGAGAGGTCAGGCATACAGCCGCTCCAGGATGTCCCAGTAGACCGGCGCCCGCGGGCTGCCGGCATCCAGCCGCCTGAAGAACGAGCGCGGCGTGCCCGCCAGCCGGGTATCACGGGCGAGTTCCCCCGCGGCCCAGGCGGCTTCGTCAGGCAAGCTCCACGGAACCACGGCGAGCCTGCCGGATTCCGGATCGAGCACCTCCAGCTCCGCGCCTTTTTCTGCGAGCTCGGTGAACGGCGTGCGGAAGCGCAGCAGGAACAGCCCGCCTGAATGTGGCGCGCGCAGGTTCAGGTCGTGCTCGTGGAAATCGGAGAACACGAAAACCCGTTTCTGCCGGCCGCGCGCGCGCCATTGCGCGAATGACCGGGCCGTGTCGGTACTGCCTGAGAACGACATTGACGACAGCACGGCCGCGATGCCCGCCTGCCCGCCGCCGCTGTTGGCCCTGGCTGCCAGGCAGCGTTCCGAGAGTCCGCCCGAGTAGCTCCACAGCCGTACGCCCATCCCCAGCGCCAGGAGCAGGTACGCCATCGAGCCTATGAAGCTGCGGAAGCTCTCTACCGGAGCGCAGGCCATGCTCGCGGAGCTGTCTACGAGGAACGCAATCTCGTCGTCGGCCTCGTCGTAGAATTCCTTGACGAAGGCGCGGTCCGAGCGGCCGTACAGTTTCCAGTCTATGGCGCGAGGGTCGTCAAAGGGCTGGTACTCGCGGATGCTCTTGAGGTCGTAGCTGGAGCCCGAGCGCCGGTACATAGGATCCTTCGCGGCTATGGAGCTGGGCAGGCGCGCGCGGAGGTTGCGCCGTGAGAATGCGGCCGCGATGGCGGCGCATTCCGGGTCGATGTAGTTCAAGGCCTGGCCCTGCCCTGTGTCCTGCCGACGGAGCGGTCCAGTGAGAATTCCTTTGCGGCCTCGGCCCGCACCGCGTCCAGCACGTCACCCACGGTTACCCCGTCCGCTTCCGCCTCAAAGTTGAGGATGACGCGGTGTGCGGCCACGTCGAACAGCAGGTCGTCCACGTCGTCAAACGAGATGCTGGGACGGCCTTCCATGGCGGCCTTGGTCTTGGCAGCCGAATACAGCGCTATCGCCGAGCGGGGCGAGGGACCGTACAGCACGGACTTTCTCACCCGCTCCCCCGGCGAACGGGCGGGGTGGGTGTGCTGCACGATGCGCGCTATGTACGAGCGGGTGCCGTCCGGCGCCGTGATCTCCCGCGACAGCGCGCGCCACGCGGCTATGGCCGCCGTAGACCGCTCCGCTCCGGCCGGCTGCCCCGCCTTAGTCACCGCATCAAGGTCCATGATGCCCATGAGCGCGTGAAAATCAGGCATGGTAAAGAGCAGTTTCATGAAGAAGCGGTCTATCTGGGCCTCGGGCAGGGGGTAGGTGCCTTCAAGTTCTATGGGGTTCTGCGTGGCTATGACGAAAAATGGGTCGGGCAGGGGATGCACCTCGCCCAGGAAGGTTATGCGCTTTTCCTCCATGGCCTCCAGGAACGCTGACTGTGTCTTGGGCGTGGCGCGGTTTATTTCGTCGCCCAGCACGACGTTGGAGAATATAGGACCCTTGTAGAAGCGGAACGAACGCCCCATAGGGCCGTCTTCCAGGAGGTTGGAGCCTATGATGTCCAGGGGCATCAGGTCCGGCGTGAACTGCACGCGGCTGAAGCCAAGGTCAAAGAACGCGGCCCAGGTCTTGGCCAGCGTGGTCTTGCCGAGGCCCGGCGCGCCTTCCAGCAGCACGTTGCCGCCCGCAAGGAACGCGATGAAGAGCCGTTCCAGCAGCCTCGGGCAGCCGAGCACGCGGGTGCCCACGTAGGCGGTGTAATCTTCATAGAGTTCCTTGACCGACCGCAAGGCGCGTTCGAATTCATCGGGCTGCATAGATGCTCCAGTATCCGTACCGTATTGCCAGCGCTGCCACGAGCGCGGTGAGTGCTATCAGGTTGAGCGCCGTACCGACCATGGACAGCGCTGGAAACGGCGCGAGCGCCGCGACCAGGTTGAAAATCGCGTGCCAGCTCCAGGCTGCCGCAAACGAAACGGCAATGGTTTTGATCCGCCGGCTCTTCTTGCTGTCCGGGGCTGTAGCGATGGCATACAGGGCCGCGGCGCCAGCATGGATGGGCAGGGAGTATCCCAGCCGCCAGTATATGTCGAAGGTGGGAAACCGGGCGAGGTAGCTGGCGTTTTCGAGCGCGCCAAGGGAGCAGGCCGAAACGATGGCAAGACTGGCAATTCCGGGTTCAAG
>CAXZAJ010000116.1:0-11080 GCA_964293355.1 uncultured bacterium
TGAGGTAGAGGATTACAGCATCCTTCTCGGTATCCATCCTGAATGAAAAGGTGCCGTCGGCTGCAACGGGGCTGGTTACCGCCTCCGAGACGAGTGTCTGGTTGAGACCCGATGTTACCACGGCGAAACCTGCCATGCTCGACCCGGCATTGGCTATGGATCGTCGACCCGAAAGACCTTTGCTGGCCGTACCGGATATAGTTCCAGATATGCCCACCGTTGTATCGAGACTGTCGAACAAGCCACACGATGTCAAACTTACAACCACGATCAAGAATTCAATGAACACTGTAAGAAGCCCAAATCCAACGCAATCAGATGAATTTTTGCGCATTTTAAACTCCTTTCAAGATTCTATACCATAAAGGCAAAGGAGCAACATAAAAGCATATGTTTAATTTTATTTCCAAATTCCTTTTTGTTTAAAATTTGGCATCAACCAGTTTGCCTGAAAAAAATTGACAAGATTTATTTAAAGGCAGAATATATTTCATCAAGCAAACGTAAGGAAGGCATGCCATGAAACGATCGGCATCCGCGCTCTGTATATTAATGCTGGCAAGCACAAGCCTGTTCGCCCTCGATTTCGACGTGGTGCCTAATGACAATGGAACCTTTGACATCAACCTGGCCCACTCCTGGGAATGGGCGGATGGCTGGTTTTCCGGCTTCGACCTTGCCTACCTGAATCCCCTGTCCATAGTATCTGATGATACGTACTACGTGGCGACGAGTGGTACTTCCCTGGAAGCCTCCGCCGATCTTCTGGGAATCCGTGGCACAGGACCGGTATCGTTCAGCCTCGCCGCAAACATCCTGTACAGCCCGAGCACCATCAATGAAGTCGGGTATGTCGATGCGGATGACGGACGCTATTTCCTCGTCAACGACAGGCATATCGAGTTGCTGCTGCCACGCATCAAGGCGGGTGTCTCAGGTTACTCGGGCGTTTTCAGCGGAAGTTTCAGCGCGGAATTTGCGCCGTGGTTTCCGGTGAGTCTTTCTCAGACCTTGTCGGTAGGAACTGGTGGCCCTCGTGACGAGATGACTCATATTTCAAACGGATACGGGATGGGAGCCTGGTCAGCAACAGCCTCGGCTGCCATGAGGACAACGCTGGTGTCACCCTCGTTCGAGGCACTGGTCGACTGGGTTCCAGTCGCCTATTCATACCTGGATTATGCCCTTCAGGAACAGTCTTTGAATTCCATAATCATGAATGTTTCCGTATTCGGTGGCGTAACGATCAATGCCCTCAAGCTCGGCGGTTCGTCGCCCCGGATCATGATCGGATATGAGTGGAATAAGGTCAGGGACACCGTAGCAGGTACGTTGATCGTAGACGATCCTGGTAGTCTCCGGTTCAAGGTTGGGTTGGGATTATGAAGCACCGATACGGCGCGAAGATCGCATTCCTGTGTACGGTCATGATTATGACCGCATCGTCATGTTTTCTGGCGGACATTTTTTCCGGTGGTTCGACGAAAGTGGCATTCTCGCTTGATCCTTCTTTAATGACTTCTCAGGGGGTGGCCAGAGGCTTTGATGATTCCACCGACCTGGAGCCCAATGAGATTGTCTGGATAGACGTGAGCAGTCCCCGTTCCGAGTTGGTGCGGCAACCTCTCGTGCCCGGACAAAATGAGGTGGGGTTCAGCAAGGATGGAATATACATGATCGGATTGGTTCATGTTCCCTCAGCCACGAGGTCTGCCATCCGCTCGATAGCTTCAGCCGCTCAGACTATTGGAAATATAAAAATATCAGCGGCCGGGCTGGATTCAGTTCCGCTCTCGGCCGGTGCCGAGGATAACCTGAACCTTGGTGCTCTGACGCCGGAGACTGGAGCCTATGTATCGAATATTGACCCGGCAATTCTGGCTTTAGGGACTGGCTATGATATGGAGCAACTCCGGCTCATCGCTCTATACGACCAGCTTGGTACAGTAAAGCTGAATGTCGATATCGATTCCAATGGAATATTTGATATTGATGAAGGTAAGCGATGGGACTTCAAAATTTTCTATCAATTCGATATTCCCTTGTCTGAAGCTTCAGAACTCTTCAGTGGAAGCAGGATTACCTGGGATTATGAGCCTCGCATCACCTACTATCTGCAATTCTGGACCGGGTTCCAGAATCTTCCGAAAGATGGTTCCGGCATCAGACTCGTTCTGCCTTCTTCCGCTGGGGTGATGAGTCCGGAGGGAAATCCGGTGACGTATTTGACTGATCCCTATGCAGGTGTTTTCGATTACCTGGATGTCGAGTACTATTTTGGAGTCAATACCGGTACCCTCGTTCCTGAACCTCCCTATGATGGAGCGTATGTGCTTCAAGCTGGCGATACTGAGCTGACATTCCGTGATATGCGGTACTTCAGCCAGGCAAATGCCTACGAAGGGTTCTTTTTTCCGGTCTGCCAATTGGAGTACGACGGGCAGGATAAGCTGAGCTCCCTAAAGTATGCATGGAAGCAGCTGGAAAATGGGTTGATAGTCGATGCTGATCCATTTCTTGTGGAAGTTTTCAGTCAACAGACAATCTTCGGTGTCCAGCTTGGGCTCGATGAAAGCCGGTCCTACGATCAGGTCATTTTTGTATTCGACAAGGGTGATTCCACGTGGTCCAGGCGGTTTGTGCGGACTGAAGGCAATGTAGAGGTTGTCAGGACGAATGTATCGGGTGATCTGCCTGGAACTCCTGGTTCGTTCAACCTTTCCGGCCTGGATATCATGCGATCACATGTGCTTGCCGTAAGGAATGATATCCATGACGCAGGCGGAAACATTATGGCGTTTTCCAATTGGTGAACAGCGGCTGACAAGAAGCATTGTGGAATTTTACTTGAATATACTCATCACTCTGTCCATCAGCGCCACCCTGACGCCGATGGTCCAGGCCATGATTAACGCCACCGCTACTTGCGTTTATCATGATAATCGCAAGTAGCGGTGGCGAAAACCAAGAGGCCGTTCCAAGGCTCCAATCGCTTACCTAATCAGCAACGGCGCCACCACCAGCATGAGCACTGACATCCTGACGTTGTAGCGTAGCGCCACGGTCACCGGTTTTTCACCTATGGCTTCGCCGACGACGGCGGAGAACGGCACGAACGGCGATACGTCCATGGCGACGTACCAGCACGTTAGCAGGAACAGCGCGAAGCCGGGAGCGGAGAGGCCGAGCGCCGCTGGATCCAGCGCGGATGCTATCGCGGCGACGGTTATCATCATGTGCACGCCAGCGAGGGAGAGGAGCGCAGTGGACAGGATGATCAGCTGCAGGGTGAAGTACCGGGGCAACCCGGCCAGCGACGCGAGCAATTCTGCCAGCATCGGCTTGATCGGGGTAAAAGCGAACATCGCTCCCAGAAAACCGGCCGACACCAGGAAGGGCAAGAAGGCCCTGAATCCCGCCAGTGCGGCCACGTATTCACCGCGGCTATTCAGTACCTGCGCCCAGGGTATGCCCAGCAACCTCGTCCACAGGAACGACCAGGCCAGGATGACGAGGGCCGTCACCACGGCGGGATTGTCCGGCTTTGCGATGCGCAGGGCAAGGGCGGAGGCGGCAATCATGGCGACGATGTGCGCGGCGAGTTCCAGTATTTTACGGCCCGGCCGCGCCGTAGCGTTTTCGGCAACTGCTTCGGCTTCCGGGGAGCGGGCGTCGGTGGCCGGCTCGTTCATCGATGTTTCGTCGCGGGCCAGCTTCCTGTCGGTCAGCAAGAGCAGGCAGCCCGCAGCCATGATGGCTGCCGTCATGGTCAGACCGCGGGTGAAGTAGCCCGCATAGGTGGTGCCGGCCGCGAGTATCAGCGCGTTTATCAGTCCGTCGAACGGCGACAGCACCATGTACGACGAATACCCCGCGGAATACACCAGCGACAGGTAGCGCTTGGGCAAGCGGGACGTGTCCAGCAGTTTCTGCATGGTCGGAATCGAACCGATGTTCAGGGCTATGGCCATCAGCAACTCGATGCCCGCGAGAGCCAGAAAACTGGCAAGTTTCTTATGGATGGTGAAGTTACGGCCGCTGGAATTGCCGTCTGATCCGTTTTGACGGGTTCCCGCTACGAAGGCGGCCATCGCGTCGATGTAGCCGCCCAGCCTTATGGGAATTGCTATTGCCGGAACCACGGCGATGAAGGCGATGATGCCGGCGCATTTATTGAACGCTGCGGCCGCCTGCGCGAACGGGACCCGCTAGGCCACTCCGAAGAAACCCGCTACGGTCAGGCATATCGTCGACACGGCAAGCACGTAGCCACGGACCGGCACAAGGGCCAGAGCGATGAACACGGCGTTCAGCGCGGCTACCGGCACGAGCAGGCTTGTCGTCGATACGAAGCCAGCCTCGACCGCCAGAGCGGCGGTGAAGAGCAGCGGAAAACAGGAGACGTACAGGTGGAGGAGGGCGGGGCGTTTCATGTGGCATATAAAATAGGCGGAAAGCGGACGCCTGTCCACCTTCCGCCTGTGTTCAGAAAGCTGAAGTGATACTAGGTACTGGCCAGCGTCGCGGGCTGGTCGTTGGTGCCCGCCGGCGCGGTGTGGACCGGCTTGAGAATGAGGCCAAGCACGATGGCCACGCCGAGGAGAACCGCGGAGATGATGTACGCCAGGGAGTACGACTTGGTCACGTCTATCGCCCAGCCGGCGATGAGCGGGCCTAGCACGCCGGAGACGCCCCAGGCGGTGTAGAGCACGCCGTAGTTGGCGCCGTAGCTCTTCATGCCGAAGTTGTCGGAGGTGATGGACGGGAAGGTGGACATCAGCGAGCCGTACGAGAAGCCGGCCACGATGGTACCCAGGATGATCAACGGTTCGGTGGTGTAGAACGAGAACGCCAGCATGTTGAGGAGTTGGGTGCTGAAGACGATCAGCATCGTGTTGCGCCTGCCTATCCGGTCAGACAGCATGCCACCGCCGACGCGCCCGGAGGCGTTGCTGATGGCCAGCAGCGACACGATGTAGGCCGAGTTGAGGATGTTGGCCTGGCTCGTGGCGATGGATGCCAGGTGGCCTATCATCATGACGCCCGCGGAGGACGACAGCACGAACATCAGCCAGAGCAGGTAGAAGGCCGGCGTCCTGACCATCTGCCGCCAGGTGTAGTTGTAGCCGTCAAGCTTCTTGCGCCTCTTCTTGCCCGCGGGTACGACCGGAACCTCGGGAACGTAGCCGGGCTTGGGGTTGTTGACGATGAAGGAGAGGGGCTGGGCTATGGCAAGTATCCCGATGCCCAGGATGAGGAAGGACCGGGATATGCCGAAATTCTTGATGAGGGCGCTCGTCAGGGGGGCGAGGTACACGGCCGCGACGCCGAAACCGGCGACGGTGATGCCCGAGACCATGCCCTTCTTTGACGGGTGGAACCACTTCATCGCCATCGGCGTTACGCAGCCGTAGGTGAAGCCGATGCCGGTGGCCACGATGACGCCGACGGTGATGATCATCGCCAAAGGCGTCTGGAAGAAGCTCGACGCGATGAGGCCCGTGCCGACGAGGAATACGCCGATCTGTATGACCCGCCGGGGCCCGATCCTGTCCTGGACGACGCCGGCGATCAGCAGGGCTACGGCCCAGATGACGATCGCGACGGTATACGCGGCGTTGGCTTCGCTGTGGGTCCAGCCCCAGTTGGCCACCATGGCCTTCTTGAATACGCTCCACGCGTACAGGAATCCGATAGTAAGGTTGATGCCGGTTCCGGCAACCAGGATACCGACGGCCTTGCTCGGTTTGTTCATTGCAGCTCCTGCGAGAAATCCAGGGATGGTATGACCTGCGCATACGCGCGTACAGGTGTTTTGACGACCAATCCTTACTTGTAGGCTCGTATTTAGTCAAGTGACAATTAAATCACTATTTATGCAATGCTTATGCACATCGTATGCAGTCGCAACAGGAACGGTGTGGTATGCTGAACCATGAAACTCACCATACTCGTCGACAACAACACCATCATAGACCGCTACCTCCTGGGTGAGCCGGGTTTCTCGTGCCTGCTCGAATCCAGCGGAACGCGCATCCTGTTCGACACGGGCTACTCCGGCATCTTCATCGACAACGCCGCCGCGCTGGGGCTGGACCTTGCCTCGGTCGATGCGGTCGTAATTTCGCACGGCCATGACGACCACTCAGGCGGGCTCCGGCATTGGGTAGACCGGTTCCCGGCCGCGCCTTCCGGCCGGCGTCCCCTGCTCGTCGCGCACCCGCGCGCCTTCGATCCGAAACGCTCAGGCGACCTGTCCATAGGGTCGCCCATCAGCCTGCCTGAACTGGCCAACCACTTTGAGCCGCGGTTTTCGCGCGAACCGCTGGAACTCGGCGGCGGCTTCCTGTTCCTCGGTGAAATTCCCCGGCGCGGCTCTATCGAGGGCGTCTCTCCCATCGGCGAAACCACGGGGCCGGCCGGTACCGTTCCTGACCTGCTGCCCGACGACACCGCGATCGTCTGGAAAGGTGAGGACGGCCTCGTCGTCATTACCGGTTGCTCGCATGCCGGCATCGTCAACATCGTCGAACATGCGGTACAGGTCTGCGGCGACGACCGCATCGTCGACATCGTCGGAGGCTTCCACCTGCTCGGCGCGTCGGCTGACCGCCTCGAATACACGGCACGCCGGCTCGGAGCCTTGCACCCGCGGGGGCTGCATCCCTGCCATTGTACTGATTTCGCCGCGTGCATGAATCTTGCCGCCAGCCTGCCGGTATCCGAGGTCGGCGTCGGACTGGAGCTTTCGTATCACTGAGCCAATACCAGCGCACCCTTCCTTGGCCACCGAGTCTTCTATATACTTTGCCGTATGATAAACACTGAAACCGCGCCCCATGCGCCTGAAATGCTCCCGTTTGCCAAACTGTGCGGTGCGGGTAATGACTTCATCGTGGTGCAGGCCGCAGATCTGGAGTTGGTTCACCCCGCCAGGTTGCGCAGTGAACAGATCGTCAGGCTGTGCGACCGGCGCTACGGCATCGGAGCCGACGGGCTGATGGTGATGATACCAGGCACGGGTGGGGTCGCCTTCGAGGTTGATTTCTACAACGCCGACGGCTCCGGCGGCATGCTCTGCGGCAACGGCGCCCGCTGCGCCATCGAACGCGCGCGTATGCTCGGCCTCGTCCAGCCTGGAGAGCCCATCCGATTCAGTTTCGCGGGAGCTGACTACTCAGGCATTTCGCTGGCCGAGGGGCGTGCGCGTTTCGAGCTCGATCCCCGTTTCCGCATGGACCAACCGCGCACCATCCGCGTGGGCGACCTTACCCTGCGCGGCCGTTTCGTCGACGTAGGCAGCCTGCATTTCGTCATGGACGTCGGCGCCATCCTGGACAGTGAAGGTAGCCAGGCATACGCCGATATCGACGCGGTGCCGCTGGAGACGCTCGGGCAGGCAGTGCGGCACCATGCAGACTTCAGCCCCAAGGGCGTAAACGCCAACTTCACCGAACTGCGAGGCGGCCGCCTCTTCGTGCGCACCTTCGAGCGCGGAGTCGAGGCCGAGGCCCTCGCCTGCGGCACCGGCTCCACCTCCAGCGCTCTCGTCCGCTGGCGCGACGGCCAGATGGCGCCGCCCGTCACCGTCGTGGCCCGGAGCGGCGACGAGCTGATCATCGGTTTCGATACCCCGACAGAATCACCTGACCAGCCTGGTGCATGGACCGCCCCGCGCCTCTCGCTGACCGGGCCGGCCTTCGTGAGCTTCGAAGGAAAGGTCAGCCTCGAAACCGGCTCCGCCGACTAGTCCACGAGCGGGATGTAGATGAACATCTCCGATTCCAGAGGCGTGTCGGGCTTGAACCTGCTGTCGTAGTATTCGAAATCCGCCGTCGCCGCGAGCTGGAGACCTGACCGAGGCAGAAATGTTTTATATATGTAGTTGTAGGTGGTGCCCAGAGAGTCCACTCCGCCGCGGTGGGTGAACACTGCATAGCGTCTAGCGGGTATCGTCCTTTTGACCATGCCTGCGGGCGGCTCGGCCGCCGCCGCCACCTCGACGCTGACGAGTTCCTCCCATTCGCTGTCTTCGCTCATGAACAAGGGATCGATGTACTCGCAGATGCCGTAGCTGGCATCTCCAGGGATCCTGCCGGAGATATCGCTGATCCGCTGCAGGAAAGCAGCCCAGAGCGCCGGTATCCTGTTGTCCGCCCGCGAACTGGGACCGGCCAGGCCAATGACCGTAAATTCCTCTTTGTTGACAATCGTTGGTTCCATCAGTATTCCTTCCGTCATCTTGCGGAGCTCGGGGACGGTGTAGGGGTTGCGCGCGGGAATCGAGGCGTGCACACCGCTATCCCGGTACCGGCCCGGCGTCGTTCCGAACCGCCGTTTGAAAGCCCGCGTAAAGGCCTCCTGGGGTTCGTACCGCGCATCCATGCCGATGTCGATGAGGCGGTCTTCCGTCTCGCCGGGCCTGTATGCCCCCGCCCTGAGCCGCCGTTCCCTCAGGTATTCAGTCGGGCTGAGTCCCAGGATGGCCTCGAAAACCCTATGGAAATGCCATGGCGACAGGTACGCCGCCTGGCTTGCCATATCCCGGAATCCTATGTCTTCGCCGAGCTTCTCTTCAACGAAAACAATGACGCGATGCAGCTGCTCCAGATAATCGACCATTATCCCCTCCCGGCCCGTTCCGCAGCCGACAACCAGAGTGTAGCCTGACTTGACCGCTTTCTTTTGATCCAGCGTGCTATGTTCGCCTGTTGCCCCTGAGCCCGCGGGCAAGGTGGGCCCGTACCTGCTTCCAGAAACCCTTGCCGTACCGAACGCTGAAATCCTTGACGGCTTCGGCGGCGGGGTAGTGTATGCCGTAACGCTTCTTGAGGGCGTCCCAGTGCTTGACGATGTACAGGTACAGGTCGCCCACCGTGCGGTCATGGAAACGGGTTATGAGACGTTCAGCCTTGATCGTGTCGGCGATAGGCGCATAGACCGCGCGGTACCATGAATCCAGGGCCATCACGAAATCGATTTCTTCGTCGGTGCCCTGGTTCATGTAGTACTTGTGCACAAGGATGTGCTCGACGATCTGGTCGTACGCGCCGGGGCTCGTGAAGTCCAGGTCGGCGTCGTCGGTGATCTGGCCGAACAGGGTCTGGGCGTAGAACTCCTTCTTTTCGTACTCGATGAGCGCCCGCCTGATGTCGTCCATGCTCATGCCCTTGTCGATGCGAATCGTGGAGCTAAGCGAGACGACTTCGGCGTCTATTTCGATGGCGCCCTGGAGCTTGGCCACCGAGACGCGGTGGTTGCCGTCCCGCACGAAGGAGGCTCCGCCCAGCTCGCACAGTCGCACCGGCGGCAGGATCACGTCGTGGTAATGGGCCGAGTCGACGCGCACCCAGCGGTCGCGCAGGTAGCCGTAGCGGGGCAGGAAGCCGCGGGCGAAGTCCCGGTACCGCCCCTCGGACCCGATTATCATATCCAGCGGCACGGGCAACACCCCGCGGTACTCTTCGCCCCGGATTTTCAGGATGGAACGGACTTCATCCAAAGCCAGAAGTTGCCGTTTGCCCGGCGTCAGGAAGCTGCCTATGTGCGAGAGCGCCTCGGCCATGCGAGCGCGGGAAAAATCGATGGCGGCCATATCGTCAAAGGTGTCAGGCATGATCGGCCTCCGTATCCAGCAGGTAGTGGCCGTAGACGTTCAGTACGGTTGTGTCGCCGTACCGGGCTACCCGGCTCTCGCGGGCGTCGTACAGGTGCACATGGCCGTGTACCAGGTAGCGAGGTTTCCATACGCGCATGAGCCACAGGAACGCGTCGAAGCCGCGGTGGCACAGGTCTCCGCGGTCCTGGATGCCGCGCGGCGGCGCGTGGGTCAGCACGATGTCCACGGCTCTGCCATGGACCAGCCTGTTCCAGAGCAGTACTGGTATCTTGAGGAACACCCGCATCCACATTTCAGACTGGCGGTACTGGTTCAGGCCGTTGTTGTACCGGAGCGAGCCTCCAAGACCCAGCACGATGAGGCCTGCTTCCCTGCGGACCTTGAAGCCCGTATAGGTCGTGCCCGCGTCGTACTTGTAGTCATGCACCGGCAGCGGCGGCCTGGTTCCGGCGGCGGGCCGGTAATAATGATAGTCCTTGAGGTTGTGGTTGCCGAACACGAACAGCAGTGGCTTGTTCAGCGCCGTTACGATGAACGACAGATATTCCGTCGGCAGGTCTCCCGCGCTGAGCACCAGGGCAACGTCGCCGAAGCGCTCGCGTATGCCCGGAGAATCGACGAGCGGATCGACCGCATCGGAGACGCACAGGATTTTCATCAGACCTCCGCTATTCAGGAATTCCGCAGGTCGCACGAGAGCCAGCCCGCGGCCCGAGTATCCGCCGGAACCGGGGCTTCGGTCAATATTTTAACTAGTACATCGAACCTTGTGCCTCCTTCAGCATGCATACCTGGGCAGGTACGTGGCGCCGACCTGCAGCGGCGTAACTGCCTCCTTGAGCCAGATCCTTCTGCCTTCAGCACTTAGGTTCTGCTTCGACAGAAACGCCCGGTCCGTGTAGAACCCCGCGAACTGCCCGGCAATCCGCGTTGCCGAGATTCCTGCCATTTCCGCATGCACATAATCTGTTTTTCTGCCCGGACCGACGCGGAACGGCTTCTGGTAGTTGTGGTACACGAGGTGCAGCATGAGCCGCGCAAGCCCGTTCGCCGTGTTCCTCGTGTAGCAGGTGCTCTCCCGCCGGAACGCCGCGATGTCCTTGCGCAACTCCCGGTCAAAGTAGTTCACCGGAAAGAGCGGGTTGCTGATCGACCGGTGCGCCTTCGACGGCCAGGTGCTGTGGACGAAGCTGGCGTCGCACTGGCCTTGGGCAAGCCGCGACACGTGCAGGATCGAACGCGGGTAGGCGTGGTGCTCGTCGGTCCAGAGCCTGAGCTGGGGCAACAATGCGCGGTCCCACAGCTTCGGGATGAGTCCGAGCAGGCGCGTGAACGAGGCCTGGATGCCCTGCTTCGGGGCTCGGTACAACTGTTCGAGCTGCTCCCGCACCCGCTTCTGGTGCCTTGTCATGCGGCCCTTGCGCCTGATCGTCGTGTGCGTAACTCCATACAGGTACTGGG
>CAXZAJ010000117.1:0-10833 GCA_964293355.1 uncultured bacterium
GAATGCCCGCACGCTCGTGCCCCCGGAGATGCCGCCTTCAACAAAGTGGGAGTCGTCGTTGTAGCGTTCCTGCCGCAACAGCTCGGCTGCCGCCACGAACGACACGAGGGCCGCCCTGCCCGCGAAGCCATTGCGGTACCAGCCGCCATCGCCGGGTGCCACGTGGAGCAACCCCGCCACGGCCGCCGCAAAGTTTTCCTTGCCGCCGCCGCTCGGCCCGAGCACGCCCCAGGCCTCTCCCGCGCACAGCCGCCAGGACACCGATTCCAGCGCTGGAGAGAGTATCTCGCCTATCCGGCAATCCCGCATGCTTATGAACGATTCTTCTTCCATACCTACAATCCTGTTCCTGGTTATAGTTTCAGCGCGAACGCCAGGCGCCATCCGGATAGGCGCGTTCCAGCAGCTCGGCCACCGCGGCGCGGACCCTGCGGCTGGATTCCGGGCCGGTTCTGGCAGGCCGCATGACATACCCGATGTCGTAATCGCCAAAGGCGGGCCCGCCGTCATAAATCGTCAGACCATCGGCAAAGGGTCCGTTTTCCACAACGATGCGCGGTACGAGGGCCAGCCCCTGCCCCAGCCTCGCAAACGCCAGCAACGGCTCGTTGCCGCCCGTTTCGGCCGCGACCCGAGGCCGGAGGCCGTGTTCCCGTGCCCAGCGGTCAAAACGCTCGCGAGCCAGGCCAGCCTTGGGTAGCAGGAGCGGCGCACGGGCCAGCGCCCTGGCGAGTTTGCGCTCCCGTTCGGGTGCCTCGATGGCGCTTACCCGCTCGGGCTCGGTGCCAGCGGAGAGCGCCAGATCCAGCCTGCCATACGGCCCGTTTCTTGACGCGACGAGCACGAGCGGCGATCGGGTAACCGCGTATGCATCAAGATCGGTAAACCCACCGTCAGGAATAGCCGCTACCGCAAGCTCCACGCGGCCGGAGCGGGCCGCGTCATCGGCGTCGGCGGGGTCACCCGTCTCCACCGACAGGCTGAGTTCGGGGTGCTCCGCGACCAGTGCCTCGGCAAACGGCGGCAGCACCGAATAGCAGGCGGTCACCGAGGCATACACCCGCAGGAAACCGCGCAGCCTGCCGTCGCGGGAACCTAAACCCAGCCGCAGGTCGTCACGCCGCCGGAGGCTCTCCTCGGCAAAGTCCAGAAAAGCCTGCCCTTCGGCGGTCAGTTCGACGCGGCGGGTATCCCGCTCCGCGAGCTTGACACCCAGCTCTTCTTCCAGCCTCCCCAGCAGACGGCTCAGGCCGGACGGGCTCGTGTGCACGGTTGCCGCCGCGCGAGCGAAATGCAGGGCCTTGGCCAGCGCCACAAAGGCCTCGAGTTCATTGAAGTCCATGCACCGAGGCTACCAGAATAAATGACAATACGTCAATAGTACGATGACAATGTTTCTCTTTACGCATCAATACCTTGCATAGTATAACAGCAGCAAGGCAAGGAGAAGATAGGAGTTTTAGCACAGAGCCACAGAGAAGATGAGTAGGAAAGATTGGGGGAAGGAGAAGACTGGAAGAGTGTCGCCAAAGCTTTAGAGGAGACGAGGGGGGATAGAGGGAACACCAAGAAGCTAATGGGGCTTTACTACTTCCTTATCTTCCTTCCTTCTCGTTTCTTTCTTCCTCATCTTCTCTGTGGCTCTGTGCAATTTTTTCTTAACTCTATTCCGGTGAGGCCGGTCGTCGGCCAGTAGACTTTATAAGGAGAACTTCATGAACTACTTCAATTCGTTGCCGTTCCGCGAGGCGCTGACGCAGCTGGGAACCTGCCGGTTCATGGAGCGTTCCGAGCTCAAGGACGGCACGGCTGAGCTGCAGGGCAAAAAAATAGTCATCGTCGGTTGCGGCGCCCAGGGCCTCAACCAGGGCCTGAACCTGCGGGACTCCGGTCTGGACGTCAGCTACGCCCTGCGCGATGAAGCGATGACCGAAAAGCGGCCGTCGTGGCGGAGCGCCAGCGAAAACGGCTTCAAGGTTGGCAGCTACGAAGAACTGTTACCAACGGCGGATGTCGTCGCCAACCTGACGCCGGACAAGCAGCACACCGCTGTCATCCAGGCGGTCGTGCCATTGATGAAGCGCGGTGCGGCGCTGTGGTATTCGCATGGCTTCAACATCGTTGAAGAAGGCATGAAGATACGCAAGGACATCACGGTCGTCATGGTAGCCCCCAAGGGCCCAGGCACCGAGGTGCGTACCGAATACGTCCGCGGCTTTGGCGTGCCCACGCTGATAGCGGTGCATCCTGAAAACGATCCCGACGGCAAGGGCTGGGCCGTGGCCAAGGCGCTCGCCTGCGGTATCGGGGCGGACAGGGCCGGGGTGCTGGCATCCAGTTTCGTGGCTGAAGTAAAAAGCGACCTGATGGGCGAGCAGACGATACTCTGCGGGCTGCTGCAGACCGGCAGCCTCCTCTGCTTTGACAAGATGGTTGACGGCGGCGTCAACCCCGGCTGGGCATCAAAGTTCGTGCAGTTCGGCTGGGAGCGCATCACCGAGGCGCCTAAGGTTGGCGGCATTACCGGCATGATGGGCCGCCTGTCGAACCCGGCCAAGATCAAGGCGACGGAACTGGCTGACGAACTCAAGGGCATGATGACGCCGCTGTTCCGCAAGCACCAGGACGACATCCTCTCGGGCAAGTTCAGCGCTACCATGATGAAGGACTGGAAAGACGGCGACCGCGAGCTGCTAGAGTGGCGCGAAGCGACCGGCCGTACGGCTTTCGAGACGACCAGCGCCAGCGCTACGGAAATCCGCGACCAGGAATACTTTGACAAGGGCATCCTGATGGTCGCCTTCGTCAAGGCAGGCGTCGAATTGGCCTTCGAGACCATGGTGCAGTCCGGCATAAAACCGGAGAGCGCTTACTACGAGTCGCTCCACGAAGTGCCGCTCATAGCCAACCTCATAGCCCGCAAGAAGCTCTACGAGATGAACAAGGTGATATCGGACACGGCGGAATACGGATGCTACCTCTTTGACAATACCTGCCGCAACATGCTGGAAGGCTTCATGCAGCTCGTGCACACGGACGTGATCGGCAAGGGCTTACCGCTGGAAGACTCAGGTGTCTCCAACCGCGAACTGGTGCAAGTCAACGCCGCGATCCGGAATCATCCCGTCGAGGAAGTAGGAAAACGTCTGCGCTGTTACATGACAGCGATGGCCCGGTAGCTTCGCGGGCGGGGGGATCGCTACGCGTACAACTCCACCCCGAGTTCGGCCTGGGCCTGCTGCATGAGGCGGTAGGCCCTGGCGGCAACGCGCAGGTCTGCGGCTGAAGGATCTCCGGGAGCCTGCGCGGCGTTGAGTACGGTGCGGGCCTTGCGCAGCGTTGCCGCGGGATCACCCGGCACTTCAGCCAGATCCACGGCGATGCGGCCACCGGTGGCGATGGTCTCGCCGGCAGCACCCGTGGCGGTATCGTACAGTATGCCCGATGCGGCATACGGGCCAAGCGCGGAGAGGTGCGCATTCTCGTGCCCCCGAACCGCGCGGTCACGCGCCAAAGCTTCATCCGAGGTTTTGTAATGCCCGGTTTTTGATACTCCGCCACCGGCAGCGCTTTTTATCACGCCGGGCAGATCATCCGTGAAGCGCGTTTCGCTGCCGACCCGGCCTACCCGTATGACGATGGCGGTTTCACCGGAGCGGCCGATGGGTGCGATCGGCTTGATGGAGGTACGTGCAGTGGGACCGACGTAATCGTAGACGATACGCATTGCTATCAACGTGAGTATACCGCGCCAGCCCATGAATAGTCTAATTATTCATTGCCAATCAAACACGGAGAGTCTAAACTGAAAGCTGGATCGACAGGAAAAAGAGCGAAATACTGCATCGCTCTTCTGAGTGTGTATGCATAGCACATCCTTGCCTGAAGCGATCTCAAAACGAAGGATTCACGTGGCGCGGAAAAAGACTGGCGGGCAAGAGTCGGATCATACTTCGGGAGATGCTGATTCAGCCACTGAGCCGGCTCGAACAGAGCCCGCCGCAGACTTCCCCATTGTCGGCATCGGAGCGTCAGCGGGCGGCCTGGCGGCCTTTGAGGCTTTTTTTTCCGGCATGCCCGGCGATACCGATCCAGGGATGGCCTTCGTACTGGTGCAGCATCTCGCACCCGACCACAAGAGCATCCTGACGGACATAATCAGGCGCTATACGCGCATGTCAGTCAGCGAGGTTGAAGACGGGATGGTCATCCAGCCCAATTGCACCTACATAATTCCACCCAACCGCGACATGGCCTTTCTGGGCGGCTCGTTGCATCTGTTTGAACCCTCGTCTCCGCGGGGCCAGCGCATGCCCATAGACTACTTCTTCATGTCGCTCGCGCAGGATCTGCGGGAGCGGGCCATCGCGGTGGTGCTCTCGGGAACCGGCACAGACGGAACGCTGGGCATCAGGGCCGTCAAGGGTGAGGGCGGTCTGGTACTGGCGCAGCACCCTGCCTCAGCCGAGTACGACGGCATGCCTCACAGCGCCATAGCGACGGGCCTCGTTGACTACGAACTGCCCCCCGCCGAAATGCCGGCTCAGCTCATATCGTACGTCAGCCACGCCTTCAAGAACCCCCTCCTGCCCGTTGACGGCCGCATCTTCGATACGGTGTGCTCGCTAAAGAAAATATTCGTTCTGCTGCGCGCCCAGACGGGGCATGACTTTTCGCAGTACAAGACGAGCACCATAGAACGGCGGATACGGCGCCGCATGGCAGTGCAGAAGATAGAAACCGCCGAGGAGTATATAAAATACGCCCAACAAGCGCCGGCGGAGGTTGAAGCCCTCTTCCGCGACCTGCTCATAGGCGTTACCGGTTTTTTCAGGGATCCTGAAGCATTCCAGGCGCTGGACGAACAGGTGATATGCAAACTTGTGGAGGAAGCCTCGCCGGATGGACCGATACGCATCTGGGTACCAAGCTGTTCCACGGGAGAGGAAGCATACTCCATTGCCATGCTGCTCCAGGAACGGCAGAACGAGCAGAAACGCAACCTCGCACTGCAGATCTTTGCCACTGACATAGACGCGCGCGCCATAGCCACGGCCCGCGCAGGCATCTACCCGGCCAGCATAGCGGCGACGATGCCGCATGAGCGGCTGACCCGGTTCTTTACGACCGAACCGGGTGGCAATTCTTGCCGCGTCAACAAGAACATCCCGGATCTTGTTGTGTTCTCGGGTCAGGATGTGATCCGGGATCCACCCTTTTCCAGGATAGACCTGATAAGCTGCCGAAACCTGCTCATCTACATGAGTACCGAGCTTCAGAAAAAGCTGATACCCTTGTTCCACTACTCGCTCAGACCAGGTGGGTATCTGTTCCTCGGAACCTCGGAGAGCCTGGGCGAGCACGACGGGCTTTACGCCATCAAGGACCGGAAGCAGAAAATTTACCAACGCAAGGAAGACGGCTACACCGCGGAGCGCATGTTTCCCCGCCAGTTCGTTCCACCCGAGTTTGATCTGGGCATACAGCGGAGACCCGCGGCCGGTTCGGCGGCAGGTGCCAACAGGCTACCGCTGCGCGAACTGACGGAACAGGCGCTACTCCAGGAAGTGGCGCCAGCCGCGGCGCTGGTTGACGGCAACGGCGACATCCTGTACCTGCACGGCCGCACGGGGATGTACCTCGAACCGCCGCCAGGTATTACCGGCGTCAGCAACATACTCAGGATGGCCCGGGAAGGCTTGCAGAGGGATCTTGCCATATCGCTCCGCAAGGCTGCGGTCAGCCAGAAAACGGCAGGCTGTACACGGCTCAAGGTCAAGACCAACGGAGACTTTACGGCTGTAGACCTCACCGTCCGGCCGATACTCCGCGATCCAGCCCAAACGGGCGGCGAACGGTTATACTTGGTCATCCTTGAACAGTCACCCCCGGAGCCGGTCGAAGAGCCGGGCGAAAATGATAAATCTCCAGAAAGAACAGCGGAGCAAACGGCAACTGACTCCGCGCGGCTCATAGCTTCGCTCAGGCAGGAACTGCGGGCCAAGGAAGAATACCTGCAGACTTTGAATGAAGAACTCGAAACTTCAAATGAAGACCTCAAATCGTCAAACGAGGAGATGCAGTCGATCAACGAAGAGCTGCAGTCCACCAATGAAGAACTGGAAACGTCCAAGGAAGAACTGCAATCAGTCAACGAGGAATTGTCAACCATAAACGCGGAACTTCAGAACAAGGTATCAGACCTCACCCAGGCCAACAACGACATGAACAACTTGCTCGCCGGTACCGGCATAGGCACCATTTTCGTGGATTGCGACCTGCGCATCGTGCGGTTCACGCCTGCGGCCACTAGAATAATAAACCTCATCCAGAGCGACCTGGGCAGGCCGCTGGCTCATATCGTCTACAATCTCAAGGAGTACAGCAATCTGCTCGCTGATACCAGGGCCGTACTCGACTCGTTGCTTCCCAAGGAAATAGAGGTACAGACGATCGATGGAGCCTGGCACCTCATGCGCATCCTGCCGTACCGCACGCTTGAAAACAACGTGGAAGGCGCGGTGCTGACCTTTGTAGACATCAGCGCTACGAAAAAGACCCAGGCGTCCTTGCTTGCCGCGCAGAACCAGATCGCCGCCTACGAGGCTCAGGTCAGGACCGCTGAGGATAAGGCATGATCCATGGTGCGGGCGCTGGAGGGGATGGTGTAAAAAAGGTGTACTGACGGGAGGTGTACCATGACCGACGAAGCCGTTCAGGGAGTCAATCCTGCCGGGCTGCGGGGGTTGGCAGAAGAGCGGATACAGAAAACCGAATCGCAGTTTCCGGAAAACACCGAAACCCTGTGCCCGGAAGAAACGCGGAAGCTGCTTCACGAACTTCGCGTCCACCAGATCGAGCTGGAGATGCAGAACGAGGAACTGCGCCGGGCCTATGCGGAACTCGACCTCTCGAAAGAGCGATACTTCGAGCTGTTCGATCTTGCGCCCGCAGGTTACTTCACCGTCAATGAGAAGGGCCTGATAACGGAGGCTAACCTGCGCGCGGCTGCCTTGCTGGGCGTGCCCCGCGGCGATCTCATACGGAAACCCATAACCCAGTACATCCTGCACGACGACCAGAACGCCTATTATTTCCACAGGAAGAAGCTCATGGAATCCAGGGAACTCCAGACCTGGGAAATGCGCATGCCGCGGCAGGGCGACGACCGGCCTGACTTCTGGGCACGGGTCAAGGCCAGCATGATGGAGAACCCCGACGGTACAATCGTCTTCCGTATCGTCGTCACCGACGTTACAGAACTCAAGCTGGCCCAGGAAACGCTCCAGAGCGATCTAGAGGAGCAGAAAATGCTGCTCCGCGAGACGCATCACCGCATCAAGAACAATGTAGCCGCCATAGAAAGTCTCCTGTCCCTGCAGGCCAGCTTTTCTTCCAGCCAGGAGGCGATCGCCGTGCTGCAGGAGGCCATCAGCAGGCTTGAGATAATGCGGGAACTTTACGACAGGATGCTGATCTCAGGCGATAACCGCGACATACCGGTGGACGAGTACCTGGAGGGCCTTACCAGGTCGGTAGCAGAACTGTTCGCCGGCAACAAAAAAATCATCATTGACAAGCATTTCGATTCGTTTGCGCTCAGTTCAAAACTGCTTTTTCCCTTCGGGATCATAGCCAATGAATTGCTTACCAACGCGCTTAAGTACGCCTTTACGAACAAGCAAGACGGCATCGTGCGTATATCGGTTACGAATAAGGACGATCTGGTCACGCTCGTCGTCAAGGATGACGGCGAAGGCCTGCCCGAATGGTTCGACCCGGAGGCTTCCAAGGGTTTTGGCCTCATGCTGGTACACATGCTGACCAAGCAGTTAGAAGGCCGCTACAAGATGGAGAACGACGCGGGAACCCGGTGCACGTTCGAGTTCAGGAAGGAATCCCCGTCACAGAAAAAAAATCACGGTTGAGGTTGTTAAAGTACCAGCCGCCATTTTATCACTGGAATACGAGTGTCGACGAAGGGCAAGCAACTCAGCCCGGAGCGAGCAGAGCCAGTTGGCTTTCGTCCAGGTAGGTCCAGCCGCCCGGCGGCAGCGCCAGGTCATCGAGCCTGAGCTTGCCTATCGCGACCCGCTCAAGGGCGGCGCAGTGGTTGCCGGCAGCGGCCAGCATGCGCTTGACCTGGTGGTACTTGCCCTGCTCCAGGATCAGCTCCAGCCGGAATTCATCGAGCGCCGTACATGACAGCGCCTTGAGCGGCGCATCCTCGTCGATGAGCTGCACGCCGGACTTCAGTGCGGACACAAGAGCAGGCGTAACCGGGCGGGCCGTGGTCGCGCGGTACACCTTGGGCACATGCCGCTTGGGCGACGACTGGGCGTGTATGAAGGCGCCGTCGTCGGACAAGAGGAGCAGGCCCGTCGTGTCGTGGTCCAGTCGCCCCACGGGCTGCAGGTCACGCTCCATGAACTGCCCGGGGAACAGCGTCAGCACCGAGGGATGGTGGCTGGGCTTGCGCGAACACTCGATGTCGCCGGGCTTGTTGAGCGCCAGATACAATTTTTCGCGGTACAGCCAAGTATCGCCATTGACGGCGAATTCCAGCGCGGCGGTATCGAAAGACTGGCTGGAATCCGTCACGGTCTGCCCGCCTAAGGAAACGTAGCCGCCGGCGATGAGGGCGCGGCAACCCTTGCGGGAACCGAAGCCCTGTGACTGCAGTATCTTCTCGAGGGTAAGCATGCGGTCAGTGTAGCCCGCGGCAAAGACGGTTGTCAAAAGCCTCCCTGATGCCGACTCAAGCCTGCCCCAGCCCTACCAGCTTCCTGCTCAGCGTCCATGCTTGCTTGCCCTTGGCCCGGTCCAGCGCGTGGGCGGCGGGCTTCTCGTCTATCGTCAGGTGGAAGAACCTGCCGGACACGGCACCCATTTCTGGAGCCGCGGCGAGCCAGTACAGGGCGTCACCCGATATGGCCGGATCCTTGAGCATCAAAGGCGTTATGAAGAAGCGCTTGAACAGCCGGTACACGAGGCCATTGTTGTTGCCTATGTTTGACCGGACATCGCCGGGGTGCATGGCGTTGATGGTAACGCCGGAGCCGGCGAGCGCGTCTGCAAACTCCCAGGTAGTCAGGAGCTGGGCCGTCTTGGACGATCCGTAGCCCTTGAGGCCGGTGTAACGGTTACGCTCCCAGTTGTAGTCGTCCAGGTGAAAATCAGAGAAACGGTGCCCCTCGGAATTAATTTGTATGATCCGGGCCGGGGCGCTGGCCTTGAGCCGGTTCAGAAGCAAGTCAGTAAAAAGGAACGACGCCAGGTGGTTTACGCAGAACACCGACTCGAAACCCGCTTTGGTAAGCGTGCGCGTGGTGGAATGGATGCCCGCTGAATTGATGAGCACATCGATGCGCGGGTAGTCGCGAAGCAGCGCTGCCGCAGCGGCACGCACTTGTTCGAGGTCAGAAAAATCAGCGATGACGATATCGACGCGGACCTGGTTTTTTGCAACTATTTCTTCACGAACCTTGTCTGCCTTGGCCTTGTCGCGGCACACCATGACGATGTGCGCACCACCGGCCGCGAGCCTCCGCACGGCTTCCAGCCCGACGCCGGATGTCGAGCCGGTAACGACGCACACCTTGCCAGCCATCGAAGCTGTGGTGGAATGTTGGACGGCCCTTTTGTTGGCCATGAACTGCAGCTGTTCAGGTAATTCTTTTTTCACAATAATTCCTTCTACTATCCAAACTTCTTGAACATGAAATTGCGGTACGGCTTCTTGAACCACGGGATGCCGTTGAAGATGTCGCCCCAGAGGTCGTAGTAGTCGCGCTGGCTTACGATGCGACCGTCTTCGTGCAACGTCAGCACGGTGGCGCCGTAGACGGGGGTGCTGGGGAATTTTTTGAACATCATCGTCATGGTCCACTGCATGTGGATGACGTTGCCTTCCTGCGCGGCAGAATGGATGTCCATCCGCAGCTCCTCGCAGCGCTCGGTCAGCCGCTGGCACAGCGCCTTGAACGCCTCGATGCCCTCGAGCCGCTGTATGGAATCCTGAAACACGATATCCGGGTGGTAGTAGGCATAGATATGCGACCAGTCAGGCTTGCCCTGCGTGTTGTAGGTCTTGGACCACAGCTCCTTGACGATAGCCACCGTGAGCGGGAGCTTCAGGAGTTGTTGTCCGTCGTTGCTGGATATTGGATCTTGCATGCTTCATAAAGTAATACGGAAGGGCCGGGGCGGCAAGCATGGACGGGGACGCACTATGGGCGCATCCCCGTCCGTTTCGGTAGACCTGATCTAGAATGAAATTCTGGCACTCATGAAAACGCTGTCATTGCCGTCGTACTGGCCAAACTGGCCCGCGTCCCCGAAGAACAGCCAGGTGCCGCCGGCCAATTCCATGGCATCGGTGATTTTCCATACCAGCTGGGCCTTGAGCATCGCATCGGGAACATCCAGTCCGAGGTAGGCCAGCGCTTCCACTCGCACGGTCTCCCGTGCGAAGGTCCGCACCGCCATCACGGTTGCCGTGTTGGTGAACTCATCGCTTACCAGTGCAGTTTCATGATCAAGGATTATGTCCTGGATGTATTGCAGACCAAACGTTGTACCGAGTATTGAAAAATCCGTTCCGACCAGATACTGGATGCCGTGCTTTTCAGTATAGCCCTGGCTGTAGACCATGAAATCACCCTGATAGCGTTTGTCCAGCTGCATGGCTCCTTCAGAGCGAAGCACGAGCGGACCGACGGTAGCTGCCACGCTATAGCCAAAGGCTGCGCTTTGATAGTACTCGCCCTGCAAAGCCAGTGACGCAAGGCCGACGCCAGGCGTGAAGGTCTTGCCGGTTACGGTGAACGCAGG
>CAXZAJ010000118.1:0-10783 GCA_964293355.1 uncultured bacterium
GCACCACCGGGTTTGGCCAGCAGGTCCTGGCGTGGGCCAAGGGCATGGTCATACAGGGCCGGAGGGTGGGAGCCGGGATCCAGGCTGGCCAGGTAGCCCGCGTGCTCCATGTCGGCGAGGATGCCGTAGAGCGCCTTGTCCAGCGCGGAGTACCGGACTATCTCCCGGAGGTCGATACGGCGGAACGGTACGGCTCCCTCCGCGGCAACCGGCCGTTCTATGACGGCATAGGCGTCGGGATATTCAGGCAGGGCAAGGCCCAAAGAGGCAAGATCACCAGCGTAGCGGCCCGGTCCGAAGGTGGCCTGGGCCTGGGTAAAGAGGAGCAGTCCCGAGTTGTCGCCATCGATGGTCTCGGACAGCAGGCGGGTCTTGCTCAGCTGCACCAGCGCCTGGAGTTCCTGCACGAATCTGGAGGTATCCTTGGTGCGGATGGAACCCAGCCTGATGGCCTCGAACAGGGTGGCTATGTTCTTGTCTATGAGCGAAAATTCCTTCTCAAAGCGGGCCTCGAGGCTCTTCCGGCGCTCCGGGGACGCTGCGCCAGTGCCAGAAGGACGTTCCGTGGGCAAAAGCGAGAGCACCTTGTCCGCGTCCATCTCCTTGAGCGTCAATACGCAGTCCGCCAGTTCCAGCGGCCCGAGGGCGCTATGGTCGTCGCGGGAACCCACCTGTACCAGGAGCAGTTCAGGCGCTTCAGGAGCTGGCAGGCGATGGCGGGCAAGCGCCGGGTAGAGGCGGCTGGCTGGAGGAACCATACCCTGCGCGGCATCCTTGGCTGGGGTCTCGACCAGCGCCAATGTCAGGATGGCGGCGGTAAGGGCCGCAAAAAACCGTATGGCTGTGATCATTCTGGGCATTCTTGCACGATACACGAAAAACATGCACTCTGGCAGTACCCGATTCAGTATATTGTTCTTGTTTGCCGATATACACGTAGGAAGCTGTAGTTCAGAATTCATGTCAGGGGGTTTGTATGAAGAGTACCAGGAAATCAGGAATCATAGTAACGGCGGTTTTCGCCATCGTGGCCATGGTCTTGGCAGTGGGTTGCGCAAAGCCGCCCGTAACAGAGATGGAAGCCGCAAACCAGGCACTGGTCAAGGCCGAAGCGGACGCGGATGCCCGAACGTATGCACCGGACTCGCTGACCAAGGCTCGTGACCTCATTGCCCGCATGAAGGCCGGAGCCGACGAGAAGCGCTACGACGATGCCAAGACCCTTGCCGCCGAGGCCGTGGTGGCTGCTGAAAAAGCCATACAGGATGGCGCTTCTGGCAAGGCCAAGGCAAAGAGCGACGCGGCTTCACTGATTGCAACGGTCAAATCTACGTTGGCTGAAGTCCAGGCAGCATTTGCGGCAGCCAGAAAAGTACGGGGCATAAAGCTCGACACCAGCGCCGTGGACGCCGGCATCAAGGAAGCGGCCGCGGTTCTGGCCGGAGCAGAGAGCGACAACGCCAAGGCCGACTACAAGGCGGCAATGGCCAAGGCCCAGACCGCCCGTTCGTCACTTGCCTCGCTCCAGAACATCGTTACCAGCGCTGTGCAGGCTACGTCGCGGAAGAAGTAGTACCGCGGTAGAAGGCCCGCTCCATCCTGAGCCCTGCGGGGTACAGGATGGCCAGGTAGGCAAACGCGGCAAAAAGGTCCACCACATAGTGGTAGCCACAGTAGATGGTGGCTGCCAGTATGAGCGCCGCGTTGATCGAGAACAGCAAGGCGAGCGGCCTTGCCCGCTTCATGGACATGAGGGCTATGACCAGGCTCATGATGGCGTGGGTACTCGGAAAGGCAGCGCCTGTATGGGCGCTGCTTCTGTATATGAAGACCATGATGCGGGTAAACGGCCCGGAGCGGTACGTTTCAGTAAGCTCCCGTATCGCCGGATCGAATCGGCCTCCCACGACAGGCAAAACCGCATACGTCAGGCAAGCCGCGTAGAATATGAACATGGCCACGACGATGTACTCCCCCAGGGCGCTCCTGTTTTTTACGTAGAGCCAGAGTGCCAGGCCAGGGATGGAAACATAGTACAGCACGTACGCGCCGTGGAGCAGTTCGGAGAGCAGAAACGACGGGTACTCGAAGAGGAGCCACGAGCTCGGTACCGACCCGAAGAGGAACGTGTCCATGGCGGCGAAATACGGATCCAGGTCCTGCCTGAACAGCGCCGTGTCGAACCGCGTAACCGCTATGAAGAAGTAGGTAAAGAGCGCGAGCGGATACGCCTGGCGCAGCAACCCCTGCAGCCACCGCAGCGCAATCATCACCCTGGTCCGTGGGGCGGGGTACCGTTCCGGGCCTCCCCCGGTTATGACGAGCAGGGTAAAGGCCAGGCACAGCAGGTATCCCGCAAAGATGGGCCACGGATCGACGATAGCCTCCCGCAACAGCGCGATGTACGCCAGATTGATGCCTATGAATGCCAGCGTCATGTAATCTATCAGTTCAAGTTGGCGGATGGCTCGTTTCAGCACGTTATCCCTCGTTTTTCATCAAATGATGATGATGTTTATCTCAATGGTATAGTATTATACAACGATGCAGTTGAACATGAATTCCCTGGGCAGAAAAGTCGGGGGTACGCGGGTGGTACCCATCGTAGCCAAGATCGTAGGGCTTTTCGCCGTCTTCATCCTGATGTCCAACCTGGCATCAAACTACATCAACCTGGCGCTCAACCAGGGGGAACTGCTCAAGCTGGCCAACCGGCTCCTCATCAAGGACCTCAAGGAACTCTACAGCACCGCGGCCAACCAGTACGCCATTTTTGAATTCAGCCGCGATGCCGCGGATGCGCTTGCATCGATAGAGGAATCCTCCGCCAGGAACCTGCAAGGCCAGCGGTCGGCGGCCTTTGGCGTTCGTGCCGACGGTTCGATGCTGTTCTGGGCTACAGCATCAGGCAAGCCGGAGCGTTTCTCCGATGACGAGGCGTTGCGCGGCATGGTTGAAGGACACAGAGCCGGTACCGACGAAGGAAAGCTCCGCTTTACCCTTGGTGGCTCAAAATATTTCAGCATATATAAATATAACGAGAAATGGGATGCCTTCCTGGTGCGGGCAGAAGAAGAAACGGAGTTCTACGCTGAATCCAGATCCATCTTCATGCGGGTGTCGCTGATCATCCTGGCCATGACGCTCGTCTGCCTGGTCATCGGCATCGTGCTGATAAGGCGCATCCTGCGTTTCGTGACGCGCTTTACCGATGACCTGATGCGCATGCAGAGCGACCAGAACCTTTCGCTCATCGACCTGACCGGCGCACCCAACGATGACATCACGTATCTGGGAGCCTCGTTCAATACGCTGTCGTCGACCATCAACAACCTCCTGCGGATATTCAAGCGCTTCGTGACCCAGGACATAGCCCAGAAGGCCTACATCGAGCACTCCATTAAGCTCGAGGGCACGACGCGCGAACTGACCATCCTGTTCACCGACATCAAGGGCTTTACCTACATGACGGAGACGCTGGGCAACGACATCATCGACGTGCTCAACCTGCATTACGACCGGGCCATCAAGCACATCCACGAGCAGGATGGCATCGTTGGCTCCATAATCGGCGATGCGCTGCTGGCGATCTTTGGCACCATGCCCAACGGCAAGAACAAGTCGGCCGAGGCGCTCGAAGCGGCGGTGCGCATCCAGGAAGTTGCGGCGACGCTCAGGCAGGCCATGCTGGAGAAAAGCGAGCGCCTGATAACGGAACACGGCGACCTGTCGACGCTGGAAAAAAAGGTGCTCAAGGCGGTGCTCGTTGAGGTTGGCGTGGGCCTTGACGGCGGTGAAGTGTTCTACGGCAACATAGGCTCGTACGAGCGCATGACCAACACGGTAATAGGCGACAACGTCAACTCCTCGTCCCGTCTGGAAGGGCTTACCAGGATCTACGGCGTTCCCATCATCTGCTCCGAGTTCATAAAGAACGAAGCCGCCGGCACGGGATTCCGTTTCGTGGAACTTGACCTCGTGCAGGTAAAGGGCAAGATGGAGGGCAAGCGCATATTCTGGCCCATTCCGCTGACATCGATAGACGAGGCCATGGCGGCCAGCCTGGACTCCTACGAGGCAGGGTTAGCTCCATATTACGCGGGCGACTGGGATGCCGCGAGACTGGCCTGGAAAGACTGCGGGCTTCCCATGATGGAAGAATTCAACAGGCGACTCGACGGTGACAAACCCTCGGATTGGAACGGTATATGGGCAATGCGAACAAAATAAAGCAGATCGTCTCGGACAGTTCCCGTGATTATCTGGCCAAGTCCTTTGAAGCTATTGAAAACCTCAAGCCCTACAATCTGGACGAGGAATTCGGCAAGACCAGGAAGAACCGCTCGCTTTTCGTATTTGGCCTTACGACGATAACGGTACTGGCGTTCATCGGAGTAGCCTTTTTCCTGACCGGGTCGATCAAGCGGTCTACCGAGAACCAGAGCGTTGACGTCAGTTCGTTCGAGGACCTGAACCTCAAGGATCTGCTCGATGTTGCCAAGCGTACGGAGGAACGGTTCTCTACCCTCAACAGGGAACTGGGCGACCTGGAGCGGGCGCTGGAAACTGAACTCAGGGTAGTTCTGCTCGCCTATGAATCCGATGTGGAACTGATAAAAGCAAAACGCATTTCAGACGCGGCCCGCAGGCAGGAAAACGCCGCCGCGCTCCGCAAGCGTGACACGGCCGTAGCGGCCATCCGCGCGCGGTACGCCACGCTGCTGTCAGCAAAAAAGCTTGAAGTTGACGACGCGGCCAAGGCGCTCGAGTCCTTTGACAGCCGCATGCTTGAACAGGCCCAGAAGAATGAAGAACTGCTGGCCTCAGAACGCAGGCTCTTCGAACTGGAAAAGTCAGAACTGACGTCGTATTACGAGACGAGGCTGACCACGCTCTCCCGCCAGTCGGAACTGGAACGCGAGCGTTTCGAGGCAGCCAAGGAAACCCTTGTCGTCGCGCTTGAGAAAGCAAAAAACGATGAGCTGGCCGAGCAGCGGTTGCTCTACAATCCGGTATTCGACGAGCCAGAGCTGCTTGAACGGTTGATGGATGCTCCTGAGGATGCCGCACGGCCGGAAAGCGCCGTACCGCAGACGTTTCTGGACACTGGCATTGACGCGGCGGTACAGTCTGCCCGGATAGAAGCCTACCTTGACTCGATCGAAGAGTTGTCGGCACGGCTCAGTCTCATCCCCTATGAAAATTCGGTACCGCAGGCGCTTGCCGCTCTGCGCGATTCCGCCCTGAACCTGGCGTCCTCATATGCGGAAATCCTGGAACTTTCCAGTGCCGCCATGCTGGCCGATGCTGAAAAGCTCAAATCTCTGGATTCGCAGCTGGGCCAGACCCGTACCGCCCTCGCGGCTGCCCGGCGTGAAACAGAGACTGCCCGGCGTGAAACCGAGGCCAGCCGGCGTGAAGTCGAAGCCTACCGGGGAGCCGTTGAAGTGCTGGCGCGCTCTGGCGGAGACGCGGGATACATACTGGCGGTGACCGACACAAAACTGACGCTGTGGCTGGACCAGCTGGCCGCTGGAGCTACCGAGGCTTGGGTTTTCAGGGATGACCGGGCCATAGCCAGAATCGGACTCAAACGGGACGGAACGCTGTTCCTCGGTACCGTGCTTGAAGCCTCCGGCAGCGAGGCACCCAGGCCCTTTGACAAAATCATCGTGACATTGGCCGCTGAAGCAATTCCCGCGGCTGCCAGCGGAGGCACTCCATGAACCGGACACCATTAACAGCACTTGCGGCACTTGTACTCGCGGGCATGTTCGCCCTTCCTGGCTGGGCGGAACCTGGCAGCCTCGGGCCAGCGGGAGAAACGAAGCTGGACGGCAAGACCTGGGTAACCTTTACCGCGCCAAGCGGGCTGCGGGTACTCGCGGCAGCGCCCCTGCCGGACGCCGCCGTGCAGAAGCTGGAGCGTGTCGCGGCCGCCGTGGCGTCGTGGTCCGCCATACGCGCCACCGAACTGCGGGCAGACTACAGCGGCCAGGCCGATGGCGATGATTACGTGGTGCTCGTCTCCAGTGTACGTTCCGGGCAGACCGACTATGCCGGCAACGTGAGTTCGGGCATCCGCCTCAGGTTCACGGGGGCTCTGGTGTACGATTTCCGCGTCAAGGCGGCTGACTACTTTGTCAGGGTCAGGGGTGTGCTTATGGACGACGCGTCGCTTGCCGGCGAGATAGCCAAGGCCGTCGACGACCCGGCCGGCTACATCGCTGAGCGCGATCCCGCCTGGGCCGCGGGGCGCATCGGTGATCTCGAGGCCTCGATAACCGAATCTCTTGATGCCATGCAAAGCATGCGCGACGCCTCGGCCGGCTCGATGGAAAACCTGCGCACGGCGCTGGCGGCGCAGATGAACAAGGGGCTGTTCGGGCCGCCCAAGCCCGTGTCGGCGGAGGTCATCGCGCTGGTGCACCAGCTCAAGAAAACCAGTGCCGGAGCCACGAGGGCCGACGCGGCTTCGCTCGCGAAGGAGCGTGGCATCAAGGCGAGCGCAAAGGAGCTGGACGTGGTATTCAGGGTCTGGTACCCGGAATAGTCTCCGCGCCCTACCCCGCCACTTGATTCGCTCTTACTGGCGCTCCATCCAGAGGACACCGTACCCGGCCAGGGTTACGGTGTCTTTTGCTTTCCTGAGTTCCACTGACCGGCCCGAAACCGGATCAAATCCCCGCATCGCCTCGTGCCAGCTTGCGGGCAGCACGAACGGGGCAGCCAGGTGAGAGCAGTTTATGGCCACGAGGATGGCGGTGGTACCGGTGCCGCGCTCGAGCAGGAATACCGGGCCGTCCGCGGCAAAGGCCTTGCGTGGAGCGGTCGGCGAGAAGGCTGGCCGCCGGGCCCGTTCCAGCAGCACCGACGACAGGCCGGCCAGGCACCGGGCGCGCAGGGTATGCGGGTCCGCGAGGCTGGCCTCCAGCTCGTCCAGCAGGGGGCGCTGCCGGTTTATGGCGCGGTTGTAGCCAAGCGTTGCTGGTCCAGCGCTCCAGTTGCGCGAGCCGAAGAGCGAGTGGAAGTAGACGGCTGGGACGCCGTCCATGGCGCAGGCAACCGCGTAGCTGGCGATCAGGGCCCGTGCCCGTTCGTCGTCGTCAGCGCTTGGTCTGGCTACGGCATCCGCCCAGGAAATATTGAGTTCGTACGGCACCTGGCCTTCCGCCGTGGCCTTGTAGGACACGAGTCCTCCCCGCTCCTTCACGGCCTCTATCGTCGCGTCAAAATCATCAACGAGGCCGCGCGCCGGCGTCACACCGATGCCGTCGTGGGAGGCCAGGAAGTTGAGCATCGTGCCGCCTTCAGGCACGCGGAGCCCGGCGGCCCAGCGCGACAGGGGGCCAGCGTCTCCAGAAACGAACGCATGCAGGACAAGCGGCGGCAGGCTGAAGTTGTACACCATGTGCGCCTCGTCACCGCTGCCAAAGTACGAGAGGTTTTCTTCATGGGGCACGTTGGTCTCGGTCAGCAGCACGAGGTCCAGCCCAAGGCCATCAATCAAGGCGCGCAGGGCCTGAACCAGAGCATGCGTCTCGGGCAGGTGCGCGCAGCTCGTCCCGTCGCGTTTCCACAGATACGCTATCGCGTCCAGCCTGAGCATCCTTGCCCCGTGAGCGGCATACGTCAGGATAATGTCGATGAATTCCGCAAGCACCGCGGGTTCGGAGAAATCAAGATCAGCCTGGTCAGCGCTGAAAGTCGTCCAGACGCCGACGGTTCGGCCATCGTCGAGTTGCACCGGCGAGATGAGCGGATGCGTGCGCGGCCGGAGTACCGTACTGGAGTCGTAGTCCAGCGGCCGGGTAATGAAGAACCGGTCGTACGGAGGAAGGCCTGCCTTGAAGGCCTTGAACCATACGCCCCTGGCGCTGGCGTGGTTGAGCACCAGATCGAAGGCCAGCTTTCGGGACTGCCCCAGGTATTCGATGTCGTTCCAGCCGCCGAGGGCCGAATCCACGGCGCGGTAGTCCATCACGGAGAATCCGTCGTCCGAGGAGTACGGGTAGAAGGGTAATATATGGAGGTAGCTGAACAAGCCGGGAAGATGCGAGTCTATGAACCCCGCCAGCCTGGAAAGCGCGGTTTCTGCGGGCTTTGACGATTCCCCGGTTTGCGGCGCTATCATGTCGCCGTAGGTTATCAGTAGTGCATCCTTCATGGAAAAGCGGACTGGTGCGGCTGTCCTTGGCCTGGATTCTGTAGCGAATTCGGCATGGTGCCGGTCAAGGACGCCAAAAACGAGCCGGACAGCCTCGGCGGATCTGTCACGATAAAGCTTTTCGAGCAACCGAATGAATTTGCGCCCGTCAGGGCCCATCGATGATAGTATTTCCATGGTTCCAGTATAAGGTGAGCTGTAGTGCTTGGCAAACCTTGCATCACAACCATATCGATAAAGCACCTATTGACTATATATAGTATTTTTCATATGTTAGCTGCAAGAGTATTGAGGAGGACACAATGTCAAAGGAAAAGCGTATCGTCATCATCGGCGGCGTCGCCGCGGGAGCAACCGCTGCGGCCAGGGCCAAACGGCTCGATGCCAGCGCCAAGGTTACCATCATAGAAGGCGGACGCTACGTGTCCTTCGCCAACTGCGGCCTGCCCTACTTCGTGTCCCGAGACATAGAGAAGCGCGGAGCCCTGATCCTGCAGACCCCCGAAGGCTTCATGGCCCGTTACGGTGTGGAAGTACTCCTCGAGACCAGGGCTACCGGCATCGACCGCGCTGCGAAGACAGTCGCGGTGACCGGCCCGGAAGGCTCTTCTTCGGTTCCATACGATTCCCTCATACTCGCCCAGGGCGGCTCGCCCTTCATGCCGCCGATAGAAGGCTCAGGCGCCGATCACGTGTTCCGCCTGTGGACCATTCCAGACATGGATGCCGTACACACGTTCATAAACGAGCGCGCACCCAAGTCCGCCCTCGTTGTAGGCGGCGGCTTCATTGGCCTCGAGGCTGCTGAAGCCTTCATCGCCCGCAAGCTCCAAACGACCATAGTCGAGCTGACTCCGCACGTGATGCCCCCTGCCGATGCGGAATTCGGGATGCTCATCGGTCGCGCCTTCGAGTCCGCCGGCGCCAAGGTCGTTACCGGCAGGTCGGTCAAGGCCGTCCGTCCCGGCTTCGCGACGCTGGACGATGGCTCTGAACTGGCAGCTGACATCGTGCTTGTTTCCGCTGGCGTAAAGCCCAACGTGGATCTGGCAAAAGCCGCCGGCCTGACGCTCGGCGTATCGGGTGGCCTGGTCGTGGACGAGTTCATGCGAACCAGCGACCCGTCCATCTGGGCTGCCGGCGACATGGTGGAGATCACCAACCGCGTATCCGGAAAGCCAACGCGCGTGCCGCTCGCGGGGCCGGCCAACAGGCAGGGTCGCATTGCCGCAACCAACGCTCTGGGCGGCTCCATGCATTATTCGGGCGCCACGGGTACCAGCGTGTTCAAGGCCATAGACATGACCTTTGCGATGACAGGCCTGTCGGAGAAGGGAGCGAAGGCGCTCGGTATCAATGCGGCCACCGTTACGGTTCACCGGTACCACCATGTAAGCTACTTCCCCGGCGCTGAAGAAATGAGCCTCAAATTAGTCTACGAGCGCGGCACCGGCAAACTGCTCGGCGCTCAGGCCTTTGGCAAGGAAGGCGTGGACAAGCGCATAGACGTGGCTGCCACCGCTCTGGCCGGCAACATGACGATAGACGACCTGGCCGAGCTGGACCTCGCCTACGCACCGCCCTACGGCGCCGGCAATGACCCCATCAACATGGCCGCCTTCGCTGCCCAGAACGCCGAATCAGGCTATGCACCCACGGTATCTGCGGCCGAGGCCTGGAAACGCAGCCAGGACGGCTCGGCGGCTATCCTTGACCTTCGTACCAACGGCGAGCGCCGCAAGCAACCGGTAAGCGCCGCGGCGCACATTCCCCTGGACGAGCTCGACTGGCGCATGGAAGAAATCCCCGCGGGTCCGCTGCTGTTGCTGTCGCGCGCCGGCTACGAAAGCCACATCGCATTGCGCAAACTCATCGGCTCCGGGCGCAAGGATGTCTGGAACATTTCAGGCGGCTCCCTGAGCCTTGAACTGGTCCCCGGCTTCACCGCCGAAAGCCTCTAATACATAGTGGCGCAGAGGTACTGAGAAGACGAGAAAGAATAGGAATTTTGCACAGAGACACAGAGAAGACGAGGGGAATAAGAAGGATTAGGAATGATAAGGAGATTTAACCTTCTTTTCTTCTTTTCTTCTTTTTCTTTTCCTTCTTCTCATCTTCTCTGTGGCTCTGTGCCCAAACTTCCTGTTCCTGATCCTCTTCCTTGTCTTCTCCGTGGTTCATTTTTAGACTTTCAACTTTATAGGAGTACATTATGGCAGATCCGATTCTCGAGATGATCAAGGGCGGCGCAAAGGTTATCGATGTTCGTTCAGCTGAAGAGTTCGAAGACGAACATTTCCCCGACGCCATCAACATTCCGGTCAACATCATCCAGACCAGGACGGCGGAACTCGGCGACAAGGCCGCCCCGATCGTCGTCTACTGCGCATCGGGTTCCCGCAGCGCCTATGCCGCCAGGATCCTGGCCCAGGCCGGCTTCAAGAAAGTCGTCAACGCCGGCGGCCTCTACGACATGCCCGGCATGTAACCTTTTAGTCGAGGAAGAAAAGAGAGAAAGAATTTCGCACAGAGACACAGAGAAGACGAGGGGAAAAAGAAGGATTAAGAAGGAAAAGAGGTTTTAAACTTCTCTCCTTTTTTCTCTTTTCCTTCTTT
>CAXZAJ010000119.1:0-10770 GCA_964293355.1 uncultured bacterium
GGGGCAGGGGAGCTTACGGTGCTCTACACGCACGGCCAGCCAGCCAACGTCTCTACGATGGGCCACTACCTGTCCGCCTTCGCGGGCGAGGTGGCAGAAGACCTGGCTGTACTCGGGAGCGCCATTGGTGCCGTCGACCGCTCCACCATGGGCGCCTGCGCCATAACCGGCACCGGCTTTCCGCTCGACCGGCGCGGCGTTTCCGACCACCTCGGTTTCAGCGGCTTCGTCGTCAACGCCTACGAGGCCATCAGCACCTCACACTGGCTCACGCGCCCGGCCGCCGCGCTCGAGGCCCTCATGCAGGACTGTACGCGCCTGGTCGCGGACCTTTTGCACAAGGCAAGCTGCGAGGTGGGACTCGTCACCTTTCCGGATACGCTCGTGCAGTCCAGCAGCATCATGCCCCAGAAGCGCAATCCCGTGATCCTGGAGCATGCCCGCATCCAGGCCGGGCTGGCTTCCGGCTACTGCGCTGCCGTGCGGGAACTCTACCGCAACGTACCCTACCAGGACGTCAACGAAGCCGCGGACGCGCCGGTCAGCGAGCTGTTAAATGCCCTGGAATTCGCGTCATCGGCCGTGTCCCTCGTCCGCGAGATAGCCGAGAACATCGGCAGCGACGAAACACGGGTGCGGACCATCGCGACTGCCTTCGGCGTTACTACCACGGAGCTGGCCGACACCATGGTGAGGGAAACCGGCATAGGCTTCCGGAGCGCCCACGAGGTCTGCTCGCGTTTCGTGGCCTCCGGAAACGACCCCGCCGCGCTCAGAAAAGCTTTTCTGGAAATAGCCGGAAAGCCGCTGCCGTACGACGATGCCGGCATCACCGCCATCCTGGAACCCGGCCGCTTCGTCGCGGTGCGCGGCCTGCCCGGCGGCCCGGCTCCGGCTGGCATGGTTCCGGTCTTCGAGGCTCTCGACGCCGCGGTCGCCAGGCTCAGTTCTGACCTGTCGGGCGCTCTGGCACGCATCGATTCCGCTAACCGGACGCTGGAACGCGACTGGCAGGGGCTCCTGCCGTGAGCGAGGCGCTCTACATAGGCGACGACTGCGGCGGCACCAGCCTCGGGGTCGCCGCGGCGGAAGCGTCGGGAGACATCGTCGCGGAGCGGTCTGTGCCCACAGGCGCAGCCCAGGATCGCGAGAACGGCCTCGGCGAGGCCATCGTCGCACTGGTCGAATCACTGGTACTCGCCGTGCCTGTCAAGGGGCACGACCTCCTCGGCATCGGGGTGGGGCTTCCGTTCGTGTGCTGGGAGGGCAAGGCCCACCTGTGCCGCAACGTGCGTGTCCTCGACCCGGTCTGGCTCGACGAGCGCCTTGAGGATCGCTACGGCGCGCCCGTGGCCCTGACGAACGACGTCAAGTGTGCAGCCCTCGGCGAGGCCTGGCTCGGCGCGGCACGGGGGGCTGATCCCTTTCTGTACCTGAACGTGGGCACGGGCCTCTCGACCGCCTTGTTCACCGAAGGCCGCATCTATCAAGGCGCGCACCATGCCGCGGGCGAGATAGCCTACTGGGTGACCGAGGCCAAAGCACCAGGCGGCCTGTCTGACGGTTTTGGCCCCCTCGAGGAAGCGATGAGCGGCGTGGGCATAGCCGGTGCGTACCGCAGGGCTTCCCGCTCAGCTGAAAACCTCACCGCGGAAGAAATTTTCAGCCGGGCGGAGCAGGGAGAAGTTCTTGCGTCTTCCATTGTCGAAAAAGGCATGGAATACTTCCTGCCTGCCATAGCAAATCTCCTCACCTTCGCTGACCCCGAGCTGCTCGTCATAGGCGGCGGTGTGGCGGGTAGCCTGGTCCGTCACGCGGCCAGAATCGAGGCCTACGTTGCCCGCATGACGCCGTTCCCGCCGCGCATCGCATGGTCCCAGCTCAAGGGCAGGGCCGGCCTCGTCGGCGCCATCCGCCTTGCCGTTCTCGAGAGCCGCTGCAAACAGTAAGCACCTACGTTTTCCCGTAAGCTCTTGCCCTGTTCCAGCCTTGTCCGCGCCGCGTAGGGCGGGGTATACTGCCGGCATGGACATAGCTGAATTCGACGCATGGGCAAGCGCGCTCCTTGATATTTCACGATTCGCAAAGCTCGACGATTCTCTGAACGGCATCCAGGTTGGGCGTTCTGCCACGCCGATCCGTAAGGTGGCCTTCGCGGTAGACGCCTGTGCTGAATCGATCAGGCGGGCACGGGCCGCCGGAGCCCAGGCACTGTTCGTGCACCACGGGCTCTTCTGGGGCAAACCGGTGCCGGTAAAAGGTGCCCTGCGCGGACGACTCTCCGAGCTTCTTTCTGCAGACATGGCGCTGTACGCCTGCCACTTGCCGCTGGACGCCCACCCTGAAGTCGGCAACAACGCCGTACTGGCCAGAATGCTCGGACTCAGGGATGTCGAGCCGTTCGGCGAGTACCATGGCGTCAAGATAGGCTTCAAAGGCCGGCTCGAACCCGCCATCAGCCTCGATGAGGCAATTCTTCGCGTTTTGCCCACGGGCGACGCGCCCCGCTCGCTGTTGCCGTTCGGTCCGAAGATGGTGTCACGCGTGGCGGTGGTCTCGGGCGGCGCGGCCTTTGAGGCGCTGCAGGCCATAACCGAGGGCGTAGAGTTGTATATAACCGGCGAGCCTTCGCACTCTATCTACCACGAGGCTATGGAAGCCGGCATCAATTTCGTGGCGGCCGGCCACTATGCAACCGAGGTTCACGGCGTCAAGGCCGTAGCCGAACGCGCCGCGCGCGAACTCGGCATCCAGACCGTGTTCATAGAATATCCCACCGGACTGTAAGGAAATGACCATGCCCGCATTGACCAGAAAAAAGCTGCTTGCGCCGTTTTTGCTGACGGCAGCGATATTGATCCTCGACCAGATCACCAAGGCGGCCGTTGTCGCAGCCATCAAGCCAGGCCGCATAGGCTGGAGGGCCTTGGGTGATTTCTTCTGGCTCGTGCACCAGAAGAACACCGGAGCCGCGTTCAGCATGGGCGATGGCCTGCCGGAAATCCTGCGCGTCGCCATCCTGATCGTCGTACCCATCGCCCTGATGGTGGGGCTCTGCGTCTATTACTTCAAGACAAACGAGCTGACCTGGCTGCAACGCTGGGCGCTCTGCGCCATTGTGGGCGGCGGAGTAGGCAACATCATCGACCGGATCTTCAGGCCGGACGGCGTCATCGACTTCCTGTCTGTCAAGTTCTACGGCCTCTTTGGGCTGGAGCGCTGGCCTACCTTCAACGTCGCCGATTCTGCCGTGGTCGTATGCGGCATACTGCTGGTTGTAGCAGGATTTTTCGCAGCGCCTGCTGTGGAAGAGGCTGCGGCAGTGAAAAAGGCGACGAAGCCGCAGGCTTGAGCGGTTCGTTGTCGCTCATACGTCGAGGCATCGGATTTTTCTTGAAGACGCTGGCGTGCGCAGCGCTCGCGTGCGCCGTGTTTTTTGCCCTGCTCTCGCTCTGGGGCATCGTCGCTGCGCCGTTCGTGCGGCTCGAGTCCGCCAGCTTTCTTATCGTCTGCGCGCTGGTGCTTTCAGGCGTGGTGACCGTGCTGGTGTATGGTGCCTTCAGCCGCTGGTTGTCGCGCAGGAAGTAACTCCTGCGCCGGAGTGATCAAGCCCGCTACGGCTTTTGTTTGCCTCAGACGATGTCCAGCGGGCGTCCGATCGTTTCTGATATCGCCGTTGCCTGCATCCGCAAAACCGCAAGCTGCTTCCGGTTGGCTGCATAGAGCACCATCGACCTGCCATCGCTGAGTACAAGCCGCAGGGCGCATTGATTCTTGCCGGATCCCAACGTCACCTTGGCATGGGGATCATCGCTGTCGGCTCCTGTAAAAACCGTCTCAAGTTTAATCGACGTGACCATATCCAGGTCTATCGCCCAGCTTTTTGCGAGTATCATCACGCCGTAGCGTTTGCGTATCTCTTTGGCATCGCCATCGAATATCCAGCGGTCTTCCATGGAAGCCGCAAGCGCAATGACGATGCCGAACATCACCGCGAACGGCGTGCCGGCCGGATCGCGCAGCAGAACCAGAATGAGCGCGGCTCCGAGAACCAGGTACAGGATTCTCGTAGCCCTTGAAATGCTGAGTTCCACGCGGTTGCCGCGTCGTCGTACAAGTTCGGGCAGTAAGGTCAGGAACGGCATGGGGACTCCTCGTGGGCAGAACGTGATGGCTGTTTACAGGTAGGCTGGAAGTTCATAGATGGTCTGGATCGTCGGCAATCCAGAACCTGTGTGTTTGCCGAAATGGTCTACCAGCACACCTCTTCCGCCACGGCCCACGAATCCGCGGACATAGCGGGGAATGTCGTCCAGGAAGAGCGTCTCTTCAGCTGGCAACCCAATGGCCGCGAGTACACCGTCTACCGCAGTTGCCGCGGGTTTTCCCTTGAGGTTGCAGAACCGCACGTCGAAAACGCGCTGGAACTTGTCTGCAATGCGGAGTTTCTCCAGTACCCTGTCAGCGTGCTCCATGGGCGCATTGGTGAACACGAACTTGGGCAACGTGAGCGTATCGAGGAAGGGGCCGAGCGCGGGATCGAACTCCACGAGGTCTTCCTCGCCCGCGGGATGCACGTAGGTAAAATAGTCTTCAGTATCGGTAAAGCCATGCTCGGCCATCAGCCACTCCAGCGTCGTGCCGTAGCGGGGCATGTGTTCTCGCCGGATTACGATGGCCTCCTCGACGCCGGTACCAAGCACTCGTGCAGTGTACTCGTTCATTCTGGCTATGGTGTGCTCTTCCATCGCGGCGCTGGCGGGGTACAGGGTGTTGTCAAGATCGAAGATAAGGGCTCGTAGCATAAAGAGTTCATACCATGGAGCCGGGGGATTGTGGAAGGCTCGGCGGCGACAGGCTCCTGATCCGCGACCAGGATGATGCTTGACATATAGGGGCACTTGCGTCAAATTGAATGCGTTTAACTAAAATTCATGGAGGTTCCCGTGTCGGTCACCGTTGAACACGAGAAACGCAGGAAAGAAATCCTGGAAAGCGCCCTCGACGTGTTTGTCGAGGAAGGCTATGCCGATACCACGTTCCAGAAAATCGCCGACCGCTGCGGCATAACGCGGACTATCCTGTACCTCTACTTCAAGAACAAGCGCGAAATATTCATGTTCAGCATCAAGCGTTTTACTGAAAAGCTTGAGGATGAAATCCGGGCGGCCGCAACCGTTCCCGGGCCAGCCTACGAGACCCTCGAGCGGCTGTCATCGCTTGTCATGACCCGCTGCGCCGAACAGGCCAAGCTCCTGTCCGTGATCGTCGGCTACCTGGAGCATTCCAGGAAATCCGGAGGCGACATCGGCGACAAGGTCCGCCGCAGGACCATACGGATGCGGCACATTATCTCCGGGGTCGTCATAGCCGGCCAGAAGCGGGGCGAACTCAAGAAGGTTCCCGTCGGCGCCGTTTCCGATTTCTTCTATGGGCTCATGGAGGCCGCGATCTTCAGGGTGGCCGTGCTCGGCCTGCTCGAAACCTCGGATCTGGAGGCTGCGATGCGGCTGTTTTTTGAGGGGCTTAAGGCATGAGCATGGAGACCGGTTCCAATCCGGCCACCGCCTCGCCGCCCGCACCGTTGCCCGCGCGCAAGCCGGCGTGGCTCAGGGTTGCGGTACCCTCGGGCGAACAGTGGCGCTCCATGAGCGCGCTCATAGCCAGGCACGGACTCCACACCGTCTGCGACGAGGCCGCATGCCCCAACAAGGCCGAATGCTGGGGTTGCGGAACAGCCACCTTCATGGTGCTTGGAGATGTCTGCACGCGGGGCTGCAGATTCTGTGCGGTCGCGACGGCACGCGCAGGCACCCCGCCGCGGCTGGAAGAGCCGGCCGAATTGGCCAAAGCCGTAGCCGAGCTCAGGCTCAAGTATGCCGTCATCACGAGCGTGGACCGCGACGACCTGTCCGACCGCGGTGCCGGGCATTTTGCCGCCTGCGTTACCGCCATCAAGTCCACCGTGCCCGGCGTCAAGGTCGAGGTACTCATTCCTGATTTTTACGGGGCTGAACTGGACCCGCTCATCCTTGCGGCTCCTGACGTGATAGCCCACAATGTGGAGACCATACGCCGCCTTCAGACCGTGCGCGACGCGCGTGCTTCCTTTGACCAGTCGCTGCGCACCCTGCGGGAAGCAAAGGAGCGGTCCTCCGCAATGACCAAGACCAGCCTGATGCTCGGGCTCGGCGAGACAGAAGACGAGGTTCTCGCGGCGATGGACGAACTCCGCGCCGTCGGTTGCGACATGCTCGTCATGGGCCAGTACCTGCGTCCCACCACCGTGCAGATTCCCGTGGCTGAATACCTGAGCCCCGAACGGTTTGACCGCTATGCCGCTCTGGCGCTCGACCGGGGGTTCCTCTCGGTCGTCTCGGCTCCGCTGGCACGGACCAGCTGGCATGCAAAGGAAGGCCGCGATGTCGCCTCCGCCGTACAGTCTGGTAAAGCCGGTAAGGCTACAACATGACGGGCTCTTATATCGGAAAACCCGCAGGCGGAAAGTTGCTCCGGCTGACGCTGGACTGGCAGGATGGCCTGATCGTCCGCACGGCCATACGGGGTGACTTTTTTGCGCATCCGGAAGAGGCTTTCGACGAAGCCGAGGCTGCGCTGGCCGGTACTCCCGTAGTCGATATTGGCGCCGCGTTTGCCCGGGAACTTGCGGTTCGAGGCGTCACGCTGTTCGGGCTGGTACCGGAGAGTGTCGGGGCCGCAGCCGCCGACATACTGGCACGGACCCAGAGCGAAAGCATAAACAATAAACCGGGGAGCGGTGAGCATGGCTGAATTCAGGTTTCTGGAGACCGGGGCCAACCCCGCGGCCTTCAATATGGGGCTGGACGAGGCAATCCTTGAATCTGTGGCTGCCGGGGCAGAGCCCCCGACGCTGCGACTGTACGCGTGGAAGCCAAGGGCCGTATCCATTGGCTACTTTCAGGGTGCCAGGGACGAAGTGGACCTGGAACACTGTGCCGCGCTCGGCGTCGATGTGGTCCGACGCTTAACCGGCGGCGGAGCCGTATTCCATGCGGATGAACTGACCTACAGCATCGTCGTGCCGGATACGCACCCGCTGGCCCGCGGCGAGATACTGGAATCATACCGCGCGATATGTGCCGGCGTCATCGCGGGTCTCGCCGGACTCGGCGTAAGCGCTGAATTCGCGCCGCTCAACGACATCGTCTCCGGTGGCAAGAAACTGTCAGGCAATGCCCAGACACGCCGGCACGGCTGCGTTCTGCAGCATGGCACGGTCCTGCTCGGCGTCGATCTGGAAGCCATGTTTACCGTGCTCCTCGTGCCGAACGAGAAGCTCAAGGGAAAGCTCATCGAGGATGTAAAGGCCAGGGTCTCGTCGGTTTCCGATATCCTTGGCAGGACCGTTGGCTACGACGAGGCCGTTCCGGCTTTCGCCCGTGGCTTCGCGTCGGCTCTCGGTGGCACTGGGCCGCGATCGCTCCCCAGTGATGTGGAACTGGCGAGGGCCAAGGTACTTGCTGCGGAACGCTTTGCCAGCCAGGAGTGGACGTTCAAGCGCTGACGCGACGATATCAGTCCAGCGGGCTGGACGAGTCGGGCAGGGCTGCCAGGGACGTGGACTCAGAGTGCCTGGCCACGACCTGGGCCTCGAAGAGCGCTTCCAGCCGGTCGCGGTTGCCGGTGATCTTGTAAATGTAATCCAGCGTGCGCCGGGGCGTACCGCCCTTGCTGACACGTCCTAGCCCCGCATTGTACACGGCAAGCGCCGCCACATCGTTGCCGCCTGACTGCAGGCAGAATGCCAGATGCGCCAGGCCGAGCCGGACATTTGTCTCGATATCGTAAAATTCTTCTACGCCCAGTGTCGGAAACGACAGGGAATTGAGCTGGAACACGCCCCGGTCAACGGAGCTTGCGTTCCTGTTGAACGCCCTTGGATTGAAACCGCTTTCTTCGTACGCCAGCGCAAACGAGAGCGCCGGCGGCACATCCCGCTTTATTGACTGCTCCAGAATAGCTTCGGCGATCTTGAGGTCACCGGTCAGCGTCTCGAAGAACGCGAGCGTAAGCGGTCTGGTGTCAGGATTCTGGTAGAACGAGCTGATGTGGTCGGAGCGAGGACTGTCGCTCAGCGCGGATCTGAAATCGCTCGAATCAAGCCCGCTCATGGTCTTGAACTCGAACGGCACATAAGCCGCATTTGAATTCCCCCCGGAGGCTGATTCCGCTCCGATGGCGCTGAGCATCAAGACGAGAACTGAGAGTGTAAAGAGCGAGGCAAGTATACTAGGGCTTTTATCTGAAACCATGAGGTGCGTGTTCTCCCGTGCAGTTTTTCGCTTCAGTACGCGAAGCTTGCAGTATTCTATGGTTTTTCGCGCCAGCGTCAAGTAGTAGACAGAATCATCGAGTGTTGCTTTCTGCTGCCGTGTTCGGGGCCAGAGCCGCGGCAATGGCGCACCTGGTCAGTTCCTCAACTTTACGGGCCGCGGTTTCAGCATCGATCCGCCGCTTGTCTTCTTCCAGCCGTGACCGTTCCTCCAGGTCGCGGTGCAGCCGGGCATTGGCGGAAGCCAGCAGTTCATTCTGCTTGCGCAATTCCGCGACCGTATCCGCCAGCTCTGCCGTTGCCGTGCGGGCGGTTACGCGTACCCGCCATGCTGAAACGGCAGCTGCGAGGATTACGACCGCGGCGGCCATGGCGAGAAGGGCAAGGCCTGAAGCCGGTGAGACCCGCTCCTCATCCCCGGAGCGCGGCAGGCCTGTCCATTTTCTGTAGATCGTATCCAGCGTGCCTGTCGCCACGGCCTTGGCGATGCCTGCATCGAGCACTGCCAACAGCATCGCGTCGCCCTTTGCCACGGCCATACAGTCTTTTCCTATATACAGGACGCCAGACGCCCTGCGGATTTTCTCGCCCAGGCGTTCCTTGTAGATATAGTAGAGCACCGTCTCTTCATCCCCGATGAGCGCATCGGCTTTTCCTGTCGTTACGAGGCGGAGCGCAGACCTGAAATCATCGGTGTAGACGAATTCCACATCGGTACCCGCCCTGGTCAGATATTCAACCGCGTAATCTCCACGCTGCACCGCAACCCGCTTGCCGCCGAGGTCGGCTACGCTCCTCAGCTCCAGGTTTTCGCTCCGCGTGAACAGTGACGTGGATACGTTGAATACCGGTGAGCTGAAATCATAGCGCAAGGCACGTTCGTCGCTTTTAAAGAGGCCGCTCAGCACGTCTGCGTTGCCCTGGAGTACAGCTTTCTGGGCTGCCAGAAAGGGCAGGGGCTCGAACACCGCGGTAAAGCCGTATTCAGTGGCTATCCAGCGTATCAGCTCCACGGCCATGCCGGTATATTCTCCGGTCTGCTCGTCGACGAACTCGAACGGGGGGTAGGCCGCCTGGCCGGCGAACCTGATTTCCCGGTTGTCATCAAGCCAGAGCCGGGCCGCGACCGTAAGCCCGTCTTCCGCTGAAACCGGAGCACCAAGCGCCAGTGCCGCGAGCAGGAAGGCGAGTGCCACGGGCTTTGTTTTCATGAACGCCAGTATATGATAGGATAGGCCATTACGCTACGGGCATGGATCCCGTACCGGTTCAAGGAGTGCCTGATGCTTGATAGGGATGCAGCGCTGGCTCTGTGGCGCCAGTACAACAACGAGGATTCACTGTTGCGCCATGCGCTCTCGGTCGAGGCCGCGATGAGGCGCTTTGCCGTCGCGAACGGCGAAGACCCCGATTACTGGGGCCTCGTCGGTCTCCTCCATGATATCGACTACCAGCAGCACCCGGACGAGCATCTCAAGCATGCCCGCGCCATGCTCGCGCCGGCAGGCTATCCGGAGGAGTTCATCCGAGCCATCGAGAGCCATGGCTGGGGCCTCTGCTCGGATATCGAACCCGTCCACATCATGGAAAAGACCCTGTATGCCGTCGACGAGCTCACCGGTTTCGTCGCCGCGTGCGCGTATGTCCGTCCGAGTAAGAGCGTGCTTGACCTTGAGACCAAGTCGGTAAAGAAGAAGTGGAAAACCGCCGCTTTCGCCGCTGGCGTCAACCGCGAGGTCATCGAGAAAGGCGCGGCCATGCTCGGCATGGAACTCGATGCGATGATAGAAGAGACAATCCTCGCCCTCCGTGATTCCGCGGATGCCGTGGGGCTCAAGGGGACCGTCTGATGCTCGAGAAACTCACCCAGACCTTTGGCGATATTGCCCGGACCATCAGCGGCAAGGCTACCATCACCGAGAAGAACATCGATGAAGCCGTAGACCGCATCAAGATGGCCTTGCTTGAGGCGGATGTCAACCTGCGGGTGGTGCGCCGCTTCGTCAATGCCACCATAGAAGAAGCCAAGGGCGAAAAGGTCCTGCGCGCCGTCGATCCGGGCCAGCAGTTCATCAAGATAGTCTATGACCGCATGGTTGCCCTCCTCGGAGACACCAGGCAGGACCTGGCCCTGAAGGGGCCCGATGTGGTCAGCGTCGTGCTTCTGCTGGGCCTCCAGGGCTCCGGCAAGACGACGAGCTCGGCCAAGCTGGCCCTGTTCCTCAAGAACAAGGGCCGCAAGGTACTCCTGGCCGCCTGCGACCTGGTAAGGCCTGCCGCCGCCGAGCAGCTTGCCGTTTTGGGTGCCCAGATCGGCGTCGACGTGTTCCGCGGCGAAGGAACCGACCCCTTGGCCATTGCAAGGGCGGCCCTCGCCAAGGCTAAAAAAGAGCTCTACGACACGGTCATCGTCGATACCACCGGTCGCATGCAGGTAGACGAGGCCATGATGGACG
>CAXZAJ010000120.1:0-10640 GCA_964293355.1 uncultured bacterium
CGTCCTTCTCTTGCGCGCGGCACCGGCCTGTGCCATAGTCAACCCATGAACGACGAACGACACGACGAGCGGCGACCGCGCGGCTCCACGCCTTCCCGCCCCGCGGCACCCCATCAAGCCGGCAGCGAAAAGCACACGCCCCGTGCGGACAAAGACAAGCAAGTCCCAACCAACCGTAGGCCTTCTGACCGCCGGCCGGGCGGTCGGCCCAAGTACGTGGCTCCGCCCCGGGTTGAATACGCACCGTCAAAACTGCTCGGCATAGCCTCGTATGCAAGCCCTGAAGCGCCCAAGGATTCCGCACGGCTCGTATCGATGCTGCTGGACATCGTGGAGGAGGCCTCGCCGCTCCCCGCCAGCAGGCGCAAGGACATCAGGCGCGACGTGCTGGACCTCTGGCGGGAACTGACCAGCGAAAAGTCCACCCGCCAGCCTGATTACATAGGCGAGCCGGCGAAGCTCGCCGCGTACCTGCGCTACTTCCTGCCGTGGAATGTCGTACGGCTCGTGCCCTTGCTGGCCAAGCTGGATCTCGGCCTCTCCGCCGGGGACCGCATCATCGACATCGGTTCAGGGCCTCTGACCCTGCCCATCGCCCTCTGGATAGCCAAGCCCGAATTGCGCGGCGTCGAGTTGCACATAGACTGCGTCGACCGCGTCCGCCGCGTCATGGAGATCGGTGCCACCATCCTGGAAGGTCTCGCCCTCCGTTCCGGTCAGCCGTTCGCATGGAAAGTAACGGTCAAGAAGGAAAGCTTCTCCATGGCCGAGACCTTCGAGCGTGAACGCTACGCCCTCGTCACCGCCGCAAACGTCTTCAACGAGAGCTTCTGGCGCATCAAGGGCTCCCTCACAGAGCGGGCGGACATGCTCGGCGCATCCCTGGGCGCATACACCACCACCGGAGGACGCATCCTCATCGTGGAACCGGGCGATCCCCGCTCCGGTGCCATGCTCGCTTCGCTCCGAGAATCGGTAATCCTCAACGGCGGCCGCCCCTTGGCGCCTTGTCCCCACTCCGCGGCCTGCCCCATGGCCGGCGCCTTCCTCTCCGGCGCTTTCCGCAAGGACGAGGAATCCGACGAAAAGCAGTCAGCCTGGCCATCGCTTGAGCGAGTCGTCACGGCCCGCGGCCGCTCCAAAGCGCCCTGGTGCCACTTCGTCATCGATCCAGGTGCAGCCCCGCAGCGTCTCGTCGACTTCTCGGAGCAAGCCGGATTGCCCAAGGACAGGCTCATCGCATCCTGGCTCTTCCTCCAGCCCGAATCGCCCGCCGACGCATTGCCCGCCTCGCCACCCGACCACTCCGTGCGCATCATCTCGGATGCCTTCAGGCTTCCCGACGGCGGATCAGGCCGCTACGCCTGCACCAAAACCGGCTACCCCCTCGTCCGCGACTCGCTCGCAGATCTCCCCTCGGGCGCCCTCGCGATCCTCGATGCCCCCCTGCCGCCTTCAGCCTCGGAGCGCGATGAAAAGTCCAACGCCGTGCTCATCCGCGCCCACTCCGACGCCGTTGTCCACGTGCCCGTGCCCTACAAGGCACCACGTGCGGAAGGCTCAGGCCACGACAAGCACAGCCATGACAGGCGCGACGGCGCACCTTCAGGCGACAGGAAGCCCAGCGACCATCCGCGCCACGACCATAGTGAGGGCCATGGAAAGCGCGCAGAACGAATTGAGGACACCAGAAAGCCCCCCATCCTGCCCCGCGGCGATGCCCGGCGCACTGATGACAAAAAGAAAAAGGTGAACACGCTGGGAGAGCGTTCTCCCTACGCCCGCTCAAAAAAACCGTGGGGTCCGCACAAGCCAAAACGATCCTCTTGACACGAAACGCTCCCGCCGGTAATATCCGTCCTGTCAGAAATGACCGGGGGGGCGTAGCGAAGCTGGTTATCGCGTCGGCCTGTCAAGTCGAAGATCGCGGGTTCAATCCCCGTCGCTCCCGTTCCCGTCCTTGTGGCGGGATTTTTTTTCCCACGGGCTGTAGCGCAGCTGGCTAGCGCGCTTGGTTCGGCACCAAGATGTCGAAGGCTCAACTCCCCCCACCCCGATCAAAAAAACAGGGTCCCCCCGGGGCCACCCTGTTTTTTAAATAAGAGGGCTGAGAGGATTTGAACCATGCGACGCGAGCAGTGCGCAGCGGCGCAGGGGTGAGAGCGGCGGTACTCCGGCGCTCGAGGGCTTCGTCCCGAGCTGGCGAGGGACAGACCCCCTTCTTCTTTGCCAGAGATACTGCACGACGCGCCCGACTGAAGACCAAATCCCCTCAGCCCATGTGCCGCGAGCAGTGCCTACGACGCGAAACGTTGAGCGTCGTAGGGTCCGGTGTATCCCCCGCGCTACCAAGCTCTCCGATCGGTTCTTTCTGTTCTATGCATCCAGGGCAGCTGCCCGTATAATCCGTGCATTGCCTCAAGGCTCCAAGCAGGCTTCAAAGAAAGCTCGCTCGATGAAAGGACAACCATGGATTCAACAACGCTCGCAGGACTGCAGGATCGTTTCGGTATTGACGGAGCGGTAGTTTTCTCCCAGGACGTCAATGGACTCCCCTCGGTAGACATATGCAACCGTTCTGGTACAAGCCGCATCGCGTTGCAGGGGGCTCAATTGCTCCACTGGACACCTGCAGGGCAGGAAGCCGTCGTGTGGCTGTCAACCAAGGCCAAGTTCGTTGCAGGCAAATCAGCGCGGGGCGGTATTCCCGTCTGCTGGCCGTGGTTCGGGCCTCACGCCAGCGAGAGCAGCTTCCCGGCACATGGTTTTGCCCGCGGCACGATGTGGGACGTGACCGAGGTGACAGCGCTCGATAACGACGCGTACCGTTTGGGGTTTCGCCTCATCCGGATTGATGCCGACACCAAGCAGTGGCCCCATGCGTCGTCCCTGGAAATCCATTTTACCCTGGGTTCATCACTGGAGATAGAACTGGTCACCCACAACAAGGGTACGGAGTCTTTCACGCTGGCTGATGCCCTGCACACCTACTTTGCCGTCGGCGATGTGCGGACAATCCGCGTACTCGGCCTCGATGGTGTGGAATACCTCGACCGCACCGGCACACCGCAACGATTACGGCAGACCGGACCTGTCATGATCGCGGGGGAGGTAGACAGGCTCTACGAAGGAACCGGGTCGGCCTGCATCATAGAAGACCCCTCGCTCAAGCGCAGTATCCGCATAGAAAAGCGCGGCAGCCGTTCTACGGTGGTCTGGAATCCCGGCGAGAAAAAAGCAGCCGCTATGGGCGACTTCGAGGAGAACGGACACCTGCGCATGGTTTGCGTCGAGAGCGCCAACGCCGGTAGTGACTCAGTAACCCTCAAGCCGGGCGAGAGCCATACACTCTGGGTACGGTATTCTATTGACGCAACTGACTGACACGCACTACATCGTAACGGAAGGACGGCAACTTTTTCAGGATAGACACCGGGAAATAAACAGCCCTGATTGAATCTTTCTTGACATTGCCCATATGACTAGTTAACCTGTTAACATGAGCGACAGCATCTCCTTGTTCGAAGCCAAAGCACACCTCTCCGAACTGGTCAGGACCATAGCAGCAACGGGCCGCGGGGTTGCATTGACGGTGCGAGGTAAACCGATGGTCCGCATTGTTCCTTATGAACAGCCGGAAGAACGATTTGATGCCTGGGATGTTCGGGAGCAGGTTGTACAGGCATACGGATTGCCTGATTTCAAAGAGGCCCGCCGGGCGGTGGAAGTACCCACGAATCCCTTCCTTGATGAGTGACCTGCAATGAAAATATTGCTCGATACGTCTGTGTATTCGCAACCGATCAAGAATCGCACCTTGCCTTCTGTCATAGCCCGGTGGAAGATGCAGCCAGAACGTGACTACGCAGTGTCAGCCATCTGCGAACTGGAGGCACTCTATGGTATCGAGCTTTCTGGCTCCGAAAAACTCAGGCTGGCATACCAGAAAATTCTGAAAGGTCGATTTTCGGTATTACCCTTCGACGAGCACTGCGCTTTGCGCTATGCCGTACTCCAGGCGGAGTTTGTAAAACGGGGCCAGACCCGCCCGGCATTTGACTTGATGATAGCCGCTACCGCTCTGGTGCACGATCTTTCCCTGGCCACCTGCAATGCGGCTGACTTCAGCGATGTACCCGGCCTCAAGCTGGAAGATTGGAGTGAGTACCAGAATTGACATCATCCATAGCCTATTAGAGAGTGCATGCAATCCGTTATGGATTATTGAGACAGTCTCCCGCAAGCGTGACAATCGCAGGCACGCAAAGGAGATGCCGTGCCCTATACCGATGTACGCGTGCTCTTGGCACGGAACATGAAGCGATACCGCAAGATTTGCGGTATTTCACAGATGGCCCTGGCTGAACGGGTCGGCTGCTCCCCCACCTCCATTGCCAATATTGAAACCCTGAAGCGGTTCCCCTCAGCCGAGAAAATAAACATGCTGGCCAGTTCTCTGGGTGTTCCTCCATCGGAATTGTTTGCCGAAGAGACACCAACCCTGGACCGGCTGAGTTCAGCGTTCGAGGTGCGTGAAAAACTCGAGAATGGATTCAGGCGATTGCTGGATGGAACCCTTGGAGACTTGCCCCCTGAGATCCAGTAATTAGTCCACGCTCGAGGAGTGAAGAGTGAGGAGTGAGGAGCAGAGTATAAGGCTGGAAAAGTCAAATGCCCTATTTCTCCGAACGATACCGGGATTTCAGTTCCTGCACGGTTGAAAGAATGGAATCCGATACTTCATCGAGGTAGGCGTCAAGGCTGGCCGTTTCCGCAGGGGAGCCTGGCCGCTCAGGCAGAAAAAGCTGATGTGGATCTTCTTCCAACGCATTGCTGAATTTGACAATTGATTCGGGGGAGACCCATTTTCGACCATTTTCAATATCATTGATGAAATTATGAGCCAGTCCAACACGCGTAGCCAATCCGAGCTGAGACAATCCATGTTTTGCTCTGAGACGTTTTAAATTATAACTGAATCGTTCCCGAAGTTCTTTGCCGGTCATACACCACCCTATGGATGGTTCATATCATGCTATCAGCTTGACACCTGCGCAAATAGCCTATAGAGTTTATGATTGTATCTATCAGCATAATATTTTTAGAAAGCAAAACTGCATTGAGTAGCTTCGCGTGCCTGAGCGGATGGCCGGCTTAGAGCAATAAAGAGGATAAAAAATGTTTACAGAAAAAAAGACTATCTTGCTTGTAGAAGACCAGATTTTTATTTCAATGCGGCTGGTCCAGCTAATGCGAGCCTGGGGATACTCCAGTTTGACAGCAAGTTCAGGTGAAATCGCGATCGCATGCGCCCAGACAGCCAAATTAGATCTCATACTAATGGACATCGACCTTGGGGCCGGCATGGATGGAGCGGATACGGCAAGAGAAATACTGAAATCCAGGAATTTGCCTATAGTCTTCCATACATCGTATCCGGATGTTGATGTACAGAGTAAAATCCAAGGCATTGCTCACTACGGCTCGATACAAAAAAGTGTCAGTGATCTTGAATTGAAGGCAATGGTCGATGCGGCACTCCAACGGTTTGAAACACTGGAGCTGCAAAACTGAATACCTGGTCTTAATGCGTGACGTCTGCCAGTTCAGCCCAAGCCTTGGGTTCGTCTCCCACGAAGGAAACAAGCCCGTTTCGCACGATGGGCGTCCGGAGCAGGAGCGGATCGGCGAGTAGTTCCGCTTCGACATCAAAGTCCATATAGGCAAGCCCGCGATCGAGGTAGCGTTTCGAGCCTGAGTCGATCAAGTCATCGGCCTTCACAGACCTGAGCACGGCTTTGAGTTCACCCGCGCTGATGCCCTTGTCGGCAAGGTCGACAAAGTGGTAGTCGACGTTGCGTTCCTTGAAGAACCGCTCGGCCTTCCTGGTAACGGCGCACTTCCTGGTACCGAATATCTGCAAAGCCATGCACACCTCCACATCAGAGCCTCGTCGCCAAGGCGCTCAGGCGATAATGCCTCGAATCGTTGGCACCTTACAAGTATTGACGCGAAAGTTGCCGTATAGTGATACATGAGGGGAGCGCACCATGAAAGCCAAGCGGCTTGTCATCCTCATCATGCTGACAACGGGATTCCGCGGAATCTATGGCCAGACTGCTGGACCGCCCCAACAAGACTGGTCAAAGGGGCCGCTGGTAGGCAAGAACTGGTACCTGCCGGTTTCCATCTACTACCAGTACCCGGGGTACCGAGCCCGATCTGGTGACCAGTCTGAAATCCAGTACCATGTCAGCCAGTACTACACCAACGATTTCTACAGCATTTTTTCATCCAGCTACCAGAATTCGCTGACAAAAGGCCAGCCAGAAGCGTATCCCTCTGCCATCTATGTAAACCGTGACTATGAGAGCTGCAACGTTGAACTAGGGTGCTCCTTCAGACCACAGAAGCGGCTGGCACTGGGTATTGACCTCAGGATCGTCTCCTATTTTGGAGGATTCCTGGATACTCCGATAGAAGGGTTTCACCGTCTTTTCAACCTTCCCAACGGATTCAGGGAACTTTCGTTCCGCAACCGGGTGCAGGTGGATATCCAGAATGCCAGCGGAGTCGACTTGTCTCTGGACCGAAGCGCTGTATCCTTTGGCGACCTGGATCTGCATGCTCGCTATACATTCCTTGAAACGGCGCGAATCGCTCTGGCAGGCTACGGCGCGTTCAAGCTTCCCACGGGACGACTGGATCTCCTGTCCGGATCCGGCTTCCCCGATGCGGCGTTAGGCCTCGTCGCCGATTTCATGCCAGCCCGCTTCGTTTCATTTTACAGCCATGCTGGCCTGACGGTTCCGTTCGATACGTTCCTGCCTGGAGCTACTTCGAGGCCTAAGCCATTCTTTGTAGGCATGGCTGGAATAGAACTGACACCGGCCCGCCAGTTCTCCTTGCACCTGCAGGTGAACATCAAGTCGCCGACGCTGGAGCCATCGATTGAAGATGACCTGCACTGGATTTTTACTGAGAGCAACATGCTGCTCCTGCCTCAGACCAACCTGCTCGTTGGTTGCAGCCTTATCGTGCGCGATGCACGGTGGCAGTTTTATATAGAAGAAGACACGTTTACCAGCGCGGGAACAGACATCACCATAAACTTGTCGTACTCCAGAACAATCGAGCGGAGAGAATTTTTGGATATTTTTGACTTTTAGGTATGGTATTTTCTTTAAAATCAGCCTTGTAGACAACTGTCTACAGCCCAAAACAGAAAAAACGCTTGTAGAGCCTGAATCGGGCGGCTACGATCTGTTCATCAAGAACAATTTGAAAAGTACTTCAAAAAGATAAACAAACAGCGGACGACGGACGGATGCGGTTTGCTGGCTATGCCAGCAGGCCGCGTCTGTTACGTCGGACAGTGCGGCCGGGCCGCACTACACTTGCGGAGGAGCGGCACATGGGCACTGAAAAGCTCGCGACGATCCTGCTCGTCGAAGATGATATCATCACCGCCTTGTTCGAACGAGAAACGCTTGAAGCCCACGGTTATTCTGTTCTGGTGGCAAAAACCGGCAACGAGGCCATGGCGCTCGCGGAATCGGCAAAACCGATAGACCTCGTCCTGATGGACATAGACCTCGGATCCGATCTGGACGGCATCGAGGCAGCAAGACTCATGACCCGGACTTCGCATCTGCCTGTCGTATTCATGTCTGCTCATATTGATGAGGCCACACTCGCGCGGCTCGAAAGCGTCGATGCGTACGGGTACGTTGTAAAGGGCTCGACCGATGCAGTGCTCTACACAACGGTTGCAATGGCCCTCAGGCGTGCCAAGGCAGAGAAAGCGGCAGCAAAACTACTGAAGGCAGAACATGCACGAAACATGGCAGAACGTGAACTCCGCATAAAGGAAGCCCATCACCGCGTCAGGAACAACATTGCATCCATTCGGGCCATCATGTCCTTGCAGCTGGGCACAGCCAAACAGCCGGAAACGGTAAATGCTTTGCAGGATGCCATAGGCAGGATTGAAGGCATGGGCTCGCTCTACGAAATGCTCGCGGGCCAAAGTCAGGGCGGCGATATCGATGTCTGTCCGTATGTAGACAGCCTCATCGATACGATAACGCCACTCTTCCCCAATGCTGCCGGCATCACCATAGAGAAGCACGTCGACGACTTCTCGCTGGATCCAAAACGACTCTTCGCGCTTGGCATCATAATCAACGAACTCCTGACCAATGCCATGAAGTACGCCTTTCTGGGCAAGGACAGGGGATTGATACGGCTCAACATCACCGTCTATGACGAGACGGTCATCTTGACGCTCCGCGACGACGGCAACGGGCTCCCCGGTGATTTCGAGCTGGAACAGTCAAGCGGACTCGGACTTTCACTGATAAAAATGCTCCTTGAACAGTTCAGCGGGACGCTGGCGATGCGGAGCGACCGCGGCACGACCAGCACGGTGCTGATACACGCTCCCGGGCTCGTCGCGACTTGCCAGAGCGGAATCGGTCAATCAGAGATGCCGGTCAGACGCTTCGCTGTAGCATAGGAAGCAATCCTTTTCAAAAATCATCCAACTTTTTCAATACCGTCCAGCGTTACGGTAACGGCACCCCTGTCTTCTTCCACGAGGCCGCGGAGCAGGAGCGGGCGCTGTTCATAGAGCAAGTGCCTGAAGCGGGCATAAGCGGCGGGAAACAGCACGGTTTCGTACAGGGCCGTCTCGTCCTCGAACGACACGAACTCCATGGGCTGCTCGGACGCGGTAAGGACGGGCTTGGCGGTTATGGGCCACCCGAGCAGGGCAACGCGGTGCCCGACGAGGCGTGGCAGGTCGCGACCCATGTAGCGGCGAGCCTTGAGCGCACCGGGCCATAGTACCAGAGGATGCACCGCGAGCGTCGTGCCCAGGTACCGCATTTCCGCCTCAAGCCGCCGGCGCTCGGTGCCGGCTCCTCCTGCCGCGGTGCCTTCCGCACGGACGGGATCCGTGCCTGGCGGGCTTTCAGCCGCGAACAGCTCGCCTTGCGCCCGTGCCGGATACTGCGGATTGCGGGCGTGGGGCGTCTGCGTTTCGCGGTCTGCCTGCATTGATAAAAGGCGCATGAGCTTTGCGGCGCGGGGCATTTCCGGCGACACCTGATCGAGGGCGCCCGAACCAGCCAGGGCCTCCGCATCGCCGCGGTCAAGGCGGACGCGGCGGGCGAGCGCCTCTATGGTCCGGTACGGTCCCCTCACGCGCCGCTCCTCGACAAGTTCGGCCGCGCTGGCCTCGCCGAGCGAATGGATCATGCCCAGGCCGAAGCGCAACTCCATTCCGCGACCGCGGCAGCGCAGCCCGCTTTCGTCGACATCGGGGGGCAACACGGCCAGCCCCATGCGCCTGGCTTCGCTGACGTAGGCCAGCGTGGAATAGTAGCCGCCATGGTTTGACATGACGGCGGCCATGAACTCAGCGGGATGGTGGCGCCGCAGATACGCCGACTGGAACGACAGCATCGCATAGCTGGCGGAGTGCGCCTTGACGAAGGAATAGCCTGAAAACGATTCGATCATCGCCCAGACCTCGGCTATCGTCGCATCGCTGACGCCCTTGGCCCTGGCGCCTTCGTAGAATTTTTCTTTGTACGAGACGAGCCGCTCGGCGTAGTCACGCTTGGCGAGTATCTTGCGCACCTTGTCGGCCTCCGCCGCGGAGAAGCCCGCGAGCGCGACGGCCACCTTGCAGACGTCTTCCTGGTAGCACATGATGCCGTAGCTCTCCGCCAGCAGGTCGCCGATGAGGGGGTGCAGCAGCTCGTAGGGAGCGCCCTTGAGCCTGTCTATGTATTCGTTGATGTAGCGGTTGGCCGCTGGCCTGATGATGGACGAATGGATGACGAGGTGCTCGTAGTCGCCGCGGCCGGTCTTCTTCTGGAGGAGGCGCATCGCCGGCGATTCCACATAGAAGACGCCCATGGAGTCGCCGCGCGCGAGCAGATCGATGGTGGCCGGGTCGTCTATGGGATGCCAGGCATCCTCGTCGAGCTGGAACCCGTTGTCCCGCACGTTGGCCACGGCGTCGCGGACGACGGCCAGGGAGCGGTTGCCCAGGAGGTCTATCTTGACCAGCCCGGCCGCTTCGACGCCGTCCTTGTCCCAGGCCGTGACCCGTATGCCGGTGCCGCTGCGCACGATGGGCACATGGCCGGCAAGGTCATCAGGCACCAGGATGAGGCCGCCGGAATGCACGCCCAGGTGCCGCGGGATGCCTTCCAGCCGGCGGGACAGAGTGGCGATCTGGCGCCAGTCGTCATCGGTGCCTGATGCGCCGGCAGCCCCGGACGCGTCCACCGTGCCGGAAGTAACGACGAGGCGCTTCTCGAAGGCTGATATTTCGCCGTCCGGCATACCAAAGGCCCGCGCCGTCTCCCGCAGCGCCGAGCGCGGCTGGAAGCAGACGTGGTTGGACACGCGGGCCGCCCTCGCCTCGCCGTACTCGGCTATCACCGCGGCCAGCAGTTCGTCGCGCTCGTCCCATGCAAAATCCACGTCGATGTCCGGCGGATCAACGCGGCCGGGGTTGAGGAAGCGCTCGAAGTACAGGTTGTGCCGTATCGGATCCACGTCGGTGATGTTCAGGGCATACGAGACGACGCTGGCGGCCTCGCTGCCCCGCCCGCAGGTGCGGG
>CAXZAJ010000121.1:0-10616 GCA_964293355.1 uncultured bacterium
GCGCTGGGCCGTGTCGAGGATACCATACCCAGAAGCAAGGAGATCGTTACCGCGAGGATAGACGTTGTAAGGCGGCGCTTAGACAGTCTCGCTGATTATTTTAAAAAGACAAAATCGGCCGTCGATCGTGAAATCCGTGATCCTGCCATAGCCAGGGCCAAACGCTCCCAGAACATTCGCTGGGCTTTCTTGCACAAGCCTTCCGGGGCACTGGCTCTGAGGTTATATTCAATGTATGGCCTCGATCCCTCGTCGGATGACATCAGCTTCACGGACACCGGTCTCGTTGAGTTGAGCCTTGCGTCAGAACAGGCTTTTGGCGGTGATCGGGGTGTGTGGATAGCCACTTTGATAGAGAAGGCTGATACCATACTTGCCCAACGTTTGAATGATGCCAGTCTGGCTAAAAATACAGGCTATACGCAACTCGTTGACCTGGGTTTCTATGGCCGCACCCTCTGGGGCGTCGGGTTTCGATGGGACTGGCTGCGGCAGGTAGAAGACCGGACCGCGGAGAAGCGCATGGCCTTCCGAGTATTTCTGGGTGGTGTCGATCCCACCAGCCACCGTACCTCCTGGCAGATAGCGCTGTCCTGGGAACCCCCATATGAGTTTGAGGATTTCGAGCTGGCCAATAGCCTCAACGTTGGCCTCGATGCACACGCACGACTCGGTTCGGCGGTCGAACTCGATGCGGGGCTCTCCCTGCGACCCAGGGAATCGGTCGTAGGCTACGATTCCAGCTTTGAATATTCCATAGGTGCCGGTGTTCGCCTGCCCAAGCCGTTCCTCTGGGGACTCGAATATTTTGGCTATGTCGTCACGCCTTTCAACGAACAGACCATCAGGCGCGCGGGGGCATCTGTCAGGATGTTCCTGGAGTATTCTTTATAGAGACCGGGAACCTGAAAACTCTCATGGCCCGCACTGCTCGGGCCGACAATTGAAGTGCATGAATGCACGATCGAGACCCTCTATTGTTGTAATGCTGGCCGCCTCATTATGGCTTTTTGTGGCTACCCTGGCGGTAGCCGCTGATCCTGTAATCCATACTGTCCAGAAGGGCGAGACGCTCTATGCCATAGCCCGCCGTTACGACATTTCCGTCGAATCCCTCAAGAAAGCCAATGCCATCGTTGACGAAGGGCGCTTGTTTGTGGGCCTCAAGCTGACGATTCCGGGTTCCCAGACGGCTCCGTCTGTGGCTCCCGCGGCTACTGTCCCCGCTGCACCCACGGTGGAGTATGTCGTTGCCAAGGGTGATACTCTCTATGGTATAGCCAAGGCACACGGAGTATCTGTGGACTCCATCGTCAAGGCAAGCGGCATGAAGACCACCACCATCAAGCCTGGCCAGAAGCTGAAGGTTCCGGCAAAGGCCGGCAGTACGGGCATTGTGGCGTCTGGTACTGCAGGGGCCGGTGCAAAGCCGCCTGTGACTTCCACTCCTGCTCCGGTTGTAACAGCTCCTGCTGCAGCTAAAAGTTGGCCCGTCAATGGGTCTGTTTCCTACCTTCAGGGCAAGCTCAAGGGGGTTTCGATAGCAACGGAGCCAGCTTCAGCGATTCTGGCACTTCGTGCCGGTACTGTAATTTCCGCTGGACCATTTCGTGGGTTCGACCTTGTTGCCTTCGTGCAGTCTTCCGACGGCCTCGTGTATGTCTATGGCGGTGCGGGCGTACTGTCAGTTCGTGTTGGAGATGCCGTGCGAAAAGGATCACTGATAGGCAAAGTATCCTCCGACGGAACGTCCACTGCATACTTCTTCGTATTCAAAGGCGCTGATACCGTAGATCCGAACTTGGTTCCCCGCGACTGATGTAAGCCAAATTGTTCCTGTCGTATCCATCTGCATTGAATTTATCGGGCGGGGTAGCAAGAATATCTTTAAAAATATTTTTTTCGACATATTTAACGGAACTTCGTTGATTTTTAAAAAATAAAGTATAAACTTCGATACGCCTGCGCTCTACTTCCAACAGTATTACAACAAACAGGGCCACGAAGGTCCGTATGGGAGATCGTATGAACGACATCGTACTGGAAAAACCGGCGCCCGCAAAACGACTCAAAAAGCCCAAGCCGGTGCTCCTTCAAAAAAAGTTAAAAAAACTGAAATCTCCAAAGGAATCAGATCCGCTTGCGCTGTACCTCAAGCAGATCTCCAGGTACCCCCTCCTGAGCGCTGAAGAGGAGGTGGAACTGGGCGGCCGCATCCAGAAGACCAGGAATGCCATCGCAGCCCTGGATTCCCTGATCGGAGGCCAAGCCTCCGAGTACCCGGACATTCAGGAAACCCGGACGCTGAAAGAAACTGAACTGCTGGCGTGCAAGCACAAGATGATCTCCAGCAATCTCCGGCTCGTTGTCTCGATCGCAAAAAACTACCAGCACCGGGGACTCTCGCTTCTCGATATCATCGACGAAGGGAACATAGGTCTCATAGAAGCGGTCGAGCGTTTCGATTACACCCGGGGCTGCAGGTTCTCCACCTACGGCACCTGGTGGATACGTCAGGCCATAATCAAGAGCCTCGCCGACAAGGGGCGCGTCATCCGCATCCCGATACACATGCTCAATACCATCAAGAAGTGCTATTTTGTGGCCAAACAACTGACGCAGGACCTGGGCCGCGATCCTCATGCGGACGAATTGGCTGACAAACTTGGCATGGATCCGAAAAAGGTCAAGGAAATAATGAAATTGTCCCAGGAAACGGCGTCACTGGATACGACCGTGGACGAGGACAACGTTACGCACCTGTCGGATCTGATCAAGGACGAGAATGCGGTAGAGCCGTTCGAGGAAGTCTTCTGCATGACCATGCAGGATACGCTGGACCACGTGCTTCAGAGCTTGAACCAGCGCGAGATTACCATAATCACGCTGCGGTTCGGACTCAACGGAGAAGGCCCCTTAACGCTTGAAGAGACGGGCAAGCTTCTGGGAATAACGCGTGAGCGGGTACGCCAGATCCAGGAAAAGGCGATACAGAAACTCAAGGACCTCCGCCGCCTCGACGAGTACCACGAAATCAGCTGAATGAGTATCTCGGCGAGGATGTAACCACAGAGCCACAGAGCCACAGTGAAGACGAGTAATCAAGAATAGGAATTTTTGCACAGAGACACAGAGAAGATGAGAAGAGAATAAAGAATAAGAAAAGATACAGAGTTTTTAGCACAGAGCCACAGAGAAGATGAGGGGGAATAAGAAGGATCAGGAAGGGAAAGGGTTTTTAAACTTCTTTTCTTCCTTCTCGTTTCTTTCTTCCTCATTTTCTCTATGGCTCTGTGCCCAAATTTTCCATTTTTTTATTCTTTTCTTCCCTCGTCTTCTCTGTGGCTCTGTGCTTAAAATTCTTATACGTACTAACTCATTTTCTCTGCTTGAAATACTCCTATTCCTATTTGCCGCCGAGGAGGGCGGAGAGAGTGGGGTGGCCGCGGCGGGCAGCTACCTGGGCGGGAGTTTCGCCGGCGGCGTTACGGAGGCTGGGGTCGGCACCGAGGGCCAAAAGCGACTGGGCCGCTTTTTCAAGCCCGGCTGCTGCTGCATAGTGCAGGGCTGTCTCACCCAGATAATCAGCAGCATCCGGGGCCGATCCGAAAAGGGCCGCGATGATGGCATCACCACCGGAGAGTGCCAGCGCCGCGGGTGTTGCACCGTCAGAATCCCTTGAGAACCGGTCTGCGCCGGCGGCAACGAGCCTGACGGCGAGGTCCGTATACTTGTTGGCAGCGGCGATGTGCAAGGGCGATCGACCGAATGCGTCGCGGTCATTGGGACCTGCTCCCGCCGCGATCGCCAGATCCAGGAATTCTACAGAAGGCTTGGCTTCGAGGATCACGCGCAGCACCGATCTGCCATCAGCATCGGAACTCCCCGCAGTTTTTGCGTCCAGTAGAGACTTGAGCAGCGAACCGCCCTTCTTGAGCGCATAGCTCAGCGGGCTTTCGCCAGTGGAGTCGCGAGCATGGATGGAGGCGCCCAGCGAGGCTAGCGTCCGGGCCGTCTTCGCATTTTCAGCATAGATGGCTTTCAGGAGCGGTGTTGCACCAGAGTCGTCCCGTACATCGATCCGCCTGGCCTTTGAGGCAAGGGCGCTGACGTAGCGCTCGTCAATCTGGCGTGCCGCGGCGTGCAGGGGGGTGTCGCCGGAATTGTCGCGGGCCAGCGGATCGGCACCCAGTTCGAGCAACAGGGCTGTCGCGAGCGCGTCGAGCCGGTCCACGGCGTCGCGCAGCGGTGTCTTGCCGGTGTAGTCACGAGGGTCGAGGTTGCTTGCGGAGCGCACCAGCAGCCTGAGGCATTCAGTGGCGCGCCAGTACACTGCCAGGTGCAGTGCCGTGGAACCTGAGGAATCCCGAAGGCTGGCATCCGCACCCAAAGATAGAAGTACGTTGACTGTGCCGGTGGAATCCTTCCTGAGCGCGAGCATCATGGGTGTCTGGCCGTCGACATTCCTCGTATCCACGGGCACGCCTCTGGAGGCGATGTACGCCGCACCTTCAGCGAGACCAGCCAGAGCCGCGTAATGCAGGGGGCCATTGCCAGAGGTATCCTTCGCGGCTAGCACCGCCGGAGAGAAGAACCAGACCAAGGGGCCGCTGGTGGCGGCAAGCGCGATGGACAAGGGCGAAGCCTCCGCCGCGTTGCTTGAGAATGGATCAGCCCCGGCAGTAAGTAGCGCCAAGCCCTGCTCTTCCGTATTGGACCTGGTCGCGAGATGAAGCGCCGTGTCGCCTTCATTGTTGCGCGCTGAGGCGTCAAGTTTCAGTTCCTTGAGTACGGCTATGGTGGCAGCCGCCGCGCGGAGGCGAACCGCATGGTGATACGGTGACTCGCCCGAGTCGTCCCTGGCGTTCCTGGGGGATGCGCTGACCAAGATGCGAGTTGACTCCGGACCGTCAGCCAGCGCTATCGAAAGTGGTGTTTCTCCCTTTACGTTCTTGACGAACATGCTGGCGCCTTTGCCCGCGAGCGTCGAGACGAGCGCTTCGTTCTTGCGCCGCATTGCCATAGCAAGAGCTGTATCACCCTCCGCGTTGGCCGCGTCGACTGGTGCGCCTTTTATGATCAAAGATGTGATGACCGCGGGCGCATATCCCAGAGCGACCGCGACATGGAGGGCCGTGTTCCCGCCCTTGTCCTTGATGGATGGGTCCGCACCAGATGACAGGAGAAGGTCGACAGCCTCCTGTGTTCCTTCCGTAGGCAGCGCCAGGTGCAGAGGCGTATTGCCAAAGCCGTCGCGGGCGTTGGGGTCTGCTTTCTTGGCTAACAGCATTTTTGCTGAATCAAGCTTGCCCAGCCTTATGGCATCGTGCAGCGGAGTGGCTCCCGAGGCATTCTTGGCATCCACAGGCACGCCGTTGTCCAGGAAGAACGACAGGTAGCCGCGATGGTCAAAGCGCACTGATTCATGAAGCACGGTAGCACCGTCGACGAAGCGCGCCCTGGCATAGTTCGTGTCCCTTACGGCTCGTACGAAATACGCAAAATCGTCTATGGAGCTTGGCGCGTTGCGCGAAACGAGAAGCTCGGCTATCGCTGCTCCGGCCTGGCTGCCCGGGTGCAGGAACGCCGCGTCAAGTACGGTTCGGGTCGAAGCGTCGCGCACCGTCAGGTCAGGATCGAGGGCCAAAATAGACTTGACGGCATCCATGGAAAGCCTGTCCACGGCTACATGCAGGGGGGTCTCCCCTTTGGGGCCTCTGGTCGCTATGGAAGCCTTGTCAACCAGCGAGGCGGTAAAGCCCTTGGCAATGGCCGCGTCCAGAGGACTGACTCCTGCATTGTCGGCAACAAAAACCGAGGCGCCTTTGAACACAAGCGCCTTTGTCGATTTTGCATCGCCTTGATCCACCGCGTAGCGCAGGGGCGTCTTGCCATCGGAGTCAAGCGGATCCGGTTCTGCACCCATCGCGAGCAAGATTTCAACCATCTGGCTGGAGCCCTTGAGCACCGCGGCATGCAGGGGGTATCGCCCGTCGGGACCAACCTGGTTAGCCTGTTCCCGACCTTTGAAGAGAGCCTGAAGCCCGGTGGTGTCTCCCCGTGCAATGAGTTCCGCTATGCTGGGTTCCACCGGGGCGACCGGTGCCGGCGCGACCGGTGCCGGTTCTGCGGGTTCCGGCGCCGATATGCACGAACCGAGGATAAGCACGCAAGCGAGTACAATAAGCGTCTGCTTCTTGTTCATTATATATTCCTTCCAGAATCACTTCTGATAAAAGCCTTCTTTTAATAATCGGAATCGCGTATCCTTAGCTTAACAAATGACCGCGGCTTTCGTTTCAGGCAAGCTGCGCGTCCTGATGAGGAGAACCCACTGTGCGAATTGGTTTCTGTGTGCCCATGAATGAAGTCTGGACCGCCGCCGCCGCCGAACTTGAGCATGAATTCGGCAAGGACGTAGAGGTCATACGCGGACTCGAGCCAAGCCTCGCCGATTTTTCTGGCCTCGATGCCGTGGTAGCCAATGTCGTGGACCGGGCCTACTACGAGAAGACAACTGGATTGAAAGCCGTGTTCGTGCCCTTTGTTGGCGTCAACCACCTGCCCGCGGACCTGCTCATCGAGCGCGGGGTTTCAGTGTTCAATTGCCACGGCAACGCCGAGAGCGTTGCGGAACGAGCCCTGGCGCTCGCGCTCACCGGTTTCGGGCGCATCGTGGAGTTTCACAACGACCTCAAGGCTGAAACCTGGCACGGCTTCTGGGTGGGCAAGGGGCGCGAGGATTTCTGGCATTCGATATTCAGGAAACGCTGCACCATACTCGGCGTCGGCGCAATAGGCGAGAGCCTGGCGCGGCTGCTCAAGGCCTTCGATTGCCACGTGACCGGTTACCGCCGCAAGTCGGGAGCTCCGGCACCCGCGCACTTCGACGCGGTGACCACAGACCTGCATTCGGTCGTATCGGGGGCGGAAATCGTGTTCGTGGCGTTGCCGCTGACCGATGCCACCCGGGGACTCGTGGGAGCCGCCGAACTGGAGGCGATGCGCGGCGCGTATCTGGTCAACGTTGGCCGTGGCGAGGTGGTGGACGAGGCCGCCCTGTATGCGGCACTCAAGGACGGCACCCTGTCCGGGGCCGGTATCGATGTCTGGTACACCTATCCCCAGGGCGGCTCCGTAAAAGGCGCTCCGTCGCGGTTCCCGATACATGCATTGCCTAATGTCGTGCTGTCGCCGCACGTAGCGGGTTCCACCTGGGAAGCCGTGGACATCAACGTGCGGCAGACCATCGACAACGTCAAACGCTGGGTGCGGACCGGCGACGCTCTGCACCGCGTCGATCTGGCCGCATCGTACTGAGCGCCTATCTGAACAAGGTCCGCGGCGCCTCGACCAGCAGGTCGGGGTAGTCGCGGTACGCATTCATGATGTCGTACAGCAGTTCGAACGAGGACGCTTCCCTGTCAAAGGCCAGGAACGGTATCGACTCGAGGAGCCTTGCGCCAGGCAACGCGTCACCGAGAGCGAACACCGTTTCCAGATCCTGCCTGTCCCGCAGCGAGACCAGCGCCAGCGCTTCCGAGGTCGTGGCAAAAAAGGACCTGACCTGGAAATCAGGCTGGGGGTCCAGGGAATAGAGCCGCGACAGCTCAAAATAGTGCTCGGGCATTGAAAAAGCATCCGTCAGCTTTTCAACCATGCCGGAGGGAGGGATGCCGGCATCGGAGCGCAGCACCAGTTGCCAGAGGCAGTACGGGTTCTCCTTGCGGAGGTCTTTGGCGGCCCTCGCGACCCGCGCAACGCTTTCCGGATCGTCCGCGTCCAGGAACAGCGTCACTGACGAGGCCATTTTTTCCGGCGTGACGAGCAGCGCATCCAGGTTGGTACGCACCCGCAAGTCGGCAAACGATATGAAGCCGCCCCTGTCTGCCTTGAAGCAAGGCGCTACCGGCGAGCCCCAAGCCACGTCAAAGCTCTCCTCGAAGTCCGCCACGGCGTCCAGGAGGTCATCTTCGTCCATCCAGTCGGTCTCGACTACCCAGTAGGGCGGACGTTCCAGGTATTCCTTGATGCCGTACTCCGCGGAGGAGGCGCGCAGCAGGGAACCCGGGGAAACGGGCATGGGGCGCAGTTCGGCATCCTGTCCCATGCCTATCATTCCCAAATAATCGAAGGTTTCAATGGTGGAATCGTAGTCGTCGTGCGGCAACCCCAGATATACATCGGGTTTGACGATGATGCCCTGCGTCCACAGGAGTCGCGCACCGCGTTCCAGGCCATCCCGGTCCAGCCTCAGGCCCACAGCCTCGAGGGCTTTCTGATTGACGCTACCCAGATCCGCGCCAACAGCCACGAAGGATGCGTCAGCCAGCAGTTTTACAAAGTCGTCATCGAGCAGTGCGGGGTCGAATCTGGCCGCAAGCGCGACTCCGGATTCATTGGCGGCGGCAAGCGCCTTGACGAAAGCCCTGAAGTCCGGACGCTCGTCCAGCCGCGGGTCGATGAATCGGGCCTCGTTGGCTCCTCGTTCTGACGCCAGCCTGAGCACACGCGGCGCAACATCACGCTGGAAAAATCGGGGAGGGGCAGCCGCGCGGCCCATGAAGGCAGGCGTCATGGTCGAACCTCGTGCGCTCTCTATCAGGACAGGTTTGTCCGCGGTAATGGAGAGTGTTCCTGCCAGATAGGGATCGGGCAAGGCCGCCAGGTCAAGTGGCATCGATGGTGCGTATCGCTGTTTCAGGGAACGGGCGTCCAGATCGGCAAGCAGTTCGATGAAGAGGCCTTCCGGTTCGCCCTCGATGAAGGCGTCAAAAGCCTGCGCCTTGAATACGGGCATGCCCTGGGCTATTTCTGGCCCGAATGCGGCAAAATGCGTGGCCGGCATGACAGCCCGGAGCCTCTTTGCCAGCCACAGGCTGCGCTCGAGGTTCCAGTCAAAAAGCGAAAACAGCACGAGTTCAGCGCCCAAGCGCATAGCTGCTGCCGCGATGGCCGCATCACCGCCAAAATCAGCGGTTTTCTGGTCGAGCAACGCCCAGTCTTGGCGCTTGAGCAGTCCCCTGGACTCCGCGAGCGCCATCATCCTGGTAGCGGAAAGAGGAACATTATCGCGGGCGCCGTCTCCTGACGGATCCTGTCTGGGTAACTGGATGCAAAGGATTTTCATGTCGTGGATACGCGCTCCGGGCCGCAATGGCGGTAGTTTCTAAGATACCCCGGAAGTGCTGGCCTCGCATAGGCTCCGGTATGCCGCCGATTCGGGAAACGCGGGAAAGAGTTGTGACCAGGTACCCTGCCGCGTAGGCGTTTCGAGCGCGGCGTGGAGGAGAGCCAGGTACTCTTCACGCGTAACACTCTTGCCCCCGAGCGACTCCACATGCGCCGTGCGCACCTGACTGTCCACGAGCGTAAAGCCCGCCTCGGCCAGTGCCCACACGAACGGTATGAAGGCTGCCTTGGAGGCATCAGGTTCCAGGCTGAACATCGACTCGCCGAAAAACGCAGATCCCAGCGAGATGCCGTACAGGCCTCCAACGAGCCCGCCGCCTTGCCAGGCTTCCACCGAGTGGGCATAGCCGAGTTCGTGAAGCCGCAGATAGCCCTCTATCATGTCTTCAGTGATCCAGGTTCCCCGTTGTCCAGGTCTGGGAATATCCGAGCAAGCCCGTATCACATCACCGAAAGCCGTATCAAGCCTCAGTTCAAAGCGGCGTTTTTTTATGATCTTGCGCATGGTGGCCGAGGCGTGGAGCTCCCCGGGTATCAGGACAAAGCGCGGATCGGGGCTCCACCAGACTATGGGATCCTCGTCATTGAACCAGGGAAACACGCCTTGCCGATAGGCGGACAGCAACATGCCTGGCGACAGGTTTCCCCCGGTGCACAGCACGCCGTCTGGCGTGGCCGTACCAACCGGGGGAAAGCTGAACTGGTCATTCTTGTCCAGCCATGGAAAGCGTGGGTCGGACCGTTTTGCCAGGTGGCGGGACAGGCGGGACATGGATTTCCGCCGCTACGCGATATCGATGACTATTTCACTGTCCCTGAGGTCTGCTTTCGCTGCACCGCCATCCTTGAGCCGTCCGAACAGCACCTCGTCCACGAACCAGGTCTTGATCTTGTCCTCCACGACGCGGTTGACGTTCCTGGCGCCGAACTCGTCGCTGTAACCCAGTTCCGACAGCTTCTTGACGCAGGCATCAGTGGCCTCGAGCGTCACCTTCTTGTCGGCGAGCTGAGCGCGGAAATCGTCCAGGGACTTGAGCACGATGCGCTCGATGACCGGTTCGGGCAGGCGTCCGAAGCGGACCACCGCGTCCAGGCGGTTGCGGAACTCAGGCGTAAAGGCCTTCTGAACGGCGTCGTCTATGGCTGCTTCAGTAAAGGCGCGTTCGCCGAAACCGATCATCGGCTTGCCGATATCACGGGCGCCGGCGTTGCTCGTCATGATCAGCACCACATTGCGGAAGTCCGCCTTGCGACCCTGATTGTCCGTCAGAGTGGCATAATCCATTATGGACAAGAGAATGTTGTATACATCCGGGTGGGCCTTCTCGATTTCATCGAGCAGTACCACGGCGTGGGGCGTCTTGCGTATGGCGTCGGTCAGGAGACCGCCTTCCTCGTAGCCCACATAGCCGGGCGGCGAGCCG
>CAXZAJ010000122.1:0-10581 GCA_964293355.1 uncultured bacterium
GCCGGGCCCCCAGCGGAGGGGGACCCTCGCTGCGGCGTGGGGGGGGCCTCCGCCGCCCGCGCGCCGGCAGTCCGGGGGGGGGTGCTGCCCAGGACGGCGGCGGCCCTGGACGCTCCGCTTCGCCCCGGCGAAGACGCCAGGGACTTTGCTACACGAATGGCAACGCTCGAAACGCTGGTGGTGCTGGACAACTGCGAACGCGTCATCGGGGAATGCGCCACACTGGCAACCGCGATGCTTATGTCGTCGCACGGTGTCGTCATCCTCGCCACCAGCCTCGAACCGCTCGGCATCGAAGGAGAGACGACACTGCTCGTGCGCCCGCTGCCCATCGCCCCGAGGAATGCACCTCTGACCGATCAGCTCGCGTCAGATGCGGCACGGTTATTCCTGGACAGGGCCGCCTCGGCCGACCCGAGGGGCAACCACACGGCCATGCCAGCGCTGGTTTCCGGTATATGCCGCGCGCTGGAAGGTATACCGCTAGCCATAGAGCTCGTCGTCGCAAGGGTTCGAGCCTTGCCATTGCAAGAGATAGCGGCAAGCCTCGAAAACCTGTTTTTGGTCGCGGCGGACGGCCCGTCGGGTTTCGAGCCCAGACACCGCTCGCTGGAGAACTTGTTGAACTGGAGCTGGGAACGACTGTCGCCTGAAGAAGCCTCGGATCTGGAAACCCTGTCGGTCTGTCAAGGCGGTTTCGACGCGGAGGCCGCGGCCGAAATTCTGGGCCGACCTGCCATCAGACCGATAGCAAAGCTCGTCGATAAGTCGCTCCTCACATTTTATAAAGCCGAAGGTGGCCCCGAACGCTGGAGATTGCTCGATCCGGTCCGGCTGTTTGCCCGCGGGCGGCTTGCATCCACAGGCCGCGAGGCTGCTTGCAGGGATGCACATGCAACGCACTACGCAGCGCGCGCCGAGCGGCTGGGCCATAGCATGACGATCATACGCGATGCCGGGGCTCTCGACGAGGCCGAGAGGGAATGGTCAAACATGGCGGCGGCCTGTTCATGGCTTGTAGCCACTGATCGTCCTGACCAGTCGCTGAAAGCCCTGATTAGCCTGCTACGATTCTTTCTCATCCGCGACCGTATTACCGATCTCATGGCGATCCTCGCGCGCATCGATGCTTCCGGATTATCGGCACCGGACGAGGCAGCGTGGTACGAACTGTCCTCGGTTTGCGCATGGTTCTCTCTGGACATGCAGAACCTTGAAACATTCTCACTTGCGGCATCGAGGTGCTGGACAGCCGCCGGAGCTGAGGTCTCGGCGAGGAGGTCCGAGCTGATATGGCTCGGGTTCTACCAGAGTGCCTCCTGCGGAATCGACAGCATCAGGACGCGACTCGAAGAATCCGCGGCAGTGTTCAACAAGCTCGGCGAACACTGGCTGGAATGCCAGGCCTGGATCAGCATGGCAAATCAGGAGCTTAAGCATCCAGATGCTTCCTGGGTCCTTTTCAGGAAGGCCTCCGCGAAGGCATCGGCACTCGCCGAACAGACGGAAGATCTCGAGGCCCTGGTCACCTGCGCGTGGTATGAAGGAGAATCTTCACGATGGGACACGGATGCCGCCGCGGTCGAACGCGCCCTTGAACGATGCCGGCATTACGTCGCTGCCATCGGATCGACACGATACCTGTCGGATACGCTGAGCATGGCGGCGTACTGGGCGCACCAGAATGGTAACAATGAAAAGGCTGAAGCCCTTGCAGGCGAGGCTGCGACCATGATGGAACGGCTTGGCCATTCCAAGTCAGCGCTCGACCTGCGCATCCTCCAGGCAGAAGCGCTCAACCTCGCGGGACGGACCGAGGACGCAGATGCTGCCATGGCCCACGCTCGAGTACTGGCCGGTAATGATGCCGATTTTGTCGCTTTGGTAGATTACCATGCTGCCTTCCTGATGGCGTCGCGGGGAGAAACCGGGGCGGCGGTGCAAGCGATGAGAAAAGCGGTGGATCTGGCTGAACCAGGAAGCCACGCCAGCATCAGGTTACGCCACTGGAGCGCCAAGATGCTTTTGGCGCTTGAGGAATACGAAGCCGCCGGCAAGCTGCTCGCCGAAGTCCGGTCTGCCTTTTCAGAAACCCGCGAACCCGATTTTCATGCGGCCGTCATCCGCTTTACAACATTCCTGGAGGCCGGTACGGATCCGGAAGGAGTCGCCAGGATGCTCCAGCGCTCGATGGCCGAGAGACTGGATTCAGGCAGCGCGTTCAGGGCGGGATGGTGGGCCGCGACAGCATCACGGGCATTTGCGCAGACAGGCGCTTCAGAGCAGGCATACTGGGCGGCATTCATCGCCGCAAGGATTGCGGAACGACTCCGCGGATCATTCTATTGGGTAGAACGAACGTTGTTTCCATCGCTGCTTCGCCATGCCGCTGAGGTCCTGAGCCCGGAAGCAAGGTTGCGTCTGGAAGCGGAAGCAGCAGTACTCGATCCAGACAGTGCAATGGAAACATATGTCCGCTCCATCGCCGAGCATCTGAGCCGGAAGATCGACGAGGTGCTTGGTCCTTGCCAGCCCGATCATGACCCAAAGTAAAACCTTGAACCGGTGCGGGAGCCCCATTACAATTCAGTACACCCGGTACAGTCATCATCGTCACGGCACCAGCGGCGAGGAGTCCGTTGATGAAAGTATTCATCCGCGTCATGGACGTGCTGATCCTGGCGCTCTTCCTGTTTGGCTCGTGCGGAATGTTCTTGCCAGACGACTTGCCGGATCCTGACGGTTCAGGGTCGGAATTAGCTCTCATCGTTGACCACACGAATACAAGTATCAGCGCGGTGCCGACAAGCGCTATCCAGGCGGCCAAGTCATCGCTCTCCGTGTACTACGGTCACACCTCTCACGGCAGCCAGTTGCTGAGCGGCATGGACGGCCTCGACGCCTTCAAGGGTGGAACAGGGCTGTACACATGGAATGCTGACGGCTCCGGCGGTGCGCTCGGCATCGTTGAGACCTGGAGCGACGCCGGGTACTATCCGGAATGGTACAACCTCACCACCGATTATCTGGGGGTAGCCAACGGTGCAGGGCGCGGCAGCGCGCATCCGGCGGTAAACGTCGTCATGTGGTCCTGGTGCGGCCAGCTGAGCTGGATGAGCGCGGGCGAACTCCAGTCAGGCTATCTCGACCCGATGGCAAGGCTTGAGGATACCTACCCCGGCATAGCATTCGTCCATTTTACCGGGCACCTCGACGGCACAGGCACCGCGGGCACGCTCCACCACAACAACGAGACGATACGCGCGTGGTGCGCGGCGCGCGGCTGCTGGCTCTACGATTTTGCCGACATTGAGTGCCATGATCCGGCGGGCAACTCGTATCTGGCACGCAACCAGGACGACGCCTGCAACTATGACGCGGACGGAGACGGTTCCCCGGACAGCAACTGGGCCGAAGCGTGGCAGGCCGCCAATCCCGGCGACTGGTACCCGTGCGATCCGGCGCATGCTGAATCAGCAGACGTAATGGGCAACCGCAAGGCCTACGCGGCCTGGTACCTCTTTGCCCGTCTGGCCGGCTGGGAGGGCTGAAGCAACCCGGCGCAAGCTTGCGCGCTCAACCTGATGCTATTTCTTCGAGCAACCGTTCCAGCCCGGCCAGGTCCCGCACCGCGGGCAGACCCCACTTCTTCATCGGCGCGCCGCCGCGGCACATGACCACGGCGGACATGCCCTTCTCCACCGCTATCCGGCAGTTGGCAACAGAATCGTCGATGAACAGGCATTCTGATGGCTCCTCTTCGATACACGACAACGCCACGTCAAAGAGCGTCCGCTGTGCCTTGGTGGCCCCGTGCATCGAAGAAACGATGAAGGGGTCGAAGGCCTCATGGAAGCCGTTGGTCCGGTACATGCCAAATATCGACGGCCACGCATCCGAGATTATGCCCAGACGGTACTGGCTCCCGAGCCTGGCCACCGTCCCTGCCACATCGGGATAGAAGCGGGCCGTGCTGTAATCGCGGACCTTGGCATGCGCGCACCTGATGGCGAGCCCGTCCGATTCCAACGCGGGTATGCTGTCGAACAGGATGCGGTAGTATTCCAGGAATTGTTCGTATTCGGCATCTTCCGTGAGGACCAGGTGGTTGTGGTCCAGGTACGCTCCGGCGCGCATCCGGTTGAGCCCCAGCCTCAGCGAGCCGAACCCCAGTTCGGTCTGCCTGTCGACGAGCACGGCAGGCACGAACCAGTCGCCCGAGACGGGATACACGAGCACCTTGCCCGAGTCGAAAAAAATACGGCGGATGCCATTTGCCATAGACTATCAAGTATAGACGATCACCAACGCGGATTCGAGACCTATACAAAATGACATGTTCTGGCACCTTGTCAACGAACACGTGTTGAAGTATGCTATACGTGTCGAATCATCTACACGTGTCGAGGACGGTGCCCGCATGGCCAAGAAAATAACCCTGACAGTCAATGAAAACCTCTTCAGGCAGATGGACGCATGGCGCTCATCGTTCAACCTCTCCAGATTGTTTCAGGACGCGGTGTCCGAGGCGATCAGGCGCAAAGAAGAGTTCCAGCACCTGCTGTCGGGCAGCGCCGACATTCCCCGTATCGTGGAGCGGCTGAAGGCTGAAAAACTTGAGGTGCTCGAAAAAGCCAGAACCGCGGGCAAGGCGGACGGCAGCGCATGGGCAGGACGCGCGCACTACGGTGAATTGATAACTGCCGTCCGTTCGATTCCCGCGACGACCGACGCTGAAGACAAGGCGACCGAGGCCTGGGAAGCCCATCACAAGCATGCGGGGCTGGAGGGCAACCTGCGCGACGATGCTGTGGCCGCGTACCGTGAAGGGTGGAGAACCGGAGTCATCGGCTTGTGGGACCTCGTAAAAGAACAGCTCGGTGAAGAATAAAAACTGGAAGGCACAGATATGAATACAGGAAGAACCTCGATACTCGGGTTGGACATCGGCTCCGTGGCGCTGGCAGCCGCAACGGTAAGCGCAACGGGTGCAACGCTCGGCCGGCTGTACGTTACCCACGGCGGCGACATCGCGTCGGCACTGGCGCGGGTGGACGCGGAACTGGACCTGTCCGGAGTCCGCGCGGTGGCGCTGACCGGCCGCCCGCTCGCCGAGATCAGCGCGGACGCGCGCTACGAATCACAGGTGGCTGCGCTGGAATCGGTGCGCGCGCGCCACCCCGACGCAGGCGCCGTGTTGATCGTCGGCGGCGAGAAATACTCGCTGGCACGGTTCAACGCCGCCGGGGAGTACGAGGGCAGCCGCTCCAATTCAGGCTGCGCCGCCGGTACCGGCAGCTTCCTGGACCAGCAGGCCGGCAGGCTGGACCTGGCCGGCTCAGCCGAGCTGTCCACACTGGCCCTGTCAAACCAGGGTGAACCGCCCCGGGTTGCTACCCGTTGTGCCGTGTTTGCCAAGACCGACCTCATCCACGCCCAGCAGGAAGGCTATTCCCTGGCGGCCATCAGCGACGGCCTCTGCCGCGGCCTGGCGCGCAACCTCGTGGACACGCTCTTCAGCGGCGAACCGGTGCGCGGCCCGGTGGTGTTCTCCGGCGGCGTCGCCCTGAACGACGCGGTGCTTGCCCGCGTGCGCGCCATAACGGGCCTGGAGCTGATCCGCGACGAAGAAGCGCCCTGGCACGGCGCCATCGGCGCAGCCCTGCTGTTCCTCCGCGAAAACCGGGCCGGCGGGCCGTTCACCTCGGCGGCCGCGCTGCGCACCGAGCTTCCGCTGGACAGGGACGGCTTCTACCCGCCGCTGGCGCTCACGCTCTCGGAGTACCCGGATTTCACCGCCCACGAGAGCTACCGCGAACAGACCGACGAGCGCGGGGGGCGCTCAGGCTCTATCGTCGAGGTGGACGTGTATCAAAACGTTTCAGCAGTCCTGGACGCATGGCTGGGCATCGACATAGGCTCGACGAGCACCAAGGCGGCCATCGTGGACGCTGACGGACGCATGGTAGCGGGCTTTTACACGCGTACCTCCGGCCGCCCCGTGGAAGCCTTCCAGTCGCTGCTCGAGTCGATGGAGAAGCTCGGGGAACGCAAGGGCTTCAGCCTGAACATCCTGGGTTGTGCGACCACAGGCTCGGGCCGCAAGTTCGTGGGCGGCATAGCAGGAGCGGACCTGGTGCTTGACGAGATCAGCGCCCATGCCCGCGCGGCGGTGGAACTCGATCCAAAGGTAGACACCATCATAGAGATAGGCGGGCAGGACTCCAAGTTCACCACGCTCCGGGATGGCCGTGTAACGTCTTCCATCATGAACAACGTCTGCGCGGCTGGTACCGGCAGCTTTATAGAGGAACAGGCGCGCAAGCTGGGCGTGGACGTGAGCGACTATGCGGCGCTCGCCGACGGCGTGCGGGCACCCCGGGTCAGCGACCGCTGCACGGTGTTCATGGAACGCGACATAAACCACCTGCTCGCCTCGGGCTGCACCGTCCCGGAGGTGCTCGCCGCGGCCCTGCACGCGGTACGGGAGAACTACCTGCGCAAGGTTGCCGCCGAAAAAAACATAGGCCGCGTCGTGTTCTTCCAGGGCGCCACCGCCAGGAACCGTTCCCTCGTGGCCGCCTTCGAGCAGAAGCTCGGCAAGCCCATACTCGTATCGCCCTTCTGCCACCTGACCGGCGCGTTCGGCGCGGCTCTGACCCTGCGTGACGAAACAGCCCTCAGCGATGGCGCGCGCGGCGACGGCGGAGCAAAGACTGCGTTCCGCGGCACGGGCTTGCACCGGATGGAATTGCCCGTGCGCAGCGAGGTCTGCGGACTGTGCGGAAACCACTGCAAGCTGTCGGTAGCCACGGTAGACGGCGAGGAGGTGGCCTTTGGCTTCCTCTGCGGCAGGGACTGGGCCACCAAGTCGTTCGTGGCCAGAAAACCAGGCCCGCCACGGCTGTCCGCCCTGCGCGCAGGCGCGGAACACGACGCGGTTGAAGCATTGCCAAAAATATCCACGGCCAGGCTCGCGCCGACCATAGGCCTGCCCTCGGCTCTGTCCCTGGTCGAGGATATGGGTTTCTGGAAGGTGTTCTTTGCAGCCCTGGGGCTAAAAACGGTTGAAAGCGACGGAAGGACAGACCTGGTGGCCGTGGGCAAGGAGCAGATGGGTGCCGAGTTCTGCGCCCCCATCGCGGCGTTCCACGGGCACGTGCTGTCCTTGCTTGACAAGGCGGATTTCGTGTTCGTGCCTGTGTACCTTGAAAAGAAAACGGAGAAGGACAAAGGCAGCCGGCTGTACTGCTACCAGACCCAGTTCGCCTCCACCCTCGTAGCCAAGTTCGCTGACCGTGGCCGTTTCCTCCAGCCCATGGTGGAATCCAGCTATACCAGCTTCCGCGTCAAGGAAGAGCTGTTCCGCTGTCTGAGCGGTACGGCGAAGCTGCCGCTGACCCGCAACGCCGTGTCGGAAGCCTGGGACCGTGCCGAGCGCTTCCGCGTAGAGCGCGGACTGCGCCTCAAGACCCTGTTCGCCGACAGGAAACCGGTTCTTTCCGGAAACAAGGCGGGTATCGAGGTCGTGCTCCTTGGAAGGCCCTATTCGGTCCTGCAATCAGGCATGAACAAGGGCATACCCGACATGCTGGTTGACCGCGGCGTTCCAGCCTGGTACCAGGATATGCTGGAACCCACGCCCGAGCTGGATTCGATGATCCAGCCGCTGCTGCGCGAGTTTCCCTGGGAATACGGCAAGCGCATACTGGAAGCCGCGGAGACTGTGGCGCGGACCGAAGGCCTCTACCCCACCCTTGTCACCTCGTTCAAATGCGGCCCTGATTCCTTCGTCGTCGATGCGTTCAAGTCGGTTATGGAGACCTACGGCAAGCCCTTCCTGATCCTCGAACTGGACGAGCACGACAGCGCCGTGGGCTACGAGACGCGCATCGAGGCTGCCATCCGCGCGTTCCGCAACCACCACGAGCGAGCTGCCGTATTCAAACCGTTAACAGGACTCACCATCAGGGATTTTTCCCGCGTCAACCCGCATTACAACACGACGCTCAAGGGCAAGACCCTGCTGATGCCCAACTGGGACGACCTTGCCGCTCCGCTGCTCGCCGCGACGCTGCGTGCGGCAGGCGTCGATGCCGTCGTCATGGAGGAGACCGATGAGACCATCCGCCAGAGTGTCTCCACCAACAATGGCCAGTGCCTGCCTCTGAACGCCATCGCCCAGTCGTTCGCGCACACCGTGCGTACACTGAGCCTGGACCCGGCCACATGCGCGCTCTGGATGGCCCGGTCGACGCTGCCGTGCAACATCCCCCTCTATCCGCACCAGATAAAGACCATATTCAACGGCATGGGCGGTGGCTTCGAACACTCCCTGGTCTATGTTGGCCAGGTTTCGTTCCTAGACATCTCGCCGCACGCCGCGATAGATGCCTACCTGTCATATTTGTTCGCAGGCCTCATCCGGCGGCTTTCGTGCCGGATACGGCCCTACGAACGGGTACCGGGTAGCACCGACGTCGCCACGGCACGGGCCATGGAGATCCTGGTTCCCGTGTTCGACGACAGGAAGCGGAGCAAGGTCAAGGCAGCCGAGGACATCGTGGCCCTGTTCGAGGCCCTGGCCTGGGACAGGAGCCGCCGCAATCCGCTCGTTTCACTGTTCGGGGATTTCTATGTACGCGACAACAAGGTGATGAACCAGGACGCCATCCGTTTCATTGAAGAAAACGGCGGAGAGGTGATATCGATGCCGTACAACCAGTACGCCAAGATGATCTCCACCACCTACTTCTCGCGCTGGGTAAAGGAAGGCAAATACGGCATTTTCCTGACCACGTCGGCCCTCATGGCCGCATCGAAAGTGCTGGAAAAAGCCTACTACCGCGTATTCGACCGAATACTCGAGGAAACCAATCCTGAATTCGACGATCCGGCGAGGGACATCCTGGCCCGCTACGGCGTCCTGGAGGAAAACTCGGGTGAATCGGCCGAGAACCTGCTCAAGACCTGGTACCTCAAGAAACACTTTCCGGACCTGTCGCTGTTCGTGCAGCTAAGCCCGGTCTTCTGCTGCGCCGGCATGGTCACCGAGGCCATGAACGCGCAGATAGAAGAGGTTACGGGCGTGCCGGTCATCTCGCTGACCTACGACGGGGCCGGCGGCTCCAAGAACGATGCGCTGGCACCGTATCTGCGCTACCCCAGGAAACCCGGAGCGGCCGGCTCAGGGTTCCAGCCAGAACATCTCCATGGGGCCGGCGCCCTTGACCTCGATGGAGCCGCGGGGCACGCAAGCTAGGCGCCCGCCCCGGAGCCCCGCGGTGACGGCCGGCACGCTGTCGCGCATCGGGTGGGGGGCGGGTTCCATACGGCTGGCCATGTTGACCGTGTCTCCGAAGACGTCGTAGATGTAGCGCCTGGTGCCGACGATGCCCGCTACGGCTTCGCCGGAGTGGATACCCAGGCGCATGCGCCACTGGACCGGCGCGCTGGCGTTCCGTTTGGCGAGCCAGTCGCGCATGGCCAGCGCGGCCCGGCACAGGTTGAGCGCGTGGTCTGCGTTGGGCTCGGGCATGCCGCAGACGGCGAAGTACGCGTCGCCTATGGTCTTGATGCGCTCGCAGCCATGCTCCCGCATGATGTCGTCGAACGCGCCGACCAGGTCGTTGAGCTCGCCGATAAGCTCCCGGGGCGTCAGGGTGGCTGAAATCCTCGTAAAGTCGACCAGGTCGGTAAACAGGACGCTGACATCCGGGAACGACCGCGGTTCGCTCGTGCCGGTTTCCTTGAGCTCCGTCGCGATGCCCGCGGGCAGTATCGATTCCAGCAGCTGGTCAGATTTCTCCCGCTCGCGCTCCACGCTGCGGAGCGCCTGCCTGAGCCGCAGGTGCGTACCCACGCGGGCCACTACCTCTTCCTTCTGGAAGGGCTTTGAAACGTAGTCCACGGCGCCGGAGCGGAAGCCCTGCACCTTGTCCTCGATCTGGTTGAGGGCCGATATGAAAATCACCGGAATATCCGCAGTAGACGGATCGGCCTTGAGCCGCCTGATCGTCTCGAAGCCGTCCATGCCCGGCATCTTGATGTTCAGCAGTATCAGGTCAGGGTGGGCCTTGGCGGCAACCTGAAGCGCCCGCTCGCCGCTCTTTGCCTGCAAGGGATGAAAACCGGCCTGCGTCAGCGTGTCGCCGAGCACCTTGAGGTTCTCCTCGATGTCATCGACTATCAGTACCAGCCCGCCTTCATCTGCCATCATTGCCTCCCGTATTGGTTCGTGTTGCCAGCGACGACAAAAGCGACGATAGCAGCGACTGCACCCCGTCCTCGTCAAAGGCTGCTGCTGCCGCGCCGAGAGCGGCCGCGAAGGCCGGAGCCTGCGCCCCCAGCTCGGCCGCCATGCCCTGCAGCCCCGCGAAATCGTTTATGGCCGCCGCCGTCTCGAGCCCGCTCGCGCCGCTTTCACCGAGCGCTTCGGCGGCCAGAGCGACCGCAGCCGCATCCGGCGCGCCAGCCTGTTCCGCAATCCGGCCCGGCGTATCAGTCCGCCGAGACGTGACAGCCAGCCCGCCATGGTCGGCCACCAGCCGGTACAGCGAGCCCTGCTTGAACGGCTTGGCC
>CAXZAJ010000123.1:0-10569 GCA_964293355.1 uncultured bacterium
CAGACTCCATAGAATATTAAATAAGCAAAAAATACTCACAAACAGTTTCCACCACCAGTCCATCAAGGACCTGGCACCCGGCCTCATCATTTCGGCCCGCTCCAGCGACGGCATCATCGAGGCCGTGGAGTCAAGCGACCCGGAACGGTTCCTCGTCGCCGTGCAGTTCCACCCTGAAGGCCTGACCAGACGCTACCCCGAGTTCCTCGGCCTGTTCAGCGCCTTGACGGCAGCGACGCTACACTGACGCTATCTGGGTCCTGTACGCCTCGGCTTCCTTTGTGTTGGCCAGCACGAAATGCCCGCCGCCCACGTCTACCCACGACGGCCCCTCCATCGAGTAGTCGTGGCACTTCGGGTTGTACACCGTAACGACCTTGCCGCGCTCGGCTATGGGATCGGGCTGCGGTATTGCCGATATGAGCGCGCGCGTGTACGGGTGCAGCGGGTTGCGGAACAGCTCTTCCGTTTCAGCGAGCTCCACGATTTCGCCCTTGTTTATCACCGCAATCCTGTCGGTAATAAAACGGACGACCGACAGGTCGTGGGCTATGAACAGGTAGGTAAGACCCTTGGCTTTCTGGATGGACGACAGCAGGTTGAGCACCTGCGCGCGTATGGACACGTCGAGCGCGGAGATAGGCTCGTCGGCTACGACCAGTTCCGGTTCCATGATGAGCGCGCGCGCAATGCCGATGCGCTGCCGCTGGCCGCCGGAGAACTCGTGCGGAAAGCGCGAGGCGAACTCCGGCAACAGCCCCACCTCGAGCAGGGCCTTGGCGACCAGTTCCTTGCGTTCTTCTTCAGTGCGCTTGACGCCTATGTTGTACAGCCCCTCGGACACGATGTAGTCCACCTTGGCGCGCTCGTTCAGCGATGCCATCGGGTCCTGGAATATCATCTGGATTTTGCGTACGACTTCGAGGTCCAGCTCTTTTGATATCTTGCCGTTGATCGGCCGTCCCTTGTACAGGATGGAACCCGCGCTGGCTGCATTGATCCTGACGATGGCACGGCCTATGCTCGTCTTGCCCGAGCCTGATTCGCCGACCAGGCCGAACGTTTCTCCTTTATATATGGAGAAGTTGACGCCCTTGACGGCCTTGAAGATGCCGCCGCCCTTTACCTTGAAGCTGACTTCCAGGTCCTTGAGTTCCAGGACGACTTCCCTGTTTTCACCGCCGTTCATACCGCGCCTCCCAGCTTGGCGCCGCTGAGCTTGGCGCGCATCGCGAGTATTGCCGGCGGCGGATCCATGGCAGGCGACCGCCTGTCGAGCAGCCAGGTGGCGGCCCTGTGCGTGGGGCTCACCTGGAACATCGGGGGCTGCGCCACGAAGTCCACCTTGAGCGCCTTGGGATTGCGCGGCGCAAAGGCGTCACCCTTGACCGTGTTGAACAGGTTGGGCGGCGTACCAGAGATCGAATACAGGGGCTGGCCCTTGACGCCGAGCTGAGGCAGCGAGGATAGCAAGGCCCAAGTGTACGGGTGCCGTGAATCGTAGAACACCTCTTCAGCCAGGCCGGTCTCAACGATCTGCCCCGCGTACATCACCGCCACGCGGTCGGCGACATTGGCCACCACGCCCAGGTCATGGGTTATGTAGACGGTCGTGAACGACAGATCCCGCTGCAGCGACTTTATCAGGTCCAGTATCTGGGCCTGTATCGTCACGTCCAGGGCCGTAGTCGGTTCGTCGCAGATCAGGATGCGCGGCTTGCAGGCCACCGCGATGGCTATGACGACGCGCTGGCGCATGCCGCCGGAGAACTCGTGCGGATACTGCTTGCGGCGCTCCTCCGGATTGTCTATGCCGACGCGCTCCAGCATCTCCACGACGGCGTGGTCAGCGGTCTTGCCGGACAGCCCGTGGTGCAGTTCGAATACTTCCTTGATCTGCGTACCGATGGACAAGAGGGGATTGAGCGCCGTCATCGGATCCTGGAACACCATGGATATCTTCTTGCCCCGGATGGCCAGCCAGTCCTTCTCGGTCTTCACCGTAGCCAGATTGCGCCCCTCGAACGCCACGGAGCCAGAGTCCACCCAGCCGTTCTGGTCCAGCATGCCTATGAACGATTTTGTAAGCACCGATTTGCCCGAGCCGGATTCACCGACTATGGCGAGGGTCTCGCCTTCGTTGAGTTCCAGGCTCGCCCCGCGTATCGCCGTCAGCGTCCTGCCGCGCAGGTTGAACTTGATGACGATGTCCTTGACCTCGAGTATCGCGTCGCCTTTTGCCATTGCCCTCTCCCTTACACGTGGTTGCGCGGGTCGGAGGCGTCCGAGAACGCGTTGCCGAGCACATAGAACGAAATGGTTATGAGCGACAGGATGATGGTCGGAAACAGCAGCTGGTAGCGCAGTTCCGGCGACATCATGATCTGGCGTCCCTCGTTGACCAGGTTGCCCAGCGACGGGATGCTCACCGGCAGCCCCAGGCCTATGTAGGTAAGGAACACTTCCCAGCCTATCGTCCCAGGTATGGACAGGGCAGTCTGCAGCATGATCACCGACACCAGGTAGGGCAGCAGGTTCTTGACGATGATGCGGCGGCTCGGCGTGCCCAGGCAGCGCGAGGCGAGGTTGTATTCGCGGTCGCGGATGATAACGATCTGATTGCGCACGAAGCGCGCCAGGCCCAGCCAGCCGGTGGCGCACATGGCTATCACCATGGTCTTGAAGCTGGGCCGGAGTATGTAGGCCAGCAGCATGAGGATGATGGTCGTGGGTATGTTGTTGATCACGTTGTAGATTTCTGTGATCACCGCGTCGAATTTGCGCACGTAGCCCCAGATGGCGCCAAAGGTTATGCCGATCAGCATTTCAACGATGCCGACGATCAGACCTATGGCCAGCGAGGTGCGCGTGCCGCTCCAGATCCTCGACCAGAGGTCCTGGCCTATCGTGTTGGTGCCGAACCAGAACTCCGCCGAAGGGGTCAGGTTGCGGTACTGCATGCTGGTGGCGGGGTCTATGTGGATCTTCGTGGGGCTCCGCTGGCCGGGTATGAGTGGCTGCACGAAGGTGAACAAAATCAGCGTGCACAGGAGTATGAGGAAGCCGAGCGCCACCTTGTTCCGCAGGAAGCCGCGCAGGGTGGAGCGCCAGTACGAATAGTTGGAATAGCCGCCGCGCTCGCCTGCGCTGGCATCGAAATCGGCCGGCGCGACCATGGACGCGTCGACCTGGACCTCAGTTTCCGTTGCCAAGATTGCGGCAGGGTCGATAGCCATGGCGACCGTGGCTTTATCGAGCAGGCCGGCCCGCGTGACAGAAAAGCGCTTCATCGGGAGGCCTCGCTCTTTGAAAGCTTTATGCGCGGATCGAACAGGGCCATCAGCATGTCGCCCAGAAACAGACCCACGATGCCAACCATGGAAAAAATCAGCACGAGCGCCTGCACCATGGGATTGTCCTGCCGCTGGATGACGTCCACGAGCAACCCGCCCATGCCGGGGATCGAGTACAGCGATTCTATATAGATGGAACCCGATATCGTCATCAGTATCGACGCAGGCAGGTACTGCGCCATCGGGACGTAGGCGTTGCGCATCACGTGCTTTACCATGATGGTGGACTGCGACAGCCCCTTGGCCCTGGCCAACTTGATGTAGTCCTTGTTGAGCTCGTCCACCATGTAGCGGCGCATCCACATGGCATAGCCCGCGATGCCGCCCAGGGCCATGGAGATAGCCGGCAGTATCCAGCTCGCGGGCCGGTACTTGTCGAACAGCAGCGGCAGGCGGAAGAGGCTCGTACCGTACAGCTGGATGAACAGCAGGTAGACTGCCAGCGGCACCGCGTTGACAAAGACCACATAGCCCGTCCACAGCTTGTCCAGCGCCTTGCCCTTGTGCTTGGCCATCGAGACGCCCATGCCGAGGCCGGCCGCCAGCGCAAGCCCCGTGGCCACGAGGCCGAAGCGCATGGAATACGGCACGCGCGGAGCTATCACTTCGAGGACGGGAACATCCTTGCGATATATGGTAGAAACACCGAGGTCGCCGCGTGCGAGCCCCTTGTAGAAAGTCCCGATCTGCACATACCACGGGTCCAGGAGCCCCATCTTCTGGAGCACCGCCTCGCGCTGGCTTTCCGAGAGCTTGTCGAAGCCGTCGCCGAAGTAGCCTTCCACGGGCAGGAGCCGCATCAGCAGGAAAACCGCCGATATGACGATGAAGATGGTGACGAGCGACTGCGCGAGCCGTTTCAGGGTGTACTTGAGCATCGAATGGTGGCCGAATCCAGCGAACGGGTCACAAACCGGTCCTGCCTTGTCGGCGCTCCTCCTCACGGGACGTTTGAACGCGCGTATCCTACCACGGTTATTTTTGGAACCGCAACACAATCGGAATATTAGTTCATTATATATTGGAGATTTTGAAAATAAAATATTATGAATTGTTTGACTTAGGATTCGATTGGTGAAATACTGATGTCGATGACGGTGTTACCGCCCCTCGACTCCTCTCTCTCTACAAGGGAACGATACATGAAAAAGAAGCAGGCTCTGGCCCTGGCAGTCTTCGCAATCGTAGCGATAGGCCAGGCATGGTCCCAGCGCAAGTCCGGCGACTACACCGAGGTGTATTCCGGTGAAGTGACGACACTCAACTACCTCATCTCTGGCTCGGAGAACGAGCACTTCATGTTCGCCAACATGATAGACAACCTCATCGAGTACGATCAGTACGGCGTGCTCAAGCCGGCCCTCGCCGAGTCATGGTCAGCCTCCGCCGACGGCCTCGTCTGGACCTTCAAGCTCCGCAAGGGCGTGCAGTGGTTCACGTCCGATGCCAAAGCCTATGCTGAAGTGCAGGCCCAGGACTGGGTGGATGCGGCCAAATACATCCTTACCAAGACCAACGCCTCCACGATCTCCGACCCCCTTTCCTCCGTCGTCCTCAATGCCAACGATTATTATGAAGGCAAGATCACGGATTTCAGCCAGGTCGGCGTAAAAGCGCTTGACGCCTACACGTTGCAGTACACGCTCAGCGCACCGGTACCATACTTCGTGTCGATGCTCAGCTATGTTACCTACCTGCCCGTCAACGGCAAGTTCCTCGCCGAGAAAGGCGCAACCTTTGGCCGCGACAACAAGAACATCCTGGCCAATGGCGCCTACCTTATGACGGAATTCGAGCCCCAGGTAACCAGGGTTCTTACCAAAAACAAGAAGTACTGGGACCAGAAGAACGTCAACATCCCCAGGCTGATCTTCAAATACAACAAGGAATCAGCGACGCTCGCTCCCGAACTGTTCCTCCGCGGCGAGGTATCCTACGCCGTCATCCCGTCCACCATCCTTGACACCTGGATGAAGGATCCCGCCAAGAAGGCCCAGATCCACCCGGCCAGGGTCAGCTCCTACACCTATTTCTACGGCTTCAACTTCAAGCCCAAGTTCGCCGCGGAATACGAGCCGGAGAACTGGGCCGTAGCCGTCAACAACCAGAGCTTCCGCAAGGCCATCTTCCACGCCCTTGACCGCAAAGCCGCGATGCTGACCGCCGAGCCCTACGCTCCGGACCGCCGCCTGCAGACCACCGTTACCCCGCGCGGCTTCGCCAGCGCCGGCGGTCTGGACTTCGTCGCTACGGGCGACCTCCTGACCATCGCCAACACCAACTCGTTCAACAAGACCAGGGCCCTGGAACTCAAGGCCGCCGCGATGAAGGAACTTGCCGGCAAGGCCACCTTCCCGGTCAAGATCATGATGCCGTACAATTCCAGCGGATCTGAATGGACCAACCGCGTCCAGGTCGTCGAGCAGCAACTCGAAGGCCTCCTTGGCACCGATTTCATAGACGTTATCCCGGTCTCGTTCCCGCCAACCGGTTTCCTCGGCGCTACCCGCCGCGCAGGCAACTACGCCATGCAGGAACTGAACTGGGGCCCGGACTACGCCGATCCCCAGACCTACACCGACCCCTTCGTCTCAGGCTCCAACTATGTCTTCCTGGACAGCTCCACTGCCTTCAGGCAGGCTGACGGCAAGACCAGCTACGACGTACTGGTCGCGGCCGCCATGGCCGAAACCACCAACATGAAGAAGCGCTTCGAGCTGTTCGCCAAAGCAGAGGCGTTCCTGATCAACGAAGCTATCATCATCCCGTACGCACGCGGCGGCGGCGGATTCGAGGCGTCAAAGCTCGAACCCTTTACCTACCCCTTCGCACCGTTCGGTCTGTCCGTGCTCAAGTACAAGGGACAGGTCGTCCTGCCCAAGGCGCTCTCAACCGAGGAATATTCCAAGCTCGAAAGCGCCTGGAACAAGGCCCGCGAAGCCGCTCTTAAGAAGTCAAAGCTGTAGCCAGTACATCGAAGCTTGTGTTTTTCGCTGCAGGCTACAGCCCATGGTATGGGTAACCTGCCAAGGAGTACTGCTTACGGTGGTTTAAAGCCCGGGCACAAGCTTCGATGTACTAGGTTCGATGTTCTACGCTCTATTACGAGGCGGATTCCGGGAAACCGGAATCCGCTTTTTAGTTTGATCTGCTGCTTTCGGTTAACGGTAGAACCGAGCGCCGAGCCCGGCGATGGAATACAGGAGGGCCGAGAGGGCACCAAGCTCCACCGCAGCCCAAAACAGCGCAGCCCGCCCGAGTGATCCGGGACGCGCGCCAGCCGGTTCCTCACGGCCACTGACGAGAGTACCGTCGCGCGGCGCAAAGAGAGCCGGGTCGAGCCTGCCCCCTTGGAGTTCGGGGGATTGCATGTCCATGGGCTCGGGGCCGGTTCCTGCCGTGCCGAGTGCCACGGGGCCGGGTTCAGGCAATCTGTTCGCGAACCCGTCGCCGCGCAGGAACGAGAACCAGGCGACCGCGAGGCAAGCCAGCATGGCAAACGGCATGAAGACCGAGACGTAGTAGAGGTTGCCAAACCCCCAGGCGGCCAGCGCGAACGAAAGAGCGGTGGCCCCGGCCGCGATACCGGTTCCTGCCATAAAAGCCTGCATGGTTAAAAAGCGCCTCAAAACTGCTCCTGTGCCTTCTGTACGGATTTTGCCTCGGTTGCCCGTCTGGCGGCCAAGTATGAGAGCGTGGTTTTGGCTTGTCAAGAATACCGCCGCCGCCAAGAATCTCTTCCAACGAAAACAGGCGCCGTGATGGCGCCTGCAAAAATCAATTCAGAGTCGCGGTCAGAGCTTCAGGAGCACTCCGACGTACGAACCGCGCAGGCCGCCTTCAAAGTTGATGGCCAGGTTCTTGTTCAGGAAGTAGCTCGTGCCGCCGATGGAGGCAATGCCGAGTCCAGGCAGGATCTGAAGGCCAAGGCCGATGTACGTGTCGAAATTATCCAGCCAAGCAAGTTCTTCAGGCAGGTCCAGCGCGCCCCAGCAGAAGTGCACGGTACCCAGAGCGGCTACCGACAATGCCGCGGAGCTGAAGCCGAAGTCGATGCCTGCTCGAGCCGCTGCGCCATATGTAAAGGGAAGCGTTTCGGCGATGACGAATTTTCCTATGGCGAATTCCGCTCCACCACCTATGCCAATGCCCCAGCCGTAGCCGTAACCAAGACCGGCGCTCGCATTGATGGAACCTGGATTGATGAGCATGCCATCCTCGGACAGCGACTGCCCGAACGCCATGCCAGAAACCAGCATGAGCAGTGCCAAAACAGCAAGTACTTTCTTATTCATGAAATCCCTCCAACTATACCAAGATATCTGTCAATCATAACTTCCTTATACGGGATTTTCAACCTTCATCAACAATCTCGGATTTAAAATAGAAACAGGATGGACAGGATAAAAGAATTTAAAAGCTCTTTCTCCTCTCCGTGTCCCCATGTCTATGGGGGCTCGTACGTATACGTACAGATCCCCCAGGCCCCCTTGTGGCGCTACGATTCTCGCGCCACACCGTGCCTTCGTGTCTACGTGGTCATCTTCTTCTTTTCTTCTTCTCTTCTCTTCTCTTCTCTGTCTTACTTCTTCCTCATCTTCTCTGTGTCTCTTTGCAAAATTTTCTTATCTTGCTATCTTCCCCCAACAGATGCCCTGAACAGTCCGGCGCCGTCCACGTTCTTGGGGAATATCAGGTATGCCGTGCCGCCCGAGGCAGACAGCCAGCATCGTTCCAGTTCGCGCCGGTCATAGGTTCGGCGCACGGTTTCATTGGAGGGCGAGGCTGGCTCGTTCATCACAGCGTTGCCGGCTTCGTCAAAGCCGACGAGCGTGGTCAGGTGGCCTGAGCTCTTTGGCACCGGCGCGCAGGACAGCAGGCGGCCTTCGTCGTTGTTCCAGGATACGCTGAGAAGCACGGGTACGCCAGCGGCAAGCCACGGCTCCAACCTGTCCAGCCCGGCAAAACGCGCCACATACGCTTCCAGCCCGACGAAGGAGCCAGCGTAGGCCGCGTTGAAGGACCAGTTGCCGTGCCCCTCGTACACGTGGTCGTAGACGCCTGCGACGGCAGCCCTGACGCGCGTCTCGCAAGGCCCGTCGTCGTTGCGCCAGTACCCAAGCACCATGGACACCGAGGTGGGGCTGCACCAGACGTTGCCGCCGTTCGGGTACACCATCTGCGAACATCGGGGCACGGCTTCCAGCACCGTTCCGTGAGCACCGGTTAGCTGCGCCTGAACAGCCGGAACGGCCTGACTCGTCATGACGTCGGCCGCAAGAGGTTTGCGCTCCGAATATGCCAGCGAAAAGGCGCACACAGCGACCTGATCATTGCGGCTGCCGGAATCGGGCTGTTCGGAAGAAATGGCTGAAAACAGCCTGAACCGGGCCTGAAACGCATCCGCAGGGGTAGTGACCAGAAACGTATCGGTAGCCACGCGCGCCGCAGCGTCGTCCTGCCCCTCCACCGAGTGGCGCTTGATCGTGGAATCGTCGGGAGCCCAGACGCCGAGCGAGCGCCAGGTTGTCCAGGTGCCATCGGAGCGCGTGCGCAGGAGCACTTCAAGCCAGCAGCCAGACGGCACATCCGCGTTCCAGGATGGAATGCATGCCGAAAATGGAAAGTCGGCTTGAAATTCCGGGCTCGTTGCCTCCCCACACCGGTATGAACCGGAAAAATAACCGAGCGCTTCGTTATCCTGTGCGGCAGTAGCCGCATCGAGTGCCAGGCAGCCGTCAAGCAGGAAGGAACCTGTACGCTTCCATGATTCAAATGCTCCATTGGCAGCCCGGTGCAGTGAAAAGCCGGTTCTGTAGTTCATGTTGGTACCCGTTCCTCTGTGTGGCTTCTAGCCAGATCATCATGCATGCGCGCCCGCAACCCAGGATCCAGAAAGGCCTTCAGCGCGGCTCGAGCCAGTATCCTGGCACCGGTTACGATGGCCTCGTGCGCCTGTGGTTCCAAGGTTGCGGCGGCAAACTCCCGCGTGTGCAGGGTCAGGGGTCTATCCACGATGGACAACAAAGGCTGGAGGGTTGGACAGCGCTGGCTGACGTTTCCGACATCGGAGGAGCCGCCGGGAGTCTCGTCATGCCCGTAGGCCAGTCTCAGTTCGTCGTAGATGCCTTCCATCATGGTCTCGGCCGCATCGTTGGGTAAAAGCTCATCAAAGGACAGCTCGAAGTTGTGCCATGCAACCTCGGTCTCCGTGGCCAGGGCGGCTCCCCGTGCGGCATTGTACGCGCGCTCCAGCAAGCCGTTCAGGTACGCCCGGTGCGGTGAGCGGAAATAGAAACGCACCGTCGCAGTTTCTGGAACGATATTGCAGGCCACCCCGCCATCGACATAGATGCCATGCATCCTCACTTCAGGCCGCACGTGCTGGCGCAGCATGTCTATGGCATGGAAGAACAGCTGGGCGCCGTTGAGCGCGTTCCGGCCATCCCACGGAGAAGCCGCGGCATGCGAGGCGCGCCCGCTGAAGGTAAACTCCACGCCGTCCATGGCGAGGCTCCGGTACCTGACGAGGCTCTCGTTGTTGCTGGAATGCAGCATCAGCGCAAGGTCGAAGCCATCGAAGACTCCGCCGCCGGCAAAGGTGATCTTGGCGCCATTGGTTTCCTCGGCGGGCGTGCCGATGATGTGGAGTTCGCCGCCCAGCCGCTCCATGACAGGCGCCAGCGCGGCTCCGGCAAGCAGGCTCATCGCGCCGTGCACATTGTGCCCGCAGGCATGCCCGATACCCGGCAGGGCGTCGTATTCGGCCATGAAGGCCACGCTGCCGCCAGAACCGGAACACGTACCCACGCAGCCACGATAGGCCGTAGGTATGCCGAAGAATGGATATTCCACCGAGAACCCGCTGTTCCGCAAGAATTGCGCATGGGCCTTGCTGCTCTCGAATTCCTGTTCGGAAATTTCAGGGTGGGCAGCCAGAGCATCGCTCAGCTCTATCGCGGCCCGTGCCCGTACCTTGATGGTCGCGTCGACCTGTTCTACCAACCGCTCATATTCACCCAATGCAAGATTCCTTCCATCATTTTTTCCAGCTGCAGGCAACAGTGTAAACCACGACCTTGCATCGAACCAGCCCCGGACTGTCCGCGAGCGCGTTGAACCGCCTGCCCCGGCCGGGGTATACTCGGGCCATGCTGACAAACTACCACACCCACAGCGAATTCTGTGACGGAAATGCCAGTGCCAGGGCCATGGC
>CAXZAJ010000124.1:0-10461 GCA_964293355.1 uncultured bacterium
ACTCGTGCATTGCGATACCATTCCGCGAAAGCCTCTCGACCCGGTTTTCTATGCTTGCGATGGAGCCGGTCATGTGCCGTGCGATTGAGCTGACGCTCTCTCCCTGGCTGGCAGCGCGGTGGATTTCCCGCAGGTCGAAGATGCGCTTGGTGTAGTAGTCGACAGAGAAGGTGCGCTCCGAAAAGCCCTTATTGCAGGCCAGGCACTTGAACCGCAGCACGTCCCCGACAACCTTTGTATGGTAGGAACCCACGTGTTTCCAGTGCCTGGCGTAGGCATCGGACTCGTCGAAATGGTGGCCACAGTGGGGATTTGGACAGAAAGTTGGAACCATGATGTACCTCCACCATGGCTACGTAGGGCCGCGCACAGTCGCTTTCGGGTTGGACACAAGGTTCGATGTACTATCTTTTCAATATGACACTTGAAAATGACAGTATGAGTGTTATAATAGAAACATGGACGGAGAAACGCGCTACACAATCGACGACCTCACGGCTCTGACTGGCTTTTCGCGGCGGACCATCAGGTTCTATGTGGAGAAGGGGCTGGTGGAAGCGCCTGCCGGCAGGGGCAAGGGCGGGTTCTACGGCGAGTCACAGTTGAGCTCGTTGCGTCGCATCGCGGAGGCCAAACGTGATGGCCGTTCGCTGGCTTTCCTGGCACGGGAAACGATACCTGGAGCAGGCATGCCCCCGCGGCCAGAGAGCGCTGGGCCTGTGAGCATGCTGCGCTGGAAACTGGCTCCAGGTGTGTATCTCGACGCAACGAGCGAGGCTGCGGCCTTGCATGGCGGACTGTTGGCAGCCCTGCTGAAGACGGCGGGGATTGAGGAAACTGTTGGCAAGGGGCTGGCCATGTCGCCCGCCCGGGGAGGTACCCATGCACGAACTGGTGACGAGTGACATAGCGGGGCGGGGTGTCGTCGATATGGCGGGGCAGCCTTTGCCTTTGACCGGGGTTTCCATCGGGGCCACGCTGGCTGGGCCGTTCCTGTCCGCGGTGATGTGCCAGCGCTGGACCAACGCGGGTACAAAGCCGGTCGAGGCGCTCTGGCATTTTCCGGTGCCGGAAGGCGCTACGGTTCGCGGTCTTGTTGTGGAACGGGGAGGCAGGCGCCTCGTCGCTGAAGTCCGTGCGAGAGATGACGCCTTCGACCGTTTTGACCGGGGCATGGAGGATGGCAAGCTTTCAGCGTTGCTTGACGCAGAGACCGAGGGCCTGCTCGCCATGAGGCTGGGCAACATGGGGCCGGGCGAGTCTGCGCTGGTGGAGGTTTCCTGGGTGTCGGTGATCGAGGAGGCCGGCGGAGTCATGCGGGTGCGGCTGCCCACAGCCATAGCGCCGCGCTACTTTCCCGCGGCGGGCACCGATGACGACCAGGTAACGAAGCGGGAGCGGCTGGATCTGCCCTGGGTCGCGCGGGTGCCGTATGGCATCTCCGTTGATGTTGATGTGCTTGATGGTGATGGACTCGCTGGCGTTTCCAGTCCATCGCATACGCTGGATATGGATTTTGCCGCAAGGCCGGTGCGCGTGCGTCTGGGTTCTGGCTTTTCAGCGGTGGACCGTGACTTCGTGCTTGACCTGAAGACTCGGGCTGATCGGCTGGGCTTGGCCTGGCTCGAACATGGCGAGCGGGGTTCCTGGCTGGCGGCTGATCTGCGCATGCCGGAGGCTGCAAAGCATGGAGCCCGTCGGGTGGCGCTGTTGCTGGATGTTTCCGGTTCAATGCAAGGTACCTCGCTTGATGCGGCAAAGCGTGCCATCAAGGCCGGGCTGGCTTCGCTCGGGGAAGCAGACTCGTTTGGCCTGTACGCCTTCAACAACAGCGTCTGGGGCATGTCCACCCAGCCGGTGCCCGTGTCAGCGCCCAGCCTGGCTTCCGCTCGGTCGTGGGTTGATGCGCTGGAGGCATCTGGTGGCACCGATATGCTGCCTGCGCTGGAATCTGTCTACGCGGCGGGCGGATGGACCGATGTACTGGTCATAACCGATGGCGACATCGGCAACGAGGCTGACGTCGCTACCCTGGCCTCGACCCGGCTGGAAGCCGGAACACGTACCTCGCTTTTGGGCATCGGGCTGGGGCCGGCCATGGATGTGCTGGCTACGGTAGCCCGTTCCGGTGGCGGCGCTACCAGTACGGTGCATCCCGGAGAGCGTATCGAAGCGCGTGCGTTGTCGCTGTTCGCGGGAATGCTGGCTGCCAGGATCGAAGAGCCTGCCTTCAAGGCTGGTGGAAAGACGATCGAGACGGCGGTTGCCATAAGGACCTCCGCCGGAGCACGGCTGCGGGTGCTTGCAAGGCTGGACAAAGTCGCGGGAGTTCCAGAGGAGCTGGTTTTTACCGGCCATATGGGCGGGCAGGACATCAAGCTTTTCATGCCGATCGCGCCGGCCAAGGCACGGGCCAGTGGTGCAGGGGGACTTGCGGCGCTGTGGGCCAAGGAACGGGTATCTGACCTCCTTGACCGGGCTAAGTCGAGGCGCAAGGCTGGTGACCGCGAGCGACTGGAGCACCAGGCCGTCAAGCTGAGCATAGAGGCGGGCATCCTGAGCGCGGTGGCCAGCATGGTGGCCGTGGACGAGGATGGGCCGCGCCCCGGCGCCGATGCCGTCTTCATGGAGATACCGGTGCTGATGCCGGCGGGTTGGGGCGGCGGAGACATCGTGGCAGAAGCCGTGATGGCGCCTACCCCGGGTTACCCGATGTCCAAGTCAATGATCTCCGCAGGTTATGTTTCGGAACCGATGGAAATGATGTGCCTCAGTTGCGCATCAAGTACCCGGGCTGCACCGTCGCGCGCAAAGAAACTGGCTGCTGAAAGCTCGAAACGCCGCAAGGAGGCCGATACCGAGACGGTGCTGTATGAACTGCTGGCTTTACAGCTGCCCGGCGGCGGTTTTGGGCCGGAAGCAGCGGTACTCAAGTTGCTGGACGCGGGCTCTTTGGAGGAGTTGCTGCATACGCTAGGGCTCGACAAAGGCGGGAATCCGGTTGAGAGCGGAAGAAGGCTGGCCCTGCTGACCAGCGCTGTGCTGGCCGTATTCGACGGGCGGTATGCAGCTCAGGCCGCGGTGTGGGAACCGCTCGTGGGGGCGAGCAGAAGGCTTGTAACGTTCAGCGAGAATAGTTTCCCAGAAGAAAGCTCCGTAATGACAGATGCCTGACACCCTGTTCGTCGGCTCGTATTGGATCCATGCTGACGACGAATTTGGGCCAGGCATCAGCCACCGCGAGCAGCGATCCGAACTCGCGGCGGCGCGTCGATTCGTCGGCTATGAGGTAGGCAACCTGTACGTATATTCTTTCACCTGCCCTGTCACAGACGAAATCGACTTCACGGTCACCCACTCGGCCGGAGCGTACAGTCCAGCCATCAACCTCCAGCCTCAGGAATACGGCATTCTCAATGGCCTTGCCGATGTCGTTCTGTGAAAAGCCGCGAATCGCTGTTCTGATGCCCAGGTCTTCAAAGTAGTATTTGTCACCACCTTCCAGTATCCGTTTGCCTGACAAGTCTTCTGGTTTGACCCGGCGGACAGCGAAGGACTGTTCCAGATACGACAAGTAATCAAGCACAGACTGTGGTGATACATCCACCCCGCGCGATTTGAGGTAGTTTGCAATATTCCGCGCCGAAGATGGGCTTCCAATAGTGTCTGCAGTGAATTCGACTATGCGTGCCAGTGTTGCCGGATTTCTTACACCATGCCGCTGTACGATATCCTTGAGGACGACACTGTCGAAGACGCGGCCCAAGTACTCCAGGCAGGTGGCGTCTTCCAGCGGCAAGTTTCTCAAAAAAGGAAGCCCTCCATAGCGCAGGTACAGGTTTATACTATCGTCGGAGTCTTTTCGATTGTGAAACTCAAGGAATTCATCATACGAGAGCGGATGTACCTGAATTGTTGCGGTTCGACCCGCAAAAAGGGTAGCGATTTCACCGGACAAGACGTGGGCATTTGAACCTGTTACATAGATGTCGTGATGCCCCCCTGCCGCCAGACTGCGTAGAGCCTTGTCGAACCCGGCAATTTCCTGGGCTTCATCAATGAAGAGCGCGATCCTGGCACTCCCGCCGGCTGCGTTTGCCGCTGCCTCAAGCTGGGTGCCATCACGTACCGATTCCCAGCGGGAGAGCTCCTTGTCTATATAGATTACGGGCAAATCTGGATTTTCTCGTTCTATAGTGCTGGCTAGTTGCCTGAGTATGCAGCTCTTGCCTACACGCCGCTGTCCGGTTATTACCTTTATGAGCGGAGTATTGGCAAAGGGCTTGATCCGATCCAGGTACCGCCGCCGTTCGATTAGTTCAGGTTGTTTCATGTGTCAATCATGATGGACACATGGAACATTGTCAATGATAATGTCCATCATGTTGGACAAAAAGGTCCTCGATATACAATCAACGAGGCTACGAATTGCTTTCAGCAACCATCGATGCTTAAGGAATCCTTAATGTTTTCGTAAGCTATCGCTAAGAACCAGGCGCTATATTCAGTAGATTCTATGGTAGTGGAGGAAACAGTATGCGCAAGGTAACTGGTTTGATGCTTCTTATAGTCTCGATGTCGGTGGTTGGGGCGTTTGCCATGCCCGGGAAGAGTGCGATGCCCGGCCGTTCCATGATGGGCGTGACGCCGGAAGAGTTGCTCGAGGCTGTGCCGACCGCGGCTGACAAGACGCCTGACGAGTGGACGCTGGAGGAGCGACTGGCCATCGCATCGGTGTTCTCGGTGGCCATGCAGGAATCGATGTACGTTCGCCACGCAGGCGCTTCATCGTTTCTGGTGCCGGGAGCGGGGCAGTTCATGACCGGGCAGGTTGGCGCTGGCGCACTGCATCTGGGTGCCGAGTTGCTTATAGCGGGTGGCGCGTTTGCCGGCATGTATTTTCTGACTCCGGATGAGCTTATGGACCACAGCCTGACCAGGGACGAGCGCCACGCGCTGATGGCTTCGTACCTGACGCCGGAGCGTATCGGCGAACTGCTGCCCGGCATGGGTGTTGCGGCCGGAACCTGGGTGCTTTCAATGGTAAATAGATCCTTGGCGGCTAAGGGTGCTGTGCGGGGCGCACTGGCCAATATTGCAGATGGCACGGTAAGCTTTGAGCCGGTGATAGGACTGGGCCGCCTGGGCGGTGGCTTCCGGGTCCGCTTCCACTGATTCGTACGCTCACATAGGATGGTTACGGGATGAGGATACAGAAACGGTTGGTGCTGTCCAACATGGCCATGATCCTCATTCCCATGGGGCTGATCATCACGACCAACGTGGTGCTCAGCATCATGTTTGACCTGGGGCACGACCGCTTCGAGCGGCGTGAGATGGCTGCTTCATATTTTTGGCCTGCCGTTATCTACATGCTGGGCGTGGCGGTCATACTCATACTTACGAACGGCACGCTTGCAGCACTGGTGTCTCGTAGTATCACCCGCCCGCTGGCCAACCTGGAGGCCCGCGCCTTGCGGATCAGGGATGGCGATTTATCGCCGGCCGCAGCGCCTCGCGTATCACACCAAGGGCGTCGCGCAGGCGGGCGTGACGAGTTTGACCCGGTATTCGATGCGTTTGACGAAATGCGCGAGCGCCTGAGGATGTCGCTGGAAAGACAGCTTGAGGATGAGGCCAACAGGCGCGAGCTGATAGCCTCAATTTCACACGACCTGCGTACGCCGCTGGCCGTGATCAAGGGCTACGCGGAGGGCCTGCGTGACGGCGTCGCCTCCGACCCGGCAAAATCCGCGGCATACATTCAGACGATCCTGACCAAGGCGGCTCAGCTGGACCGGCTGATAGAGGACCTGTTCCTGTTTTCCAGCCTGGAACTGGACGGTTTTGCCTGGGACCTGCATCCGGTGGCTCTGGGCGCTTTCTTGACTGACTGCATGGACGAACTGGCAGCGGATCACCCCGCGCTGGGCGTGAGCGTCGTCTGCGGGGCAAATCCGCTGGTGCGGCTGGATGCGCAGAAGTTGCGGCGGGTTTTTGCAAACGTTGTTCAGAACGCCGCTTCATACGCGGCCGCCGCGGCCTCGAACGAGGCTGGCCAGGGTGCGCGGCTTGATGTATCGCTGCGTACCGACTACGGCAAGGCCATCGTCGTCCTCAGGGACTATGGACCTGGATTGCTGCCTGGAACAGAAGACCGCGTGTTTGAGCGCTTCTACCGTGCCGACGCAAGCCGTACAGGCGGCGGGGCGGGGCTGGGGCTGGCAATCGCCAGGCGCATCGTGGAGGGACACGGCGGTACGATCAGGGCGGAAAACGCGGCTGGCGGCGGGGCGGCATTTACCATTGAACTGCCTGTGGCCGCGTCAGCTCCGGGGGCAGCGTGAGCAACACCGTACTGCTCGTGGAGGACGACCCGAGCCTGTCCGCCCTGGTCTGCGACTACCTGGACATCGCAGGATTCCAGGTGGACACGGCTGCGGACGGGCTGCGGGGGCTGGAAAAAGCCCTTGCGGGGGCGTTTGACCTGATGATACTGGACATCATGCTGCCCGGGCTGGACGGCTTCGAGATTTGCCGCCGCTTCAGGGCAGGTTCCGACAAGCCGCTTCTCATCCTGTCCGCACGGCGCGAGGACATAGACAAGATACGCGGGCTGGGCTTAGGCGCTGACGACTACCTGACCAAGCCGTTTAGCCCCGGCGAGCTGGTGGCCAGGGGCAAGGCGCACCTGGCGCGCTACGAGCGGCTCACCGGCGGCAGGACCGACGATCTGGTCAGGAGCATCGAGATACGGTCGCTCTCGCTGGACCCCGAAGCCCGCAAGGTGCGCGTTTCGGGCCAGGAAGTGGACCTTGCGCCCAAGGAGTTCGAACTTTTGCGCCTGCTCATGCGCAACCCGGACAAGGTATTCTCAAAAGAAGAGATATTCGACCGCATCTGGGGCGAGGACCATTACGGAGACCTGTCCACGGTAACGGTGCATGTGCGCAAGATCCGCGAGAAGATAGAGGCGAACCCGTCAGAGCCGGACTACCTGGAAACGGTCTGGGGCATGGGCTACCGCGTGCGGGTCTGATGCTTGAACACGAGGTTGAAACGACATCGAATTTTCATGGAATTCTCAAATATCCCAGAGTATACTGAGGGCTGATTACTCGTGGGGTGACAACAACGATGCAGAACACCATGGAAGACCGGACCAAGCGTTTTGGGGCGGGACTGCTTACAATGGACGCTGGTGCCGCCAGGCGCCTGATCACTGATGCTCAAGGCGCTTTTTTACCGCTCGAGGAGGCTGAAACCCTGATAGTGTCAGCCCTGGAACGAATCGGGCAGGGTTGGGAGTCGGGTACGGTAGCGCTCTCGCAGGTGTACATGAGCGGCCGGCAATGCGAAAATCTCATGAAGGAGTTTCGCCCCGAGTCCCTTGCGGAGCATACCGGTAACGTGCGCATGGCCATCGTGGTGCTTGAGGATTATCATTTCCTGGGCATGCGCCTCGTCTCATCCGTGCTGAAGGCAAGCGGATTCTCCCCGCTTGATTTTGGCCGCATGGATGTTGATGCGCTGGTGCGCAGGGTCGTAACGGAAAACATAGACTTGCTGTTGGTATCGGTGCTGATGCTGCGATCAGCCCTGCGCGTGCGTGACCTGAGGGCAAAACTGGGCGCCAGCGGGCGCCGCGTGATACTGGCCGTGGGCGGCGCGCCGTTCCGGCTGGACAAGGAGCTCTGGCGCGACGTGGGGGCGGATGGTTCCTCAGACACCGCCGCTGGGGCGGTGGCCCTTGTAAAGCGTCTTTCAGCGGAGTGTGCACGATGAAGGGCCTGACCTCGCTCGAACGCGTGCTTACGGCGCTGGGGCTGAAGGCCGAGCCAGACCGCGTGCCGCTCTTCCTGCTTACGACGACGCATGGGGCCAAGGAAACGGGCCTGAGCATCAAGGACTATTATTCCAGGGCAGAACACGTCGTGGAGGGTCAGCTCCGGCTCCGGGCCAAGTACGGCTCTGATTGCCTGTACAGCTTTTTCTACGCCGCGATAGAGGCCGCGGCCTGGGGGGGCGAAACCCTGTTCGTCGAGGACGGGCCTCCCAACGCGGGGGAACCGCCGATACGGAGCGCTGCCGGCATCATGTCGCTGGAACCGCCCCGCGTGCGTGATTCTCGCGGCTTGCAGATAGTGCTTGAAGCGACCCGGGGCCTCAAGGCGGCCATCGGCAACGAGGCTCCCATACTGGGCGTCGTCATGTCGCCATTCTCGCTGCCGGTGATGCAGCTGGGCTTTGAAGGCTACCTGAACCTGCTGTATGGCCAGCCTGAACTCCTCGCGCGCCTGCTGGCGCTGAACGAGGAGTTCTGCGTTGAATGGGCCAACGCCCAGCTTGACGCGGGAGCTACGGCAATCTGCTACTTTGACCCGGTCTCATCGCCTACCATAGTGCCTCCAGACCTGTACCGCCGTTTTGGGCAACCGCTCGCCAGAAGAACGATAAGCCGCTTCAAGGGGCCGGCGGCTGTACACTTTGCCTCGGGGCGCTGCCTGTCCATACTCGACGACGTGGCCGCTACGGGTACGCTTGCCGTGGGCGTGAGCGCAGACGAGGACTTGGCTGACATCAAGGCGGCATGCCGGGGCAAGCTGGCTGTCGTGGGTAACCTGAACGCCCTTGAGATGTGCCGCTGGTCCCCTCTGGAAGCCAGCGCGGCAGTGAACATGGCTATCGCCAAGGCAGCTCCCGGCGGTGGGTTCATACTGTCGGACAACCATGGTGATATTCCCTGGCAGGTTACCGATGAGGTGCTGCATGCCATCTCGGAGACCGTACGGAGCTCCGGCCGGTACCCCATCGTGCCTGGCGGTCATTGAGCAACGATGGTAAAGCTGCTTGTCTGCGGACACTTCCTGCGGGAGACCAAGGCCGCCATCGACCTGCTGGGGTTGCAGGACGTGGTCGTGGAGGCTTATTCGCCCGACTGTGGGCATCCGCAGCGGCCCGAGCACCTGCATGCGCTGCTTGCCCGGCTGGCAAGCCAGAACGATGACACCATACTGCTGGCTGGCGGCTGCCTCCCCGCCAACTACCGCGATCTGCTGGTCCTCGAGCCCAACCTCACCATCCACCGTGGAGACAACTGCATGGGCCTGCTCGTCGATGCATGGAAGCTCGACGAGCTGTTCCGCGATGGGGCCTATGTCCTGACGCCGGGCTGGATGGCCGGCTGGCGTGGGCAGCTCGAACGCTGGGGGTTTGACCAGGAGAACGCCAGGGCCTTCTTTGCCGAGAGTACGCAGGCTCTTGCCCTCCTTGATACCGGAGTCGACGAGCGGAGCGCCGCTGTGCTGGCCCAATTCTGCGAGTACGTGGCTCGTCCCGGAGCCATAGTCGCCGTGGGACTGGAACACTTCAGCCTTGTACTCCTGAACCTGGTGCTGAAGACTAGACTTGCGGCAACCAGCAAGGACCTGCAGGCCAGAACAAAAATGGAAACCTGGCTGAAGTCTGACCAGGCCATGGTGCTGGACCTCATGGCCAACCTCGTACACATGAATTCCGAGGCCGAGACCATAGACCAGGTGTTCTACCTCTTTGACATGCTGTTTGCCCCTCAGCGGATTGTCTACGCCTTGGTATGCGGCGGCAGGGTTACAGAATGTTTCGCGCGTCCCGCTCCCGCGCCTGACCTGGAGTCAAGCCAGTCGCTGATACAGTCCAGCGGTGATCTTGCTCCCGACCCGGATGGAAGGATACGGCTCCGCATCGAACACAAGGGTGACCTTCTGGGTATACTCGAGCTGGAAACCGTGGCCTATCCTGAATACCGCAAACAGTACCTTGGCCTCGTGCCGTCGCTGATACGGATCTGCGCTCTGGGTATCGCCAATGCCCGCATGTACCGGGACATCGAACAGCTCGCCATCACCGACCCTCTTACGGGGCTCTTGAACCGGCGTCATTTCTTCAAGCTCGGTACGGCTGAATTTTCGCGGGCTCTCCGCTATGGCCGGCCGCTTGCAGTGCTCATGCTGGATATCGACCTGTTCAAGTCGGTAAACGATACCTATGGGCATCCAGCGGGAGACCGGGTGCTCATAGCCTTCTCCAACTGCCTCTCCGAGGAGTTGCGCGCTTCTGACCTCTGCGGGCGGTATGGCGGCGAGGAATTCATCGTGATGTTGCCTGAATCCGGCAGGGATATTGCCGTAGCTGCGGCTGAGCGGATACGGCTGAGTATTCAGGCTCTGGTCATCCCCTGCGATGGTATTGACTTGAACATTACCGTCAGCATCGGCATATCGATACTGGAACCACACTGCCCCGACCTCGAGACGCTTATAAGCCAATCCGACCAGGCACTCTACGAGGCCAAGCAGACTGGCCGCACGCTCGACACCTCGGGCTGGGACAAGGCCATGCTGCGTGCCCACAACCAGGCCGACCAGTACGCCCGCGCCCTGCCCGCCGACGAAGGCCGGCCGCCCTTCCTCCTCGTCACCC
>CAXZAJ010000125.1:0-10397 GCA_964293355.1 uncultured bacterium
AGGGGCGGCCCCCGCCAAGGCTAAAAAAGAGCTCTACGACCCGGTCATCGTCGATACCACCGGTCGCATGCAGGTAGACGAGGCCATGATGGACGAACTCGTCCGGATGCGCGATCTCGTGCAGCCCGACGAGGCCCTGCTCGTGGCTGATTCGATGACCGGCCAGAGCGCCGTGGACATAGCCAAGGCCTTTGACGAGAAGGTTGGCATCTCAGGTGTCATCCTGTCCAAATTCGACTCCGACGCCCGCGGTGGTGCCGCCCTGTCGCTCAAGTCGATTACCGGCAAGCCCATCAAGTTCATCGGCGTCTCCGAGCGCCCCGATGGCCTGGAACCCTTCTATCCGGACCGCATGGCCAGCCGCATCCTGGGCATGGGTGACGTCGTGTCCCTCGTGGAGAAGGCCCAGGCCAGCATCGACAAGGTCGAGGCGGAGGCCCTCGAGAAGAAGATGGCCGACGAGTCCTTTACGCTGCAGGACTACCTGGACCAGCTCCGCCGCGTCAAGAAGATGGGCTCCCTCAAGAGCCTCGTTGACATGATGCCCGGCATGGCAGGCCAGATATCCGACGAGCAGCTGGACAGCGTCGATACAAAGTACGAAGAAGCCATCCTGCTCTCTATGACAAAGAAGGAACGGCTCAACCACCTGATCATCGGCCCTACGCGCCGCTCCAGGATAGCCCGCGGCTCCGGAACCTCGGTTGCTGAAGTCGCCAGGCTCCTGAAGAAATTCGAGAAATCGCGACTGATGATGAAAAAGGTAATCAAGAACAAGAAAATGGCAGAAAAGATGATGGGTGGAGCGCGATAGAACTGTCGTGAGGTCTTTACACGATCGGGAGCATCAGGCTATACTCCACCCGCTTCCCATGGTACATCGTTTCCATCAGGAAGCCCCTGAACAGCACTACTGAAAAAACGGAGATACACGATATGTCACGACAATGCGATATTTGCGGCAAGGGCACGATTTTCGGAAACACCGTCAGCAAGTCAAAGAACAGGGTCCGCAGGTCCTGGCGCCCCAACATCCAGAAGGTCAAGACCATGATCGGCGGCACCGTCATTTCCCTCAAGGTCTGCACCCGTTGCCTCAAGGCAGACAAAGTCGTCAAGTACGTCTGATCAAGACGCCTGACGATTGCATGAAGGCCGCCTGCCAGGGCGGCTTTCGTCATTTTAAAAGAAGTGCCGGGCCCGGGTATCCCCCTTGCGGAGTTCCGGTTCATGGACTATAAATTCTACGAACGTCACGATCGGACTCTGGTCCGGCCTGACGCCAAGGAGCGTAGACGACCATGATCGCCAAGAGTGACATGCCCAACATCAACGACAAGAAACCCGAGGGTCTCAGACCCGACGGTCTTCCCTATCGAGTGCTCATCGTCGACGATTCCATGTTCATCGCCAAGCAGCTCGGCCAGATACTGACTTCAGAGGGTTTCGACGTCGTCGGAACCGCCGGAGACGGCATGGCGGGGCTCGAGCGGTACAAGGAGCTGTCTCCCGGTATCGATCTGGTCACCATGGACATCACGATGCCCAAGATGGATGGCGTCACGGCGCTGGAAAAGATACTCGAGTACGACAAGAACGCTGCCGTCGTCATGGTCAGCGCGCTGGGCAAGGAAGATGTCGTAAAGAAATGCCTTCTTCTGGGCGCAAAGAGCTACATCGTCAAGCCGCTTGACCGCAAGAAGGTGCTTGAACGCATCCTGTCTATCCTGCGCCATTGAGCAATGTCTGGCGTGCCCTTGACGCCACCGCGCATGGTGTGCATAATGCGCGGAGCCTCTTCGTTAGCTAAGCGTACTCGGGGGCCAGGTTTTCCTGGCCTGAGAGTCCATAAGGAGATCAACTGTGCCCTGCGGAAGAAAACGCAAGCTCAAGAAGATAGCGACTCACAAGCGGAAGAAGAAGAAGAGAAAGAATCGGCATAAGACCCGCAAGTGACCGTGCGCTATCGCATCGGGACGGCCGCGGCCTCAGGGCTCCGGCCGTTTTTTATTGCCCAAAATACATCGCTCACATAGAATGGTGCCTATGCCCCGGGAAATTGACGCCTACCAGTTGCTTAAAACCTTCGCCGCCAGAAATAAAACGAACGCGATGGAATATTCCGCGTTTTCGCAGGCCATCCAGCGCCAGGCAAAGTCCTATGACCAGTCTGATCCCTTCTACAGGGACCTTTCCCTGCACCCTGATGGCATATTGATCCCGCGACTGTTCCAGCTTGCACGTGATGGCCGCATCTCGCTTCAGGCAGTTGAAAACCGCATAGACATGATATTCCTCCCGGAGGCCTTCACCGAGGTCGTGTACTCCGAGTACCGCCGTATGGAGGAGAACCCGGATATTCCGTTTCCTGAAGAAGATTCGCTGCGCCTGTCGGTACCACCGGAATGGATACAGGCCGTATCGGTGGAGTCTGACCTGCCTACCATGGTGGCCTTCGAGGGCGACAGGCCCGTGCCGCTATACCGCCTGCTGTTCCCCGAGGGGCTCAAGTCCATCATCTTATTGTCCGTGATGGTCGGGGACAAACTCCTGGAATACTCGGTGCTCAAGATCAGGAACTACCTGCGCAAGGGTTCCAACAGGGATTTTATCCAGCAGCGGCTCGCCAGCGCCCTCTCGGGCAAAGACCGGATGATAAAGGACGGCATGACGGCTATCCTGATCAGACCGTTTGACGCCGTGCAGGAGATGAAACAGGGGTCTGGTGATTTTTCCTACTCGTTCTGGGCATACCTGACGACGGCCATCCGCAAGGATCTGTCCAGCAAGGGTGATGCCATGCCCGACGATATCGCCGCCTGGCAGGCCTCGTATGTTGTCGATGTGTTCAACAACCATTACAAGAACCGGGCCCAGCACGATCAGGAACGTGAAACGGCGTTCAAATTGCTGTCAGTACTGGTCCGAAAGCCTCCGTACCTCTACTCGGTGGAGGATATCGTCGAATTCAGGGACGGGCAGGGCAGGCCTTTGCTGGGCAAGTATACCCGCGAGGAACTTGAAGCCTGGCTGAAGGAGCGCACGACCCAGGCTGTAGAGGGAACGCTGCCCGAGTTGCTCATACTCGGTTCCGGGCCGGCAAAAGGTACCCTGATAGCCAAGGAAACCCTTACGCCGTACATCGTCAAGACATTGCGAGAAGCCAGGATTACCGTAAAGTCACTTATTACCCGTGATTGGCGCACTCTGATGTCGGACTTTGGCACCGTGCCTGCCATGGATGACGACGCCTCCTTCAGGGTTGAACTTGAAAAGCGACTCGAGGCGTATGCTCCGATACTCTGGTCCATGTTGCTGACTTCGATACCTCCCCTCGTATACCAGGAATTCCGCGGATCCAAGGATTCGTCGGCGGACCTGGACCGCTGCTTCGTCGGCGACAGGATGGCCGGCGTTGACGTGCTGCTGGATCTGGACAGGAAGCGGCTCCTGTCCGATGTCAGGATGCTGCTGCCGTTCTGGTACTATGTGCCGGTCGTCTCGTGGATACTCAGGCTCTTCCTGCAAGGCGAGAAACGCCGGGCAGCCAAAAAACGGGCTCAGGTCGTGCCTCCACGGATGGACGCAACCGCGGCCGCGGCCGGTCGTCCGGTCAATGCACGGGCCGCTGAATTCGGGCAGATGGCCAGGCTCGCCGAGAAGCGCATGGTGCCACAGGGGCAGAGCCTTGAATCGTATCTGGCAGTCCTCTCGTCCCGCTGGAACGTCCTGCTTGACCCTGTGGCCAAGGCCAACCTCAATGAAGACATCAACGCGCTGGTACGGGATTTCCTGCGCACCTCACTGCGTTCCATGCGGCCTTCCAGCTTTACGCCCGAGCGCATAGAAACACTTGCGGCGAGCCTGGCTGACCGGCCAAACCTGCTCCGTATCAGGAACCACCAGGCGCTTGAAGAATACATCCGCCTGTACATCATCAAGATGCTCAAGCGATGATCTGGACATGCAAGGCCGGAAGTGCGAGATTTGATGCTTGCGCTATACCCGGCTATCGTATAGGATCGCTTTAAATGGATGACCCTTACCCGACTCGGGGCGACGGAGGCCGCCTGTGACCGCCTCCCTGCTTGGTGTTCTTGCCTGCCTTGTATTTTCCGCCCTCTTTTCTTCCGTTGAAACGGCTTTTACATCGCTTACCGTGTTTCAGATCGAGTCCCTCAAGCGGCGCGGTCGTGGCGGCCTGATCGTGGAGAAGCTGGCCCGCAAGCCCGACGAGATGATCTCCACCATCCTTATCGGCAACAACATCGCCAACATTTTTGGCTCGGCCCTCGCCACCCAGTGGGCACTGGCACGCTGGGGCGACTGGTCCCTGGGTATCGTTACCGGCGTCCTGACCTTCGTCATACTGATCATCGGTGAAGTGACCCCCAAGCGCATCGCCATATCCCACAACGAAGCGGTAGCGTCGGCCCTTGCGCCAATGCTGCTCGTCTGCACGTATGTGCTCAAGCCGGCAGTCATAGTCGTCAATTTCGTCAGTTCCTTCATCACGAGGTTTTTTGGAAAACCCAGCAAGGAAGAGATGTCCATGGAGACGATGGTGCAAATGATGTCCATAGCCGAACACATGGGCATCATCGACTACGCCAAGAGTCGCATGGTCAAGAACGTCTTCCGTCTCGGAGCCACGACGGTCCAGGCGGTCATGACGCACCGCATGGACGTGTTCAGCCTCGATGCGGCGACCACGGCCGAAGAAGCTTGCAGACTGGCTTCCGCCGCCGAAGTCTCCCGCGTACCCGTATACGAGACCGAGAGCGAAAATATCGTAGGTCTCGTATCAATCCGCGATGCGGTCGTAGCTGTCCTTGCCGGCAATGGTTCGAAGCCGCTTTCAGAGATCATGGACGAACCCCTGTTCGTGCTGCCCAATAAGACCATGGGCGACCTGTTCGCGCTCTTCAAGAAACGCAAGGAGACCTTCGCCGTCGTCATCGACGAGTACGGCGGACTTGCAGGCCTCGTGACGATGCGCGATATCGTAGAAGAAATCGTCGGGGGGATATACGAGGATTCCGGGGAAGAACCCCGCGAACGCATAGAGAAGCGGTCTGACGGCTCGTACCTGGTCTCCGGAGACCTGCCGCTGGCCGTGCTCGCCGAGATTTCCGGCGGCGAGCCGCCGAGCCTGCCGTATGTGCAGACGGGGGCCGGTTACATCGCCTGGGCGCTGGACCGCATTCCCGTACCCGGTGACCAGGCCGAGACGGAATTGGGCTCCTTCATCGTTACGGTGGTCGCGGCCAATCGCGTCGAGTCAGCGGTATATCGGCCGGAACGCAAGGAGTAGCCCGTGGCGCAATCAGCCGAGATCATGAACCTGTTGATAGATAGAATCGTGCCTGGTGGCGACGGCATGGGCCGGCATGAGGGCCGCACCGTCTTCGTGCCCCTGTCCGCTCCCGGCGACGAACTGGCGGTGCGTATCGTCGACGTGTAGCCAGGCTACCTGCGCGGCGAAATAAAGCAGATCCTGAAACCCGGCCCGGACCGCATCGAGCCGGTTTGCCCGCTGTATGGCGAGTGCGGTGGCTGCAACCTGATGCACCTCTCGTATGAGGCGCAGCTGGAAGCCAGGCTTGATCTGGCCAGGGATGCCTGGCGACGGTCGGGCGGCATTGAAGGCGCAGACTTTGGCCTCGTCGTTTCACGGTCCCTGGGATACCGCAACCGCGCCCAGTTCCACCGTGCCCGCTCCGGCGAGGTAGGCTACACGAGGCGCTCGTCGTCCAGCGTGCTTGGTGTACGGACCTGCCCCATCCTCGCCGCCCCGCTCGCGCGCTGGCTGCAGGAACAGGCAGACAGCCCAAACCGGCCCGCTCTGGACAGAATTCTGGCTGGCAAAGACCGATTCGTGGCCTTTGGATACCAGGAGCGGACTTTCCTGCAGGGCCAGGACCGCGACCTTACCGTTGAAATCTGTGGAAAGCCGTTGCGCTTCGATATCGGAGGCTTCTTCCAGAGCAATCTGGACATGGTTGAAAAGCTGGTGCCGGCGGTCTGCTCCGGGCTGTCCGGAGCACGGGCCGCCGACCTCTACTGCGGCGTGGGCCTGTTTGGCTCGTTCCTGAAAGACAGTTTTGAACACCTGACTTGTGTGGAACAGGAACCGCGCTCGCTTGCACATGCCTGTGCCAATGTGGGCAAGGCAGCCAGTTACGCCGCCACCAGCATCGAGGACTGGACAAAGTCATCCCAGGCACGGGAGCACTTCGACTATGTCGTCGTTGACCCGCCCCGGGCCGGGGTCTCGGCGCAGGTTCGAGGCTGGCTCGTGGCCTCGCGCCCGTCTTTCATCGGCTATGTTTCATGCGATCCCGTGTCGCTTGCCCGCGACGCGGGCATACTCGTCGCCGCGGGCTATGTGGTGGAATCCGCTACCGTTTTCGACTTCTATCCCCAGACCTCACACGTAGAAAGCTATGTGCGGTTCAGGCTCGACTAGGCGGCTTCCGGCAGCACTGACCCTGCTGGTCCTCCTGGCATTCCTGGCCCTCCTGTCGGCACCCTGCCTCGCGCAGTCCGCCCCCGCAGGTAGTGCTGGTCCTGCCGGTAATTCCGTGCCCGGGGCCGGCAGCACGGTCGAGGCTGAAGCCCTGTTCCGCTTTCCGGTCGGAGGGGTGGTCACCGCCGGCCCCGCCCTCGGCGCAGGCAGGGCCTGGCTCCTCTCCGACTCCAGGACCCTGTACGTGTTGACCATCGACGGCGTCGCCATCGGCAAGCGGACCCTGCCCGACCGCCGTTCAGCGTTCATAGCCTGTGACGATTTTGGTCGCGCCGCCATATCCGGGGGCAGCACCGGTATCGCCCTCGTCAACAAGGCCGGCCAGGAAGTCTGGCGCGTGGACCTCGGCGCCACGCCGGCCTCGGCTCCCGTGTTTTCGTCAGACCGGCGGTTGTTCGTGGTGGCCGGCGGCGGGCTCTCCGCCTATGCACCTAACGGCAGCCGCCTGTGGACAAGCTCCTTGCCCGCAAGCCAGAGCGCGCCTGTCGTCATAGGCCCGGAAGGCGGGCCAGGCATCGGGCTGGCTGATGGTGCGGTGCTGTTGTTTCCGGCTGATGGCGGGAGCCCGCTGGCCGTTGAACTGGACTCGGCGGGCGTTGCGCTCGCGGGGGCCCACGGCAGGCTGGGCGCGGCACGTGAAGACGGGAGTTGCGTCGTCCTTCAGCCTGATTCAAAAGCAGACAGCCTTGTGCCCATGCTCCAGGAACCAGTCACCCGGTTGGGGGCAAAACCCTTGGCTGCTGCCGCCTCGCATGACGGCTTCTACGCGCTCGGCGCGGACGGCACCCTGCTGGCCACGGATGTTGATGGCCGGGAACGCTGGCGGACGCCGATACGGCTCGGCAGCGGGCAGGCAACCCTGGCCGCGTTCGAGGGCCGTGTCGTCGTGCTCACCAGATCCACCGTGTGGAGTTATGGCTCCGACGGCTCAATCTTCAGGACGCTCAGGCTCTCCAATGTCGTTTCCTCGCCCGCCATAGCGCCGACCGGTGCCGTGTTCGCGGGCGGGGCCGACTGGATACTCTACGCCTACCGCTTCGAGCGCCCGCTCGTCGCACTGGCTCCTCCTTCCTTGCCAACCCTCGACTTTGAAGCGATAAATCGTGTTGCAAAGGAAGAATCCCTCTGGTCGATCGCACCGTATGACGATTCTGTTGCCATGGAGCGCCTCAATGATATTGAAAAATCCATGGAATCGGGTACTATAGGCACAGCGGTCAGACAGGCTTCGCTGTATCTGGCGGCCGTGGCGCTCGGAAAGCTTGACGCGCCGTTCGGAATCGGTGCAGTCGGTGTCGGGCCGACGCCGAGCGGAACCCTGCCGCGGGTGTATGCGTGCGGACTCCTGGGCCGGCTGGGCCTGCCGCAGGCTGTTCCAGTACTCGTCGAGGTGTTCAGGACCGACCCCGAGCCGGGCGTGCGCGCTGCCGCGGCAGCAGCCGTAGCGGCCATCGGCCTTGATCCGGACGGTGAAGCGCTGGAGGCTTTTGCCAGGGCTACCGAGCGGCGGCTTGACGTGCGCACCGCAGGTGCCATCGTCGATGCCATCGATGCGCTGTACCGCGCGAGCGGAGCGCTTGACGACAAATCGGGGATTCTGGCCCTCGTGCGGATCTCCGGCGGGGACTATCCCCGCGATCTACGGTCAATGGCGGAAAGCGCGCTCAAACGCGTTTCCCGGCCCCGATAAGGTACCCTTTTCCGGATGAGCCAAGGCCACCTGAGCCAAGAGGAGAAACGGGATGAAAAAACGAATGGGGCTCGCGGTTCTTGCCGCGCTTTGCCTGACCCTTGCGGCCGCGGCTCTTGATGTCGCGGAGACTGAAGTAGCTGCCGTTCAGGCTTCGGCTATCGAGTTCATCAATTATGAAGGGCCTCACGACGTCATAGAAACAGCCGAGTCCATCCGGGGCATAGGCCGGACCCTCGGATCAGCCGTTGAGCGGGGTGTCGTACGGTCCGGCGAGGTCGGCCGCTACATGGTCATCCATGCCGTAGATCCGGCAGTCAAGACCGGTTTTGACGCTGACATCATCATCCTGGGAGAAGGCGCGCGGGTTGACCATATAAAGAACCTCAGGCGCATCGTTGCGGGCTTCCTGGAGACTGCGTACGGCTACTCGGCCAAGGATGCGGACACGTTGTCCGTATTCATAACCATCTACAATGCCGTGTACCGCGGCAAGATCGACTACTTCGGTGGCAAGTACAAGCCCGTCGTCATGGCAGAACTTACCCCCGAGCATGCCGGGCTCTCTGTCCGCTGGGACGAGTGGGCGGGCCGCTCACGGATAGTCATCCCGCTGACCAGCCGCGCCGGCGCCGGAGTGCTCGGTTCCATCGACACGACCTCCATCACCGACAAGCCTACCATAGAAAGCCTCAAGGACGAGTCGCCGACAGCCGGAGTCGAAGAGCGCCGGGATGTCGTTGACCTGAAAGAGCGCGGCCAGGAAGAAGAAAAAGCCGCCATCGAAGCAGAAAAGGCGCGCATCGCCCGTGAGGAAGCCGCGATCGCCGCCGAGAAGGCTCGTATCGAAGCCGAAAAGGCTGCGACGGCTGCAACGGCGGGTACTCCAGGTGCCGCTGGCACCACAACTGCCGATGCCGCTGGTGCGACGACAGGTACGCCTGCTGCCGGTGGCGAAACAGCACCCGGGGATGCCACGGGCGCTGCCGCCGCGAAAGGCGCGGATCAGGAAGCGAGCATAGCCGTCTCGGAAAAAGCCCGTGAAGAAGAAGCCGCCATAACAGCGCGTGAAGCCCAGGTTGAGGCCGACAAGGCAGAACTGGCAGCCCGCGAGGAAGCCTCTACCGCCAAGGATGCCGAGATAGCCGCTGACCGCGCCGCCATAGCCGGCGACCAGAAAGAAGCCATAAAGGAAGCGGTGACCGCAGCCGCCGACAAGGAAGCCAACGCGGTGCCCTTGTTCGAACTCGTCGATCCAAACCTGCCGTTCTCGCGGCTGGTCCTCGTTGACCTGAAGACCGGCGAAGTGCTCAGGAAAAGCACCCTCAACACGATCAAGGCCAATACCAGCATCGACGCGGGCGAAGCCTTCATCGCGGTGGCCGGGCAGGTTACCGGAGCGGGAGGCGCCGTGCGGTTGGTCCGCATCGCCAAGGCCGATTATGCCGACGTCGTGCAGGGCAAGGACGACGTGTTCACCGATACGATGCTCTGGAAGATCGGAACTTCCATATACGCAGTCGTCAAGAAGGATGCCGGGTGGGCTATAGGGCGCTTCGACCCGGCGACGCTGGAGCTGAAGGCCAGTTCCGCGCCGGTAACGCGGTGGACTTCCGTGACGCCATCCGGAGGGCGATTGGTCGTTCAGGGACCTTCCGGAGGGTTCCTGATCCTGGAAGCGGAGGCGTTGACCACCGCTTCGGAGATAAAACGGTAAGTATTTTTTAGCGGAGAGCAGAAATGCTCTCCGCTTTTTTTTCGCGCAAGGAGGTATGAGATGACGAGGAACGGGCGGTTCAAGGGCAGGTCTATCGGGGTGGTGGGTGATCTTTCTATCGACGAACAGCGGTACCTGTACCGCAAGGCACGCGAGCTGAAGGCCGAGCTGGCGGCAGGCGGCGCCGCGGAGGGTTTCAGGATAGCGGACCCGGACTATTCAGCCTACATGATCTTCCTTGAGAATTCCACGCGAACGCGGGAGAGCTTCCGCAATGCCGCGCTGTTCCATCGCGTGCGCGCCACCATGTTCGACGCGGCCAGCTCCAGCTTCGCCAAGAACGAGAGCCTTACCGATGCCATCAAGATGCTCGTAGGCTACGCCCCCGAATCGTGTTTCGTCATACGATCTAAACTGGAAGGCGCCTGCGCCTGGCTGGCCGATTACCTGGGGCCGTGGGC
>CAXZAJ010000126.1:0-10228 GCA_964293355.1 uncultured bacterium
CGCGGCACTTCTCGAAGCCCTTACTTCGACATTCAGGAGCTTTGGCTTCGTGCCCATCGACACGCCCGCACTTGAATACGCGGAAATACTGCTGGGAAAAGCCGGCGGCGAGACCGAAAAACAGGTGTACCGCTTTAGCGACAATGGTGGCCGCGACGTTGCGCTTCGCTTCGATCTCACCGTACCGCTGGCACGTTTCATGGCGGAACACGTAGGTGAATTGTACCTGCCCTTCAAGCGCTACCACATGGCCAAGGTCTGGCGCGGCGAAAATACCCAACGCGGACGTTATGGAGACTTCTTGCGGTGCGATTCTGACATCGGGGGGGTGGATCCCGCCGCGGCGGATTTTGATATCCTGTCCCCCATCGCGGCCGCGATGAAGACCCTCGGAGTACCGGGCACCTCCATCAACGTCAATCACCGCGGCGTATTCAATCGGTTCCTCGCGAAGGCTGGCATCGCAGACAAATCAGTGGAAGCCTTGCGCATCGTCGACAAGCTCTCCAAGATCGGTGTCGATGAAACGAAGCGACTCCTGGCGGAACTGGCAGGTGCAAGCGCGGCCGACGAAGTGCTCGAGTTCATCCGCGCCGGCGAAGGCTTTGAGGCCACCCTTGAGCGTATGACGAGGATAGCGGGCGGCCCGAATCCCGATTCCGACCGTCTTGGTGAAATATTCGCCATGGCTGACGCATGTGGGCTGGCATCGTCACTCAGGCTCGCTCCGAATATCACGAGGGGACTCGACTACTATACCGGCGTCGTGTTCGAGACCTTCATCGACGAGATACCTGAAATAGGCTCGGTCTGTTCTGGAGGTCGTTACAATGACCTTGCTTCGCTGTACACCAAGCAGCGCTTGCCTGGCGTCGGAGCTTCAGTGGGGCTGGACAGGCTGCTCGCCGCGCTCGAGGCCATCGGAAAGGCTGCCAAACCGGCAGGCTACACGCGTGTGCTTGTTGTCAATACGGACCCTGCGCTCGGCGCGGAATACCAGGCTGCCGGCGCGGCACTCAGAGCCGCGGGCCTTGCCTGTGAAGTTTTCCCTGATGTAAAAAAGCCGGGCCAGCAGTTCGCGTAGGCCGAACTGAAAGGCGCGCGTTTTGCCCTCGTACAGGGACTCGAAGAAAAGGCGCGCGGCGTTTGGCTGCTCAGGAACCTTGCTGAACGGGCAAATGCTGAGTATTCCAGTCTGTCTGCCGTCGTGGCCGCACTGTCGGAACTGGATACGTGACAGGAACCAGGCATCCCGTCCTGGATACACTATCCACGGGTACAGCCTTTGTAATGAAGTGCGCGCTCCTCGCGTATCTCGTGCTTGTCGCGGCCTGTTCGGTTTCTCCTCCTGAATTCATGTCGACCGGCGCGCATCTGGTCGTGGTTGCAACCGATGCCGAGGGCGGCAAGGATGAGCGCTTGTCAATCTTCGCTTCAGTCGCTGACAAGGATGGCATAGACGACATCGAGTACCTGTACATCGTGCATGACGGAGAAGAACTGAGCTGGAGTCTGGACCCCGATGCATGGCAGCGCAGCGAAGAGGGCTCAAGCATCTGGCTTGGTTCCAACGCACTCGACGCGCCCGGCCCTTCGATTCCCCGAGGCGAATATCGTCTCGTGCTCGTAGACAAGGCCGGCGAGCGCTCGGAGCGCACCTTTATACTGAACGCTCCTGAAACGAGTGGCTACAAGGTTCCAGTGATCAGATTAGCTGGAACCAGTGTCGTGCTTGATTCAGCATATTCCGTGAACACGGCATTTTTTTTTGATTCGGGTGACAACGTCGTACTGACGGCCCCGATATCCAAAGGAACCACGTCGCTTGACGCGCTCTGGCCCAAGGGCCAATGGCGAACGGGTCCCGACTTCATTGCCGCCTACGGGTACGACCCCAAGGCGGAGACAGGATTCTTCTCATGGAAAATTCGCCTGCCGGATTGAACGGCCCCTTGTCAGCCCGCGATGTGGGCATACGCAGCTACGTCATACGCTCCGGTCGCATGACTGACATGCAGAAGGACGCACTGGTACACCTCTATGCCCGCTATGGCATAGACTGGGATCCTTCACGCAAACTCGACTCGTCCGCCATCATCGGCCATGAGGCTCCCCTCATCGTTGAGATTGGATTTGGTATGGGAACAGCAACAGCCACCATCGCCGAAGCCCTGCCCCAGACGGCCTTCCTCGGGCTTGAGGTTCATGCGCCGGGCGTCGGTAAATTGCTGTCTGAAATCGACTCAAGAGCTATCGCGAACTTGCGGGTCTGCAGGCACGACGCAGTAGAAGTGGTTGATGCCATGCTGGCACCTGAATCCGTTGACGGATTCCATGTATTCTTTCCGGATCCCTGGCCAAAAAAGCGCCACCACAAGCGCCGCATCATGAACCCCGACTTCGTGCGCCTGATGGCGAGCAGGCTCAAGGCAGGTGGCTATCTCTACTATGTCACCGATTGGGAAGAATACGCCGAGGCCACGCTCGAGGTACTCTCGGCAGAACCATCGCTTGTCAATGCATTTGAGCGCTGGGCGGAACGGGAACCCTGGCGGCCCGTGACCAAATTTGAGCAGCGGGCCATCAATGATGGCAGGCCGGTGCGGGAACTGAAATTCATCAAAAAGCCTGAACGTGCATGAGGCGACACTTAAAAGCTTGCCTTGACGATATCGGCTCATGCTCATATCCTTTCCGTGCAAAGAAGAGGATTATGAACAAGCCCAACCGTTTTTACCTTGCACTACTCCTCGCCACAATGGCCAGCCCTTTTGCAGTAGCCCAGTCGCTGTCCACGGCCTCAGGCGGTGGCGGCAACCAGTTTGCCCTCGGTGTCGGCATGACCGGCACGACTATGGAAGGTCTGTTCATCGATGCCGGCACCGTCATAGAAAAGTACCTGTATCTGGGAGTTGGCTGGAACCTCAAGCCGGGTACACTCGGCGAGCTTCCGATGCAGCAATCGATGCTGCGCGGGCGGGTTGGAATTCCGATCATAGCCCAGGACGACGTTATTCCCATATCGTTCCTGTTGACCGGCGTCTACGAAAAGATCAATACGACCAGTGACTACCTTGAAACCGCTGAACTCATACGCACGGGCACCGGTTACCAGGCCGCGGTGGACCTGTTCCGTGACGTTGCGTTGCTCAAAAGATTGACCCTTCGCATGGGACTTTCGGGGATTTATGCTGCTGGCGTCATCATTACCGAGTCGGTAATTGGTGCCACCTCAACGGTAGCCCCCGAACAAGAACGCTATGTCAGCTACCTGTACGGCCTCAAAGTTGGGATACTCTATGCTTTGGACAAGCGCCTGGTGCTCGGCCTCAACCTGAATGGACAGCTGGATGCCGATTTTGGCATCCATTATGGCCTGGTCGTCAATATATCCACCCCTAAGTAGGCATTGCTTCAAATATTTTGGAGATATTTGTTGAAATTGAAATGCCGTGATATAGTATGAAGATTGCTCGTTCATGGAGGAACATATGAGGCAGATGAAAAGTTTTCTGATTCTGGTGATTGTACTATTCGGGGTAGTATCGGGTCTTTCAGCTCAGACAACTGCGCCTGTCACTGTTGAAATTAAGGCTGTAGCGCTTCTTGCTGTTAAAACTGCCGGTACTACTATAACGTTTGTTATTGACGATCCTGCAGGCCCCAATGCGGCTGGTAAACTACCATCAATCACTTCAGCCAACGGACCTACATATTTGCGATATACTGTAATAGTAGCGCCTGCCACAACTATGAAAATTCAAGCTCAGAGTGATACAATCATGCCCAAAGGTCTAAAGCTGGATATTTGGGCTGCAGTTCCAACTGGTACGGGCGGTTTGGGTACCCCTGTCGCTGGTGGACTTACGATCACGTCTGGTTCTACTGCAGATACTCCATCAGATTTGATAACAGGTATTACCAGTTGTGCAACAGGAAATGGTGACACACAAGGACCTGCCATTTACTACACTCTGTCCATTGACGCTGCAACTTTTAATGAAATGTCTACACAAGGCTCAGCTACCTATACAATCCTCTATACACTTCTCTGAATGTTAAAAAAGTCGGAAGCAGGCCCAGTAACTATTGTTGCTCGGGTGATGCTTTGTTGTATTTTTTTTACCGCCGGTCTCCCGGCGGTTTTTGCAGCTGGAGTTACCGTTACTGGCGGTTATGGTTTTATCATAGACCAGAATGACCTGTCCGGCGGCGCCGGCAGTAACTTCAACCCGGAGCACAGCAGTCCGGTTGATGCCGTACTCATAACTGTGACTGGCATGCTCAGCGATACTGATGCCTGGCAAATTCTGGTACGCAAGGAAAACACCCTGTGGCAGGGCGGCCTCGGCCTGAGTGTCCTGAGAACCGCGGCAGGAACCGGCACGGGGACGATCAACGGCGGCAACGTGTTGCCTCTCGTTCTCACCGCCACCGACCAGGTATTCTTTGAAGGTGCTGGCAACAGAAGCGCTATCCCGATACAACTCAGGCTCGATGGAGTCTCGGTGCTCATACCCGTTGATACCTATGCCGCTACTCTGGTATTTACTATCGTAGACAATTGACAAGAGGTCACCATGCTCAAGCGAATCCCGTTGTTGGTTTTTATCGGAACACTTCTCGCCGCATCGGTATCGGCGCAGATCAGCATCGTTGGCTCATTGACCCGTTATCAGGAATCAACTCCCGGTGAAAAATACGAAGGTGTCATATCCCTTAAAAATTCTGGCACTGATACAGCGCAGGCCAAGGTCTACATCCAGGATTATACCTTCAGCGCGGACGGCAAGACCGGGTACCTGGATGCGGGCAGTCTGCCACGCTCCAACGCGGCGTGGATTACCCTGTCCGCTTCTACCGCGGTGCTTGCACCCGGTGAAATTGGCGATATCAAATATTCACTCGACATTCCAGCCTCCGGCACCATCGCGGGAACCTACTGGTCAATCATTTTTGTTGAAGGCATACCCGAGGACGCACCGGTAGCGGAAAGCGACGTTCCTACAATTTCAATAAAGCAAGTAATGCGCTATGGAATACAGATTGTTTCTGACTTTACTGCAAAGGCAAAATCCGACCTGAAATTTTCAAATACCAAAATCATATCCACGGAAGAAGGCCGTTCCTTTTCTGTAGATGTGACCAATACGGGAACCCGATGGCTCAATGGCAATGTCTTCATCGAGGTATACAGCCTTGAAGGTGACCATGTAACGACATTGAGTGGATCAAAATTCAGAACATATCCTGATACCTCAATACGGAAGAGCATCAGCCTTGCGGGTCTTGCCGCGGGTTACTATAAAGCACTTCTTGTGGCTGACTGCGGTGGGGATGATCTCTTTGGTGGAAACTACAATCTGGTCATCTCGGAGTGAGATCCCTGCCTCTTGTCGTTTTGCTGATAATACTCCTGCCTGTACGATTGTTCGCGGCTACCATACCCGTTACGCTGGCTGAAAATAACGCGGAAATTCCTGCGTACAAACCGGGTAGCGTTGTCGTACGCCGTATCGTTGTTACATACAATGGATCGGGTCCAGCCGAGTTCACCGCGACAATTCAGCTACCAAGCGGATTCAGGCTTTTAAGTGGCAGCCAGGTGCTCAACTTCCAGAGACCGGGCACCGATCTGCTGCTCGTCAGTTTCAAGATACCCACGAATGCCGTAGCGGGAGATTACTCGGGAATCCTCAGACTTGAGGCAGCGAGGGGCGGATTCGCGGAATTGGCCATGCCGTTCAAGATTCTTCCGGTAATGAAACTTCGCACTACCCTTCTGGAACAACCCGATTATTTATTGGCCGGTGCTGCGTACCGGGTCGTTTTTGCCTGCGCCAATGATGGCAATGTAAGCTTGACCGCTGACGCAAAGGCAAGTAGCAGTGCAGGATTTGATATACGGCTGGAAGCCACACGCTTTGCACTGCTGCCTGGTGAAACGAAAAGACTGGCTGTGATCATAGCCACGCCACTGGACCTGTATACCCAGGTAAAAAACATCGTGGTGCTCGACCTCAGAGCGGTAGAGGATGAACTCATTAAAGCCTCATCCACTTCAGTCGTCGATATTATTCCGCGGACTACCGGAAAGGAATCCAGATACAATTACATCCCGGGTAAAGTCAGTGCACAAGGTGTATTCCAGCATGGAGCATCCGATGTGTACGGCCTGCAGGCCCAGATTACAGGGCAGGGATATCTCGATGAATCCGAGTCAACCCAGCTGTATTTTCAGGTTCGGCAACCTCTGACCGGAGTTGGAACCCTGATTGCCGATCAGCATGAGTATTTCATTAAAGTGACGGGAACGGATTATTCCACTGCCCTTGGAACCCAGTTCTTTTCATTGTCGCCCCTGATTGAATCGTCTCAGTATGGTACCGGTGTTTCAGTTTCAAAAACATTCGGTCCGCTCACGTTCTCGGCGTTTACCATGGACAACCTGCTTGACGGCAGAAACGAGACCCGCTCTGGCGGTAAAATCAACTATCGGTTCAAGGACTGGGGCGTGGCAGCATTCAATGTGATGGATGCCGATGATGATGGACGATGGTCTGCCGGAAGCCTTGAAGGTCATTTCCTGACACCGTCCGGCAACAGGCTTGAGTGGGAATATGCATCATCGACCGAGCGCCGTTCCGATGATGCGCTCTTTGCCAGTCTTGGCGGTTCGACAGACAACTTTTCTTATTTTTTGAAGTATCTGCGTGCAGACCCTTTGTACCGCGGATCGATAGAGGATATTGGTCAGGCTATTGCTTCATTTACGTTTAGCCCAATGCGGACAGTACAGCTCAATGCCATGATCAGCAGCAGGGAAAACAGACTCTACCAAGTCTTTCCTGACAGGCTGGATTCATCGCAGGTGGGGTTGTCAAGGTCAGCTACAAAAGGTACACGAATATCAGCTGACTTCCTGAGCAACGCTGAACGTAAACGCGAAGAAATGCCTGCCTATTTTGCTGAGAGGGAAAGCTTCCGGATTGGAATGCAACAGAAAACAGGTGCAGTGGATTTTGGGGTATCCTATGAAATCGGTACCCGGTACGATTACGCAGAATTATATCGAACATTTACAGAACGCCTGAATACTTCCTTCAACCTTGAAGCTGGGGCACTCGGTGATGTAAAGGCCAGTCTGGGCTTTGTTTTCAGGGACGCTGAAAGCACCAAGGTACCCAACTCCGATGTTGCGCTGACCTGGGAAAAGAAACTCAACAGCAGAACCGGTGTGTCTGCCATGTACCGCACGGTAAATTCCCAACAATCATTCTATCAGGGTGCAGATACTCTTTCACTCAAAATGAACATGCTGTTTCCCGATCAGTCTGACCTGGCAATTACCGCCACGTACGGGCCTTCAAGAATTTCTGGTTTGAAAGAAGATTTCAGCGTTACCATCGGGTATTCCTCACCACTGCAGATGCCTGTTTCAGTAAAGAAGAATACAGGCCGTGTTGAAGGCAAGGTAACCGATGCAGAAACAGGAAAAGCCTTGCCCGATGTGCTGTTGAGGATAGGTAGTTCCGTTGCTGCTACCGACGCGTTTGGTCATTATCAGTTCCACAGTCTGTTCCCGGGTGTCCAGCGACTCTACATAGATCCTGCTTCCTTGCCCGCAGGATTTATTCCTGCAGAAAACATGCCCATGGAAATAATGATCGACAGTTCGGCGGTGGAAAAAAACATCCTTGTCACCAAGGCGTCAACAATAAAGGGACGCATCATCGTTTATAGGTTTGACCAGAATTATTCGCAGACGCGAATTGATGCGGCCCCGGCCTATGTTGACCCCCAAGGCATGGCCGGGATTCTCCTGACCGTTGAGGGACCTGGCGGATCCCGGAAGGCCCTGTCCAGTGATGATGGATCCTTCATGTTCCCTCCACTGAAGCAGGGACACTGGACCCTCAAGGTGCCGGCATCAGCGATTCAGGAAGGGGCTTTTGCCGAAAAAACTTCATTTGAATTCAACCTTGGTCCCGGGCAGATGGATGAATTGACGATCAAGATTTATCCTAAGGCCAGGCAGATCAGGTTCATTGACCAGGGAACGGTCTCGGAGGATATCCAATTCGAGGACAGGCTCGAAGAAGAGGCTGTGCCAACAGAAGAGCAGAAGCCCGTGCTCGATGATTGAAACTCAGCATGTTGCTGAGTTTCAATCATGCAAAGAATTCGTTGAGCTGCCTGTACAAGGCTCCCACTTTTTCCTTCTGCTCGGGCGTGGCCAACTCGGATATTTCATCAACGAGGTATTCCAGGCTAGCGAGGCTCTCGTTGAGGGCCGTATGGAAGCCGCGTGACACGCGGAACCAGTAGGTGCCGGCGGTGTCGGTGAACATGGCCACAAAACCCAGTTCCGGATTCTTGGGCTTCCAGTAGGCGGTCTGCAATACATGGTCCAGCACGACGACCAGACCGTCCAGGTCCTCGTTGACATTGAACTGCTTCTTGCGGGGCCACTCTCGTTTCAGGTCGTTCTCCGGATCAAGCCAGGGGGCTATGCGGAGTATCGTCTCGAGTTTCTCGCCGTCGAGCATGCGGTTGTGCCCGACGGTAACGACGCCCAGCATGCCTTTGTAGGCGAGGCCTGCGTCTGCAGGGAGGCCTTCCCGGGCACGCTTGAAACTGTCCCACGCAAGTACTGCTTTCTTGCGCTTCTTCTCGGCCACGAGGTCGAAGGTCTCGCCGCCGATCTTGACGCGGTTGGTAAAGTCGCGGGCTTCCTCGAGCCTGGGTCGTTCTTCCCTGACGGGCCTTGCTGCCGCGACGCGACCTCGGGCCGGATATTCTGGCGCTGCGGCCGGTTTCTGTTTGAGCAGCGTTTCAGCGACTATGGGTGATATTTTTGCCAGCATGCGGCGTTGCAGAGGCGACACGCTCATCGCATACATTCTGGTCGTCCTTACGATTTCTCCTGCGACGATGAAGTCGGGGTTTTCCTTGAACATGACCGAACTCGGGTGTATCTGTACCCGTTCGTCCATCAGCGTGCGGAATGTACCGCGGTCCTGTCTGGCGCAGACGAACTGAATGAGCCCACGGCTGACGGCGCATAAATAATCCTCGGTGGAACCGCCCGATGAGATGGGCACGCCGAGGTCATGTACTATCATTTCTATCTGTTCCTTGATGCGCGCAATCTCAAGCAGTGTACGCTCGTCGAGATAATTCTTCTCGGCGTATTTGGCCTTGTTTTTGGCTTCGCCAAAGGTACGGTACATCTTGAGGTACGACATGAAGTCACCCGCTGGATCCCGGAAGGCGTGGTGGGCACGTCTGGCTTCAAGTTCCTCTCCGGGCGGCAGGACATACGGACTCGAAGTGGAAAGGAAGGCCGCGGCGATGATTACTTCTTCCACGACGTCGGGGTACTTGAGTATCGATTCAACGATCATGCGTGACAGGCGCGGCAGGAGGGGGAACGCGCACATCATCTGACCTACCTTTGACAGGCTACGGTCCGGTTCGAAGGCTTCCAGCAGATTGAGCACGTCCATCGCGCCGAGCACACCGGAGCGCGGCGGCTTTGATATGAAGTCAAAGCGCTCGAAGTCGGTAATGCCGAGCTCAGCCATGCGCAGTACCACCTCGGAGAGGTCCGTGCGGTAAATTTCTTCCATCGTGAAGAGCGACCGGTTCTCGAAATCGTCTCGGGTATACAGGCGGTAGCAATAGCCAGGTGCGGTGCGGCCCGCCCTGCCCTTGCGCTGATTGCTCGAGGCTTTTGAAACGGGAACCTGGACGAGGCTGGCGGTATAGGTCTTGGGATTGTAGAAGTTGAGCTTGGCCTGTCCGGAGTCTATGACGCTGGTGACGCCGTCGATAGTAACACTCGTTTCTGCTATGTTCGTTGAGAGGATGACTTTCTTCTTGCCGAACGGGGCCTTGTCAAAAACACGTTCCTGCTCGTCCTTGCCGAGCCTGGCGTACAACGGCACGATGAGGATGCGCTGGCGGGTCTCGCTCATGGCGAGGCGCTCCATGCAGTCCTTGATGAGCCGCTCACCAGGCAGGAACACGAGCAGGTCGCCTTCGCGCCGGTCTCCTATGATGCGGTTTACTATCTGCTCGATCTTGTCGACCAGGGAATCTGGGCTGCCTTCGACGGCCGGCGGATCCCAGACGATGGTGACCGGGTACACCTGGGTTTCAATTTAGACGATGGGGCAATCGCCGAAGTAGGCGCCGAAAATCTTGCCATTGATGCTGGCGCCGG
>CAXZAJ010000127.1:0-10219 GCA_964293355.1 uncultured bacterium
GAAATTGGGTTACCGGGGAAAACCATTTTGTACTTCCCGAATGGGTAACGCCCCTCTACAGCCTCATCATAGAAGCCGACCGCACAGAGGCCAGAAGGTTGCTCGCGTCCTCGGTAGGCAGAAGGGGCTATGACGACACTTTGAAAAGCATTCTTGAGCCGACACTGCGCATGGTGGGCGAACGCTGGGTTTCAGACCGTATCTCCCTGGCACAGGGTTTTGTAGCGGGAAAGGTAGCAGAGGATTTCCTGATGCTTGGCAAGACGCAAGGCATCACACGTCGTGGTGCCGGTACCGCTGATGAGGCGACGGCCGCGGAAAACGATGGAACCGGGCTACCTGCGCGGATTGCGGTACTGGGCAATGTTGAAGATGACTACCATGTGCTGGGCAGGTCGATGGTCGCCTCGTTTCTGGGAATCGAAGGCTGGGACAGCGTCGACCTGGGTTGCGATGTGCTTGCCGTGGATTTCGCCGACAGGGCCATCGAAGCCGGGGCGTGTGTGATAGGAGCGTCGGCGATGATGCTGACGACGGCTAGAAACATTGCCGGGATACGCCAGGAACTGGATGCCAGAAAACTCGATGGCCGCCTCAAACTGGCCGTTGGCGGTGCGGTCTTTGCCATGAGGCCCGAACTTGTGCGCGAAGTGGGAGGGGACGGAACAGCAAGAACGGCCCTGGAAGCGCCAGCTCTCTTTGAGCGGTTGCGCAAGGAGGTCAGACATACATGAACTCCATGGAACGCATCGGGGCGGTGCTTTCGGGCGGCACACCAGACCGGAGGTCGTTTACCCTGACACTGTCACTCTACGGAGCCAGGCTCACCGGAGTGAGCGCCCTGCACTATTACGCGGATCCTGCATTGTACGCGGCCGGCCAGCGGGCCGTCGTTGACCTCTGCGAACCGGATATCATATTCAGCCCTTTTGCGTTTGCGCTGGAAGCAGCGGCATTCGGAGCAGAGGTGGAACGCTTTGCCGACGCACCACCCCTTGTCAAGAAACCCGCGTACAGTTCGGCTCTGGATATCACCGCAATCCGGCACCCCGATCCGGAAACAGACCCCCGCTTGCAGTTCCTGGTCGAATCGGCACGGACTGTGGTTCAGGACCAGCATGGCACTCGACCGGTCGCGGCCCCGATAACAGCCCCCTGCGATTTGCCGGCTTTATTGCTCGGCATGGATCAGTGGCTCGACATCCTCCTGTTCAAGCCGGATTTGGCAGTACAGTGGGGCAAGCTGGCGACGGATCATTTCGTGACAATGGCGGCGGCATACTTCAGGTCAGGCGTGAATTTCATCGTTTCACCGGTCATGATGTCCAATCCGGCTATCGTACATCCGGAACTCGCCGGCAGGACAATCCTGCCCATCCTCAGGGAGGCATTCGGGCATGTTCCAGGCCCTGTCGTATTCCATCACGGTGGCAATCCACTCTCCAAGAGCCTCAGCAGTGTCAAGGAACTGCCCAACGTAGCTGGCGTTGTGGTTGATGAGCGGGATGCCCTGACCGTCTCGCGACGAACGCTCGGCGCGGCCCCATTGCTCCTGGGCAACCTGAGCGGCCCCCACTTTTCCCGCCGCAGCCCGGCGGACATAACCGAGCGAGCAACCCGGATACTCCACGACCGTGAAGCTGACCCAAACTTCATACTGGCAAGCTCCAACGCTGACATCCCGTACGATACCGATCCGGACTGCATCATAGCGGTCCGGACAGCCATAGAGGCCTTCTGATGCCCCCACCGGCTGACGCGCCGCACAGCATGGTACGGCTCATAGGATGTGGCATCTTCAGGCATGAATTCAAATTGCTGCCCGAACCGTTGCAGGCTGCCTTCCTGCCATCCTTTACGGACTCCATGTTGCACATGGATCCGCCGCGTCTGGACAGCATCCTTACAGCAGCCATGGAAGGCGTACAGGAACGGGAAACGGTACTAGCCTTTGGCGATTGTTGCCCGTACATGCGTGAAATCGCTTCGCGCGCTGGTGTGGCCAGGACGCCCGGCGTAAACTGCTGCGAAATATACCTTGGCTCCGAACGGTACCGTGAACTCCGGAAGGAGCGGGTGTTCTTTCTGATGCCCGAGTGGGCGGCGCGCTGGAAACATATTTTCATGACGGAACTGGGGCTGCATACACAGGAACTGGCACGTGATTTCATGGCGCAATCAATGCGGCGGGCCGTTTACATCGACACCGGCTCGGTTCCCGTACCGGTTGAAGCTCTGGCCGAATTCTCAGAATATACAGGTCTGGGTGTAACGGTGGAGGTTACCGGGCCAGAGCATTTTGCAGCGGCGCTGTCAAAGGCGCTGGCAGGCATGCAGAAGGCCGCCGGGCATGGATAATCAGGCTCAGGCATTCAACGTGCTCTTTACTGATCTGGTAGAAAAAATACTGTCCATGGCCGACTCCCCTGGACGGTGCGCAGATTACCTGTCAGAGAATCTGAGAGCCCTGATCGGTGCCCGCACCGTGCTTGTTCTGGAGTGCACGCATTTTTCAGGCGAGCGGTTGCATGAAATAATCTCGGTTTTTCCTGAACGCCGACGTTCTCTTGGATACCACGAGGCAATCCAGGAAATAGCCGAAATTTCCCATGACCTCGGCCATACAGCCATGTTCGAACCGCATGATGACAGCAACATTGCAAAAGCGCTTGGGCGACTGGGGATGGGTGCGTCTTTGGTAGCGCCCATAAAGCATGGCGATGTGAGGATGGGCGTGCTGCTGCTGCTGGACTTGCTAGACACATCCGGAGTAAAAACCATCATAGAGACCCTTGACAGATTGACCCCAGCATTTGCCCTGGTACTCAGGAATGCGTTCCTCTACAACAACCTGGAACTCGAAGTGGCGCGGCGAACCCGGGATCTGGAAGAACGTACTGCCAGCCTGCAGGCTGCTTTGTCCGAGAAGGAGGTGATGCTCAAGGAAGTGCATCACCGGGTAAAGAACAACCTCCAGATCGTTACCAGTCTCTTGTTCCTCCAGGCCGACAGCTCCAGGAGTACCGCGCTGCGGGAAGCCCTGAAAAAGAGCCGCGGCCGCATTCAGTCCATGGCCCTGGTGCACGAAGAACTCTACCGCTCTGAAGACCTGTCGTCTGTGGACATGAATGAGTATGTCAGAAAGCTCTGCGCTGACCTCTCGGAAGCCCTCGAGAGCACGGTGCCCATAGTTTTCAGGGAATACCCGCTGCGGTTGCCCATAACGCAGTCCATCCCCTGCGGGCTGATACTCAACGAACTGGTTACCAATGCCCTCAAGTACGCGTATCCCGATGGTCGCACCGGTGAAATACGGGTAAGCATGTCGGAAAATCTCGGAACCGTGAAACTTGCGGTGGAAGATGACGGCGTCGGACTGGGTTCCAGCCAGAAGGATGGAGAGGCGTGCTCGCTGGGGCTATCCTTGGTCGATGGGCTTGTAACCCAGCTCCACGGCCAACTGCGGGTGATCAACAGGTCCGTTGACGAGCGGGATGGATCCGGCGTACGGTTTGAGATAGATTTTCCAGGGGAAGCGCCATGACCGAACCACATAGCCTGAACATCATGATCGTGGAAGACGAACGCATAATCTCTATGATGCTCAGCCGCATGGTGGAGCGGCTCGGCCACCGCGTCTGCGCCTGCGTAACCTCCGCTCCGGCGGCCATCGAGGCTCTTGATCACATGACCCCTGACCTAGCCTTTCTTGACATCAACCTCGAGGGCGAACAGGACGGCATCGATGTGGGAACCGTCCTGCGCGACCGGCTCGGTATCCCCTTCGTCTATGCCACCGCCTACACCGACTCGGAAACCAAAGCCCGCGCCGCCGCTACCGCCCCCCTCGCCTTCCTCGCCAAGCCCATAGACCTGGATTCAATAAAGAGCCCCTGCGACCTCGTGTCGGTCTGACAATTACGGCTCGTCAGCTTCAGGAATACTCCCCACGACAGTAGAATACCGTACCGATTCTGAAAGCCAGGCATCAGCCCAGCCAAAGCGCCAGGTCGCGGCGAGCGCCAGAATCGCAACGATTATCAACATCCACAGATACAGTTTCCAGGGTTTCTTCTTCTGCGCAAACGGATCCGCGAGCGATGGGAGCGCTCCGGGCGGCAAAGCTGCCAGGATCGTCAGCGATGCGCCGAACGGAATGTTGATGCGCGCCTGGGTATTGATGGCCCAGCCGTTGGCATCGAGGAGCGGCGCAATGTTACGCCTGCGTAGCTTGAGTGAAGCGAGAATCATGGAAGGCCCCGAGATCAGCAGCAGTATGCCCACGATACCGAGTGGCATGAACACGCCGAGCCCGAACATGGTCTGCAGGAACCCCGCCACCAAGGCGCTGACACCGCCTATGGCGGTGCCGATGAGGGCTATGGTGCCCAGGTCAAGCTTCTTGGCGGGGACTGCGGGAACTGGAGCCGCGGGGATCTTGTCGACAGTGGCAACAGTGCCGGCGGTTTCCGAGAGCCTGGCCGTAGCGGTGGCCTCACCTGCCTGCGCGCGTTTGGCAACCTGCTCCTCGATCATGCGGACCAGTTTCTTGTACGGCAGCCAGAATGCTTCGCGCACGCTGATGGGATTTGCCACTACCTTGACGACGGTTGCATCCCAGTCGAGCCCGGCCCGGTCATAGAACACGCCATTCCTGCCGGCCATCAGGTTGTCCGCGTCGCCATCGGTAATGGCGGCGACGATCTTGCGTCTGGCGCCGCCCGGCCGGGACAGCTCGCAGTAGGCCAGGTAGGCGCCGGAGAGGGCGGCGAGCGAGGCGTTCCTGGCCTCGTCCAGCACATCCACGCAGAGCGAACAGGCGCGGGCTTCAAGATAGAGCGTGCCGGCCTGGAATATCGCGTCCTTGCTGCCATAGAAGGCTGAAAAATTGACGTAATTGGTCAGCAGCCTGTACAGGTCTTTCCTGTACCGCACAAGCTTCTCGACAAGCGCGATGTTTGCCGTCTCGGTGGCAAGGGCTTGGTCCCTGGCCAGAAGGGCTTCTATGCGCAGCTGGAAGCGGCCGGATACCAGTTCAGCAATTCGTGTGGCACCGAGGCTGGCAACCGCGACGCGGGGTTCTGCTTCAAGCCAAGCCTCATAGGCCCTGAAGCGCGCGCAAAGGCCGGTCCAGGCTAGCTCGTTCAGGCTGGTGCTATGCTGGCCAAAAGCCGGTATAGCGGCGTGCAACGCAAAGCTGGCCATTGGCTGGGCCCAGGCCGGATTGACGCTGGAGTCCAGTGGCAGATCCTTTCCTGCCCGTACCGGGGAGAGCGGCAGGGCGGATACGGATTCAGACGCCGAGGAAAGCATTGCCGGAGCCATGGCCCGGTAGTCGGCTTCGTCGCGGTTGAGCGCGGCTGCGGATCGCGGGTCAAAGGCCGCGAGCCGGCAACGGGTAAAATAATCGTCTACTTTAGCCCGAACCGCGCTGATGGCGCTCCAGGCTACCGCACTGGCTTGTGGCCCGAATGGCGCGATTGCCGGATCCATGCACTGTTCATGCCAGGCCAGCCACGTTGCGGACTGCGAAAAAAAATCCTGTAGCCTCGCCGCATCGATGCCGGGTTTACCCCCCAGGTCGTCGATGGAGCCCATCGTAGCGATAATGTCCCTGATGGCGCTACGCGTGGGCTCATCGTCGGCGGATTCAGGGGGTATGACGCCGTCGCCGTTGAACAGGGTGCCGGCAAAGGCCTTGCCACGGCTTTCTACATCCACGACGCTGACGGAACCGGCTTCACCCTTGCCGAGCGACGAGAGGAGCAGCCTGGCGGCTGACAGGATTTGTGCATCCTTTATTGAGGCGAGCGGTACCGAATCGCCGGGTTCCAGCACCAGGTCGAGGTCGAGGAAGGCACTCGTGGCCCAGTCCACCGCGGCGAGTACCTCGTCAGGGCGAATGCGGCCATCCGAGTCCGTATCCAGCATTGCGGCGGTACGAGCGTCAAAGTCTATGCCGGTCGTGGGCATGGAGAGCGCCATCCAGAGCTTCAGGTCAAGCTGCCGCAGGTTTGCCAGGTCACTGCCGTTACGGAACAGCACCTGCTCCACGCCTCCCGAGCGGGCGAATCGCCACTGGTGTCGAACTGAGTCGTGATGTGTCTGGTTCCTTTTTTCCTTCATGGGGACTCCTTGCGCGGAGAAATGCCTGTAGCTTTTCTTTATCTGTTCAATTGTAAAGTGCGAGACCCGAGCACGCAAGATTCGCAGACTGTCAGCGGCATGACCTTGTGTACATCCTGTTATTTCTATATAAACCTGTTACTATGAATGCAATACGCGTGCGGAAATCCGCGCATCTGATCGTACGCTGGGGCGTGCTCGCCGCCGTCCTGGCCTGGGTCTCGTGGGAATTCTATGCCCATACCGCCGTCAGCAAGGTGCACCCCTCGGTGCACGCGCTCTGCCCGATGGGCGGGCTTGAATCGCTGCTGCGCTACATCGCGGAAGGCGGTTCCATGCTCGGCAAGATATTCTCAGGCACCATGGGCCTGTTCTTCGTGTCAGCCGGCGTGTCGCTGCTGTTCAAGCGCTCGTTCTGCGGCAACGTGTGCCCATTGGGAACCCTGCAGGAACTCTCCGGCAATCTGGGCCGCAAACTGGTCGGCAAACATCGGTTCGTGGTACCTGCCAGGCTGGACCGCGTGCTCCGCTGGGGCAAATATGTGGTGCTCGCGCTCACCGTCGTCATGGCCTGGCTGACGGGCACGCTCTGGATACAGAGCTTTGATCCCTGGCCGGCCTATTCGCACCTCTTCGCACCCGACGAACTGTTCCCGACGTACGCGATAGGGCTGGGCATCCTCGTGCTGTCGCTGGTCGCCTCGTTCTTCTACGAGCGCGCCTTTTGCAAATATTTCTGCGCGATGGGCGCCATGACGGCCATCATCGGGCTGGTGTCTCCGTTCAAGGCCAGGCGCGACGAAACGGCGTGCATCGACTGCGGCCTCTGCGACAAGGCTTGCCCGGTAAACATCCAGGTGTCAAAAGCCACAGCGGTGACCAGCGCCGAATGCATTTCCTGCGCGAAGTGCGCGGCTGTCTGCCCGGCGCCCAAGGCCCTCGACATGGGCGTTGCGGCAAAGGCCAGGCTTAACCCGGCGGCTGCGGTAGCCCTGAGCGCCGGCGTGTTCTTTCTGGGCCTGTTCGTGTTGCAACTGACCGGCTTTGACCGCTTCTCTGGCAGGCAGGAGCCCACGCTCCGCGAACTTGCCAAAGGCTCGGGCATCACGACCTCAGAGTTCAAGTCCAGCTATGGCCTGCCGGCTACGCTCTTTGACGGCACCCGTTCCAGCGACATTGAAAAGGCCATGCCTCTGGCGAAAATGGCTGAAATGAATGAAATCGCGGTTGATCAGCTCAAGGACATGCTCGGCCTCGACCCTGCACTGAGCAATGACACCAGCTGGGGCAAGGCCTACGGCAGCGTACGTCTCGGTAAAATTGCCGAACTGAACGGCATGAGCATCGATGAGTTCAAGAAGACGTTCTCCCTGAAGGATTCGGTAAACGCCGACACGCCCTGGAGCCAGGTTGAAAAAGCCGTCATCAGGGCTTCCGAAAAGCAGGCTGGAGCTGACGGACACTGACCGTTTTGATTTTCCTTTGCTGTCTGTGCCCCGATTGACTATCTTTTGAAAGTCATCAGTACTGCACAGCAAGGGAGAAATCAAAATGAACAGTAAAACCTCAAGAGTGCTATGGGCGGTGGCAAGCGCCGTCTTTCTGATACTCATGTTGACGCTCAACGGCCTGGCCAACGCATTGCCGCTCAACGGGGTCAATACCGGCCAGTTGTCCGACGAGATACCCAACCTCTTCGTGCCGGCGGGGCTCACCTTTGCGGTGTGGGGGCTTATATACATCCTGCTCATCGGCTATGTGATAGCGGTATTCAAGGCGGCGACCAGCGCCTCGGGCCTGGAAGCCTGGGATACGGCCGACGGCATGCTGTTCAGCGCCAACGCTGCCCTGAATGCCGCCTGGATACTGGCCTGGCACTGGCGGCTCATCCCGTTGTCGCTGCTTATCATGGCCGGCATACTCGGCACCCTCCTCGTCATGATGGAACGCAACCACAGGCGCGCCACCGGCTCCGCGACCGCCGCAGCCCAGGGCGGACCGGTGCTCCGCTTCTTCCTGCGGGTACCCATCCTCGTGTACCTGGGGTGGACCTGCGTGGCGACCATAGCCAATGCCACGGCTCTCCTGGTGACGCTGGGCTGGAACGGCTGGGGGCTTGATCCGGTCATCTGGACCATCATCGTCATCGCAGTCGGCGCGATTGTCGGCGCATACCTGGCGCTGGCTCGCGGAGCGGTTTCAGCCAGCCTCGTGGTCGTGTGGGCCTACGCAGGCGTGATACTCAAGCGCTCGGGGATAGACGCCACATCAAGCCTGCCCATCATGGCAGCCGCAGGTACTGGTATAGCTGTGGTAGCGCTGGCCATAGTCGTCAGGCTTGTCATAAAGGCACGCGGTGGACGAGTTTACACGACTCCGTAAGTCTCTGTATGAGGTCTTCGGGCCTGGCGACGCAGAGGGATACCTCATGCTCGCCAGGGCATTGTCTGGCTCGAACCCGGAACTGGATCCCGTCTCGAACGCCATGGCGCGGCTCCATGCACAGGCTCAGGGTTCGCCGGTCGACGATGACCTTGCCCCAGGCTTGTGGAGCGTTTTTGGCCTGTCCCCGTATGCCGACAAGTACCTGGGCGCGTCGTTGCGCGGCAAGCCCGAAGCAAGCTCCAGGCTCAGGCAGGCCGCACAACAGACAGGCTACCTGCGGTCAGGATTTTCTGTGGCTTCCGCAGCCGGTTTGCAGCCATTTGACACAGACGTCACGGCACGGGCGCTTGAGCAGCGCAGCGATGCAGGCCTGCTCATTGAAGCGCTCGACTACGCGGCACGGTGTGGGTTTGCCTGTCTTGAGCACCAAATCCGGCCGCTCCTCGGTCAGGACATGCCCATCGGCGTGCGTCTTGAAGCAGAAATGGCACTGTCGACTCTTGGACTCGCGGGGAACGAGACACTGGCATCAGGTGCCGCATGGACGCACGACTCGAATGCCGCCGTTGCTGGCATTGACGGCCTCCTGCAATCGGTGTTCTACGGCGACCCGGGGCAGCCAGGCAAGGGCGGCGGCGGCGGCATAGGCACGCTGCTCCGGGCGCTGGGCGTAGCCTTGTCCGCGGGCCACCAGGACGCAGGCGGTTCCGTGGGTAAGGTCGCGGCGGGGGGTGAAGGCCGGAATACCTGGACTGGCAGGCCCGTCGTAACGCTGGCCTGCCGCAACAGCAGGAACGGTTCCGCTGGACTGCTGCCGCGGGAATGGCTCGGCGCCGGGCACCTGCTGGAGCGGCTGGCGGTGTACCTGGAGAGCCAGGATCCTGCCGGATTCGTCGTCGCGTCGCACCGTATCCGGCGGGCTGCAGGGATGCTCCTGCGTTCCCTCGCCGGAACGATCGGCGTGGTGCATGTGCGCTACCTGGATGACGCCTCGCTCGCGGTGGCGCAGGCAGCCCGCGATCTTGGAATACCCGTCGCCATGACGCTGACGCCCGACCCGCACCGCTCGGTCTGCGGCCCTGACGGAGCCATCATCCCCCGCAAGGGAGCCGCCTTGCACGAACTGTTGAACAGGATATTCATAGGCGACCAGCTCCTGGACCTGTCCCGCGGGGTTGTGGCCATAGGCAAGGATGCCTTCTCGGGACCGCTGGCGGAATGGTTTCCGCAGCTGGAGGATACCCGCGGCAGCGTGCGGGCGGGCATCGACGAAGGCGTCGATACCGGGCCAGCGCAGGCCGATATCGAGCCGGCACGGATGCTTGTCGCTCCGGACCTGACCCTGCGGCTTTCTCCGGAACGGCTCGACGAACCGGCCATCATCTGCGTGGGCCGGCTCAATCCGGTCAAGGGCCAGGTAAATTTAGCAAAGGCCTGGGCTGGAAGCAGCCTCTGGAAACGCTACAACCTGATCTTCATCGGGGGCGACCTGGAAGCCCCGGACGGCGACGAACGCTCCATCAGGGATGGTATTCGTGCGGTACTGAACGAAGAACTTGAAGGCAGGCTCTGCCACCTGCCGGCCCAGGACAACGAGGTGGTGCGCACACTCCTGGCCTGGTTTGCGGAGCGAAACCCAGCCGCCGGCATCAACCTGTACGTCTGGCCGAGCCTCAAGGAGGAATTCGGGCTGTCCATACTCGGGGGG
>CAXZAJ010000128.1:0-10039 GCA_964293355.1 uncultured bacterium
GCCCCGGTTCCAGCGCTTCCATCCACAGGCTTATCTTGCACAGCTCCACCGCCAGCGGGTTCAGGTCCACGCCATAGATGCAGTGCTGCACCACATCTGCCATCGCGTGGCGCATCGGCTCCGGTCCAGGTTCGCTCTCACCCGATCGCATCGATGCGAGCGCCTTGGCCATGCGCCGGGCCGCCCCCGCCAGGAAGTGACCCGAGCCCATCGCGGGGTCGCACACCTTGAGGGCCAGGATGGCTTCTTCAGGGTTTCCCTGCTTGAGCGCCCGTGCAACCACAGGGTCGAGCGCCTCGTCGAGCAGGCGCTCCACCAGCTCGGTCGGCGTGTAGTACGAACCAGTCGTCTTGCGTTCATGCCCCGCCGCCGTCGCCAGCGCGAAGCGGCCCCCCTCCAGGTTCAGTTCGGTGTGCAGCTCAAGGAGACTCTCGTAGACTGACCCAAGCTCCTCACTGCCCAGGTTGCGGAAGTCCGTTGGCCAGAGCGCCCCGCCGCGGAGGGTAAAGGCCAGGACGCGCAGGGCGCCCAGGAAGTCGCGGTTGGCAAGCTCGCACGATGCCAGGTGCGTTATCGACGCGCGCTCCCAGAGGAAGCTTCCCAGGGCCGGCAAGGCCAAGTCGGCGCATCCGTCGTCTGCCAGCAGGTCCATGATGGTGACAAGGCCGCGCCACAGGTCGCCGTGGCCGCCGCCGCGTATGCTCCTGGCAAGTTCGCGCAGCCGCCGCGTCGAGTAGCATGCGGCGTAGCGCGTGCGCGCCTCCACCGGGGCGTGCGGATCAAGGAGGACATCGCGGTCCTCCGCAACGAACAGGAAAATGAGCCGGTACGCAAGCCTTAGGAGCTCGTGGTAGAACTCCTCGGCATCGAGGCCGCCCTGCGCCGTGCCCTTGCGCAAAGCATCGCGCAGCGCGGTGTTCGCCGGATGGGCGATGAGCCCGGTACCCAGCGCGGATATGGTCTTCTCCATGCCCACGCGCAGTTCGTCCAGCGCGCGCTCGCCTTCCTTGATGCCCGCCTCTCGCCAGCGCTCCAGTATGTGGCTTTCGCCTTTGCCCTCTAGACGGCTCTGGTGGCACAGGAGCCAGAGCGCCGTAAAGTCGGCGTACGACTCGCCCTCTAGGATGCCCTCGAGGTCGAACTCGATGTAGCTCTGCCTGACGATGCTGCGGTTTTCCCGCAGGAGCCGCAGACTCTTGCCGTTGCTCACGAAGCCCCAGGCATTGGCCGTATCCCTGTTCAGGTATTCCAGCACCAGGCCGTGTGGGCTGCGCTTGGCCGCACCGGCAACACCGCTCGTGCGCGAGTCGAGGTCGGTGTCCGCTCCGACAAGGTGTATAGGCACGTCGCCCCAGCGGTGGGTTATCGCATAACGCTCCCCGCCCGCCTCGAGGCCGCCCGAGTAGGCCAGGCGGCCGTAGCCCAGCCGCTCGAACAGCGGCAGGAGAAGTTTGTCCCGCGTTACGCCGGCGCCCGGCTCCGCGCCAAGGCGCTCCCGCTCCCTGGTGAACGCCTTCCAGGCACTCCGGGTCCGGTTCCATTCCTCCGCAATCTTCTCGTTTACCGTGTACCCGTCCTCGATGTGGTACGAGGCCGCGTCGGATGATTCAAGCTTCCGCACCATCAGCGACTGGACCACCGAGGTCGACAGCGCACCGCCCTCTATGCTAATGCCTGAGAGTTCTGCAAGACCGCCGCGCTTCATATAAGTCCCTTGATTTTCTTCGCTGTAGCTTCAAGGGTTTTAGCGTCGAGGCCGGTTTCAGGATGCTCCGTTGACGTAAAGAGGTTCTCACCCTCACAGAAACCGTTAGCGAGATACCAGCTTTTTTTCCAATCCCAGGCTTTGCGATAATCTGCTTTATCAAGCATTCCCAAGTGCTCCCAAATGACAAGATCTCCAGATGCATCCGTAAACGAGAAGTCTGGCCTGAGCCGTCCAGGCTCTTTCTTGCCTTCCAGAATACGTTCATAGTCATATGTGATGCCCAGGGAGTACAGTAAGTTGGCGATCACGAGCTCTGATTTGCTCCTGACCATGTGCCCCTTGAGTGTGCGATGAATGAGATTCTCGGCATATGGTAGTTCGTCGTCCATGTTGCGCACTGCAGCTGCGAATAAGTTGGTATTCCGGCGCGCGGTCTCAGATCGCTCTGGCTTTGAAAGTTCGTAGATGATGGATGGATCATTCCCTTCGATAAGGAGCACGAGCTGTTCCCTGGATCTTGTCAGAGCCGTATAGAAGAGCTCACGGGACAGGAGCCGGCATTCCTTTGGGATAATCACGAAAACTTTCTTGAACTCGCTTCCCTGCGCTTTATGTACAGTGAGTGCGTACGCAAGCTGTAGAGGGCCGCCGCCGCCCGTAGGGAATTCACTCTTGCCATAACCGAATGAGAAGTCAGGCCTACCTGAGAAACAGACATTCAAGAAAGGCGACTTCACTGTTGCCCCGATGCCGATTTCACCATTCGCAATATAATGCTTCTCGCTGGCTTTACCATTCCATCCAGATCTCCATCCGTTGGATACTTGGATTACCTTGTCCTTCCTTACGATGGTTTCTTCACCGAGACTGAATCCCCATGCATCTAATGCTTTTTCAAGCTCTGGAAACCTGAACATTTTTTGTATCCAGCGATTGATCGCATGAACGCCATGAAGATGCATACGTACCGGAGACAAGATCTGCCAATGCTCGGCTCCGGATGTGTCCTCGAAATTCACCCAACCGCGCTCATCGAGACCCAGCGATGTGTCAAACCCAGTTATATCCTTCATGCCTGAGAGTGGAAGATACCTAACCAGGCATTCGGACAAGACGTTCCAGAGTTCTTCCGGGCTTTGCCAATAGCGAATATCAAGATCATTGAAAGACTTACCCGCTTCAAGATCGCTTAACACCTTATCAGCATCCGCAGGTTGCGCTTCGCGCGTAAACCATGAAGCGAGGCGTAGCGCATCTGAATAGGCATTCTTAACTTTCTGGCTAGTCCGCACCTCAACATCGAGCCTGGCAAGCGCTCCATGAATGTCCAGCCCTTCTCCGGGAGTACTATTGTCTATGAAACCTACCAGATCGGCGAAGGGTCTACCTACACCAATGGGAGGTAGCTGGTTTGGGTCTCCCACGAGAATGATCCGCTCCGCATGGGCTAGGTCCAGAGCCTCCAGTAATGCGTACAAGTAGTCCATCGTGATCATTGAACACTCATCGATCACGATTGTTTTTTCCTTCCGGTACTTTTCTTTTCCCGAGAAGAGTGGACGCTGACGTTCTCCATCGTAGCGGCCGAGCCTGTTCAAGAATTGAGCTATTGTCATAGCCTCAGCGCTTGATGCGCTAGCCAGTTTCACACGAGCTTTACCGGTGGGGGCAAGCAGAAGGACACCGCCAGCGATCAATTCAGGGCATTTGAGCAGTGCTCCAACGATCGAGGTTTTACCGGTACCAGCCCTTCCCACAAGCACGCCAAGCCGACGCTCCACTATCTTTGCCAGAGCGGCGGCTTGTTCGTCGAGCGCAACTTGGTGGCGCGGATTCTCATGGTCCACTGTTTTACCGGAATCGGCAATCGCCTCGAGAAGGAACTTACTCCAATCGGCCTTCAATAGGTCGTTCTTCTTTGCGGCGCGGCTTTCCAGGACTTTCCGTAATCGTTCCTCTCGCAGCTTAAGGGCTGACAACTGTATTCCGGCAGATGCTTGTCCACCGGCCTTTGAGGAAGGCAGTTCGAGTATTTCTACTGCTCCACTGAGCGCTTCCCGATTTGCTGCAGGCCAGTCGCTTCCGAGCTCGCAAGGATGCTCTAAATCCAATGAGGCTACTTTTTTAAGTGCCTCATCCACTCCGAGCAAACTGTCGCCATTTTCAGAAGCAGCCTTCAGTACCTCCACGAAAGCTGCGCGGCAGCGACGAGGATCGAGAAGGCTCCCGACCCGTGAGGGTTCCGGCACTGGATGCCTTGTCGCGAGAGTGTCATCAGGCAGCAACCCCCTATCGATCGTTCCTATGCTGATAGCACTGTCATCCCATGCACCAAGATCGCGCTCGGCTATAAGGTAAGGATTCTCGATCAATTCTCCATCGCTGGTCGAAATTTCGGTGGAGTTGTTTCGCAATGACCCATCGTACCAACGCTTCGCTTGAGCGATGCTAAGCGCAAATCGGGACAACAATCGAGCCAAGTCTCGTCGTTCTTCGGGTAACTTTACCCATGTGTTGCTCACGGCCGCGATATCGTCAGAATACTCCTTCCTGGGAGGAGGGGTACGTTTTCCAAGAACACCATCAATGTATGGCCACGGATCTGCTTCAGCATCCAACGCGCCTTTTGCTATGGCCTCGAGCACAAGGGAGGTACCTAGTCGCATGCCGAGGGCTTCGAGTACTGATCCAAGGCCTGGGAAAGCACCGCGGTCCTTCCAGGCAATGGCTATCTGTCCGTTGAGCCACTCTTCTCTTTGCGCCCAGGGACCTTTTACTATCCCATGCTTGCGTATTGCCCGTACCGCTTCCTGTGCCTTTATCAAGGTGGACAGGGCAACATCGGCTGAAGCCGTTTCGCAGGCATACGAGAAAGTCCCGATATGCGCTGTTTCGGGAACTACAATTATCTCAGCGAGTAGCTTTTTTCGACGTTCATCTTCGTCATTATTCCCAGTCGGTGCCAGGTATTCATGGTAGGGAAGAAGAAATCCATCTATACTGTTGTGCCGAATACTGTGGCTGATGAGCCTGTCCCACATCGCATATGTATATGCTTCATCCTTGGTTTTATACCTGAGTATTGGCGATATGGCGGTAACACGGCCTATTCCCACCACCAGGCGTGTAAGGCTTTCATCGACCGGTTGACCTTCCTTGGTATAGAAAAATATCAGGGAGCCATTTGGCGTCACGTTTTTGTAGAAACGGTCGAGCAAAGCATCCTGCCGCTCGCGGCTGAAAACCCAGGGACTGGGGAACGGTGGTTCTGCATCCGGTGGCAGGATATCCACTGTATGCTCGTCAATCATTTTCTGGTTCTTTTTGAGCATTGTTGCGAATGGGACTGCAAAGGTTGAAAACGGGGGAACGTTTACTTCGGTGGGTTTGAGCCTTCCATGGGTACTCGCGGCCTTTTTATTATTGGCATACGGGTGTTCGAAGGTGCGAAACCACGGTTCTTCGTTCATGAATACTGCAGATTCTACCTTGCATGGCGGTAGTTCCAGCTGAGGTAGCTCGGCGAAAGACTTCTTCGCGTTGGATGTCTCGGCTTCGTCGTTTTTACCTTCTCGAATCCGATCCAAAGCTGTACAAAAACAATTTTCAGCAGGTTTCTCGCAGACGCATCCATTCCATTTGGAATCATGCCAAGCCACTCGAACTGTGATGTGTTCCATAATTTCCTCTTATATGTTTCCAGCTGGATTATAAATAAACAGCCCCAGGATATCCGGTTCTCCGCGCGGCACGACGCTCGTGGCACCTCCCTTGATGCTCGCGGCTTCCCGGAGCCGGGCAAAGGACGCGGCATAGGCACTTGCCCGCCTGAGACCTTCAGCGGTGATTTCAGGTTTTCTCTGCTCCAGCCGTTCCAATTCCTTCACGATGGCCTCCCGCGCCAAGTCGGGAGCCACGCTGCCGGAAGGCTCGGCCGCGAAGAGCTTTTCGGCATCTTCGCCTGCCAGCACTTCGATCCCTCCGCCAGAGGCTGCCCGGAACGCGATAGCTCCCACGTCTTCCGCTAGGTCGATGTGCTTTGACGCGCCCCGTCCCATCGATATGTCATAGCGGAACCGCACGAGTACGAGGACCGTCCTCGTGGAGACGGCAGCCGTCTTGGTTACGCCGGCCCTGCATGCAACGCTCTCGCCGCTACCGTTCTCGCTGTCCAGCGCACTCTCCAGTACCTGGCTCGACAGCGCCGACACCACCGGATGGCTCCTCGTGAGCATGGTGGCATTCTTCGGTGCGCTGTCGTCGAATCCGAACAGCGACACCTTCTGGAGGCCCACTTGGTCGCGCAGCCATGAAGGCAGGCTCTGCGGGTTGACCTTCATCGAGGCCGCCCCCGGCGTGACCACCGCGTTAAGCCGCTTGAGCGAGAACTCCATGAACCAGCGCAATGCAGCCTTGTCTCCCGAAGAGGCACGGAGTTCGGCCAGCTCGCGTGACACGTCCTTGGGGTCTATCGAGCGCTGTGCGAAGCGCGTGCGCGTCTCCGTGTCGCGCTTGGCTGAATCCTCCCAGTCGTCATGCAGATGCTTGCGCTTGATGAGCAGGTCCTGCCCGAAGTCGAATTCCACCTGACCGCCATCGGACTTCTTCATGCTGGAGCGGAAGTCCATGCCTTCCATGATGGCGGCAAGCACGTCGTTTGAATCCATAGGCACGGGGATGGCCACACCCGTCGCGGTCTTGATCACCTTGTGCTTGCGTATCAGCACGTTGAGCACGATGCCATCCACCGGGTTGTTTGCGCCGTAGATGGTCAACGCCCGCACCGTATCGGCCCGCTGGCCAAAGCGGTCCACGCGCCCTTCGCGCTGTTCATGCCGGGTCGGGTTCCAGGCGAGGTCGTAGTGCACCACCGCGGTAAAGCGGTCCTGCAGGTTGACGCCCTCAGACAGGCAGTCGGTTGCCACGAGCACGGGCAGCTTTTCGCCTATCGCTTCTGCGACCAGCTCATCGATCCTGTTCCTCCGGTCCTCCGGGGAAAGCACTCCCGTAACGCAGGCGACCTGGGTCTTGCCTTTCCATTCGCGATCTCTCTCCAGCGCGGAACGAAGGTGCCCGGCCACGTACTCCGCAGTATCGATGAAGCGGCAGAACACGATGGGCGTATAGTTCTCGGCAAGGAGGCTCTTCACTTCCTTGACCAGAAGCTGGAGTTTCATATCTTCGCCGGGAGTGATGCCATCAACTTCGCGTGCCAGCTCGCGTAGTTTTCGCTGCTGGGGCGTTTTCTCATGCTCGCCATCGCCCTCGTCAGCGCCTACAACAGAGTCCATCCCTTCGGTACCGTCTATCGCATCCAGATCGAGTACCAGCCTCTTGCCGGTTTCGTCAGCCTCGGCAGCATTATCGGAATCTGCAGGCGCGGCGCGGGTACGCAGTGTAGCCGCAGCCGCCGCAGGGCTCGAGGAGATGGCTCGCAGCAATGCCAAAGCCGACCACCAGCGTACGCGGTGCATGCGCGTGCCAGCCTCAGCCTCCTGCATGGAACTTTGGATGTAGTCGATGACATGCTGAAAAAACTTCCTGTAACTATCCGAGAAAAGGTACTTGGTTTCCTTCTCGTCACGCTTCGGAAAGCTGGTCGTCGTTTCCAGATAGCTTCTGATGTCCGGCCTTCGTCGCTGTACCATGTGTGGTGCCAGCAAATCCTTTATGTCGGATCCCGCCACGACTGATCGCGCGATTTCTGGTGACAAGAGACTGACTAGGCTTCCGAAGGCCTCATCCTTGCCAGAGTGCGGCGTCGCGGTGACCAGGAGTATGTGCCGGTTCTTGTCAGCCGACAGTGCCTCAAGCAGCTGGTACCGCTGGTGCTTTGCTCCAGCTCCCGGGGCACAGGAGTGTGCCTCGTCAACGATGACAAACTCCGGGCAGGTCCGCAGGAACTCGGCCCGCCGCTTTTCCGCCTTGATGAAGTCAAGCGACACCACCGTGATCGGATACTCCTCGAACAGGCTCCGGCCAGCCGGTAGCCCGCGTTCCAGGCGCACCGCTGTACCCGCAAGCACCGGTACCGCTTCCAGATGAAACTTCCTGTCCATCTCACTGACCCACTGATCTACGAGTGCGGGCGGTGCCAGCACAGCGATGCGGGTTATTTCCCCGCGGTCCCAAAGCTCGCGCGCGATCAGCAAGGACTCGATGGTCTTGCCTATACCCACGTCATCGGCTACCAGGAGCCGCACGGTATCCATCCTCAGTGCCATGAGGAGAGGCACGAGCTGGTAAGGTCGGGGCTCGGCATCGATGCGGGACCATGAACGTATAGCTCCTGCCGCATTCCTCGTCGAGAGCCGGGCAGCTTCGCGCAGTAAGCGTGCGCTCGTCCAGTCGCCAAGGCGCTTTGGATCAGGTGGTGCGAAGCTCGCAGATTCAATTCGTTCCAGACCAGGCAGTATGCCAACGACTTCGGCCTCGCTCCCGCCCAGTGGCTTCAGGGTCACGATCTTTTGATCGGTCCCGGCAGGCAGAACGACCCATTCACGCCCACGCGCCTTGACTATGCTTCCAGCTGAAAAGCTCACAATCGTCCTCCACCAAATACGCTCGGCTTTTGTTTGATGATTTTGTCCCAGTCATCGGCATGGCCAAAACGGACGACCCATTTGCCTGCGTTCTCGAGGGCATCTTCCTGGGTCTTGTCACGCTTAGCCCGGTCAGGATAATCGTGCAGCGGTCCGTCCACATAGATCACCGTGTCATGCTCATCGTAGATAAAATCGGGACGAGTCTGGCACTCAGGGATGAGCACCTGGGAACGGGATGGCAGGTTGTAGCCTCGTTCGTCAAGGAAGCGGAGCCACTTCCGTTCCAGCTCCGAATCGCAGGCAGCAAGGAGATCCGCAAGATGATCCTCTTTTGGTTTCGCTCCAGGAGCGCTTTCCGTCGTGGCTTTGGAGAGGAGCAGGAACCAGTCCTTGACGAGGGTACGGTCAAGGCGCTCGTGATCCTGCTGGTTCGTGTAGCTCATCAGGCAATCGTAGCACGCCGCCTCGCAGCCTTCCTTTGAGCCGATCGGTCCGCCCTTGTCGTCTCCAGTGTCGGGATCATAGTGGCAGATCTCCAGCGCGGATCGCCCAACGCGCTTCAGGGCGGTCGTATCTTCCACGAGTTGCCTCAGTACGCCCGCGCCACCCTCCGATGCTTCGTAAATGAGGATGAGGTCGCGTTGCTGCGCCGATGACAGGGGTTCCGATGCCAGCTCCGAATCCTCAAGCTGGTATTCCTCGCGTATTGCGCTCTTGAGGGCCGCCTCGAAGCTGGCCATCCAGGCTATCTTCTCGTCGGGATCTTCGTGGGCGGCCAGCAACGCAGGCTGGATGATCAGGCAGTTGCGCCGGTCTTCAACATAGGGCACCACCCGCTCCGTCCTGACGCTGGCTGGATTGGAGTCGCTGTCTGACTCGTCGGCCTGGTTCTTTGCCCAATACCCACGCTCGATGTCGAGGAGGAACCCATCGGGGTTGCCGGCCACGCGACGCTTCCAGCCCGTGTTGAGCCTCCAGATCAGCGCCGCAGGTCCGTACGACAACTTTGCCAGCACCTTACCTGCATACGCAACCGTAGCAGTCGTGCACCGCGCCTGCCCGCCCTGCTCTGAAAAGCGCATGCTCGTAACAATTTCATAGCCTATGCGCGAGCGTTCCTCTTCATCGGAGTTGATGCGGTCGAGCCTCCTGGTGGAAACATTCTGCATCCTGAACAGGTTCTTCCTCAGATCGGCCAGCGGCTTGCCGCACCATTCGCAGACATCGGGCAGATGCGTCTCCGATTCGATATGGAGGTAACCGCAGCCGGAACAGATCTTGGCCCTGGACATCGCGATGCTTGACTGGGCAGACATGTTGTCGTTCGTTTCCATGATCACGCGCTCGATGCGGTACCGAGATCCGTCGTGGTAGACGATAGACCGCGGGCCGAACTCGCTGACCGCGAGGAACCGTGGACGCGACAGGAACTGGTCAGGCTTGGCGAACCCGCCCGGTTTCTTGCCGGGGATGTACGCTGAAAGCGGCAGCCGCGGGAAGTTGTAGCCAGGCAAGAATCCTTCACTCGCAAAATACCGGTACGTGTAGAAATCAGAATCCGAGCGGCCATCACTGGACGTCAAAAGCTCGCACTGGGCTTCAGCCTCCGCACGAAGTCCCTTTGAGCGCTTCTTGTCCTCAAAAGAGCGTGCGTGGTCATTGATAATCCTGAAATGGAGTTCAGCCTGCCGTCGCGCCGTCCGGTACAGCGTGCGCCAACGATCACAAGCCTGGTTTAACTCACTGAAAGCATTGGCCAATGTCGTATCAATCCAGTCCGGCTGCC
>CAXZAJ010000129.1:0-10034 GCA_964293355.1 uncultured bacterium
CCCCGATAATATGCGGCCTTGTAGCATGCAGGATCTATGGCAATGGTCGCGGTAAAATCTTCCATGGACTCGTCATATCTGCTCTCGGCGAAAAAGGCCATGCCCCGGTGTTTATAGATCAAGGCACGGATATCAGGTTTGGGATCCATGGCAAGCAAGTGAGAATAAATATCGATGGCCCGGATATAGTCCGCACGGTTATGGGCATTGAGTGCTTCCAGCAAAAGATCATCCAGTGACTTCCAGGGTCCTAACCATGAAGGCTGTTTAGGTTCTTCACTTCCAGAACGCGGGGTTTCCTTGAAATTGGTGTACAGATCCTTGTCTATGGCATCTTCTATTTTTTTGAAAAAAGCCACCCGACGCTTGGCCAATTCATTGGTCAACTGATGCTGATAATCACGTATTTCCTGAAACAACATATCGGAAAGCGTCAAATTCGCATTCAAAGCCGCAAGCTTACGCTTCATGGGATCATCGAAAGGAGTAAACTCAGCCTTGTAGACCAGTTCGTGTTCAACCTCAGCCCACGCATCCTGGAGGATGGTTCGTATCTGTACTTCGCAAACGGGAGGGTCCAGAAATGTTGATCCATCAAGTAATTCCGTCGGTACTTCCAGTAACATGTGCGTAGATTCGTAGCCAAATTCCTTGAAGGAACGTTCTGCCCCTTTGCGCTCTACTTCGCGCACGACAAAATGCGATGAGAGAGCCTTTTCTACCCTGTCCAGGTCTCCGATGAACGGGCATATGATCCTCAATGCTATTAGGTCGGTAATAGGAAGGCACGATTTTCCATTGGTGGATGCCTCGCGGATAAACTTGATTTTTTTGGAAAAAAAGCTTTGAAAGGATTTGATGCGATGCTTGTAAGCGGGAAACAAGCCTGCGGTATCAAGGGTTCCCTGTATTCTTGAAACCATGTTGCCAAGAATGACTTCAAGGATCTTCTGGTTGGACTTATACGCTTTTTCAAGCGTGGCCCTACTCGGTATGGGTTCAGTACTATCCATGGCACAAGAATACGATGTAATACCGAGCCGGGCAAGCTGGAATAGTCGCAAAAAAACCGCCCGTTTCCGGGCGGGTTCATATATCTATCGCACGCTATGTATTACTTGGTCTCACCAGTGAATTCAGTCTTGGTTTCCTGCTTCATGCGTTCGATGTAACGCATGACCTGCGAGGCTCCAAAGCGCTGGCTCTCAAGGCGCTTGCGGTCGTCTTCCTTCTGGCCAACGATGCCCCAGATGGATTCGTCATCGATATCACGTACGGGCTCCAGAACGGCCTTGTCGTACAGGATCTTGACGTCCTTGATGTACGCGATGAAGTCGCCACCTACTGCTGACGCGTCACGATTGATGAGTAAACCACCAAACTTGACGAAGGGCGTGGACCTCGGATACAGCGGGTCAATCCTGAGTTCACGGTTACGTACATCTGAAATGTACATGGGATTGTCCCAGCGCAACTCTCTCCAGCCATCAAAGTTGAGGTATCCCATGAACATCACGTGCTCGTCACCATTGTTGTCCTTGATGATGAGCGAGAGGCCGTGGGGGAAATTCAAACCCTTCACGTTGACCGCGATGGACTTGATTACACCAACATTCTTTACGACACCGAGGGCAGCCGTAATCTTGGTCTCGGCATTGTAGCTGCCTTCAAACCTGGACAGGCGGGCGTTTACCGGATCGGAACCCTGCTGATCAGTCTTGGGGGTTATCTTGCCGGTATCGTCAATGTCGGCCTTCGGCTCAAACGCAGGAACATCGAAGGGAGGCTGAACCCTGGCCCAGGAGTTGAAGGACTCGAGGGGGAAGTTAACCCGAACGCCAAGAGCCTTGGCTCCCGGATACTGCTTGGCATCCTGGGCGATGGTCGCCTCACGGGTGTAAGAGTACGCCTGGCGTTCACCGGTCCTCGAGGAAGACGCGAGAACTACATCCCAGTTTTCGATGGCAAGCGAAATCGCCATCTGCTTCTTCTGCTCTTCGGTATAGCTCGCCCCGACGACTGTGGAAAAATCCATCATGGTCGCCTTGTTCTGCGTCATCATACCCTTCTGGATGGGGTCCTCGATTATATCCGCTCCGAGGAGGGAAAAATCTATCAGGACAGCTTCATCCGCGAAAACGACCGCGGTGCCCACGAGTAATAGAGCGGCTGCAATCAGTACTAACGGCCTTCTCATTCAAATGCTCCTTTCCATAGTGCGCGTACAGTTTACCCAATTTGACTTGATTATAGCCAAGCCTAGGTCTTTGTCAATTATTTTATTTGATTTAAGTACCTTCAGCTACCTCGGATATTGTCCAGAATGGTTCCTTTCCTTCTACGGTGAGTACTATCCTGACAAACGGAAAATTCCAGCGCAGGGATTTCTCGATATATCCAAGCACAACTCGTGGTTGGGCCAGCGGCGCTTCGTACACACCTGAAGCTGTCAACCGTCCAAAGAGTATATCATTTGATACATCAACGTATAGTGTTTTTCTGGAGCGTATTGACGTCAGGAGCCGGGCGGAAGGAATTGCAACAGGACTGGAACCGGGCGAGAGGGGGCCGAGAAGCATTTCTTCAACTACGGAGGCTGCCATGAGCGCGATATCCCGTTCCGCATGCACATACCGGAGTTCAGACCGGGTACTGGCCCCGGATGATATCCGGGAATCAGGAAACCATAGAACCACGGCGCGACGATCAGGAACGAACATGGAAGCCAGAGCGCTCGTCAGGAATACTGCCAGAAGCAACCCTGACCACAGAGTTGATGGTTTTAGCTTTTTATTGATGAAATCAATAAAGAGTGCTGATGATTCAACGAGGTTGCGCTTCACGGTGCGGATGGACCCTTTCTGTGCTCAAAATAGTCTACAAAATCCACGACACCATTATAGATGCCGTCGCCAAGCTTGCGCAAGTGTTCCTTGTCAGACAGAAGCCTTGCCTCGGCCTCGTTCGTTACAAAACCGACTTCCACGAGTACGCTCGGCATCTTGGCGTTCCGCACGACAAACCATTCTTCTTCCCTGATGCCGCGGTCTATCGAAACATCGCCAATACTCGATTTCATGCCACCAAGGATACTCCGGGCCAGAAACACGCTCTCGGTGGTATATTCTTCCTCAAGCATGGCATTGAGGATAGGCAACACGGCCTTGTCCACACCTTCAGCCTTTTTGGGATCGACCACGGTGCGCCGGTAATCCGGATTCAGGTACCAAACCTCGAATCCCGAGGCGTTCTTGTTGAATGAAGCGTTGGCGTGAATCGATATGTAGATTATGGCTTCGTTGGTTCCGAGTGGAACGTCGTTGGCTTTGTCAACCCGCGCGTCCAGTGACGGAAATGTGTCGCCGGATCTTGTCAGCAGTATCCGCTTGTCTGGCCAGCGGGCCTGGAGGCGGGCGTAGACATCTGCCCCCACAGCCAGCACGACATCCTTCTCGAGTATGCGCAGGCGATCCTTTCCGGTACCGAACTCGCCGATGGCACCCGAATCCTTGCCGCCATGGCCTGGATCGATGAGTATGGCAGCGATGCTGAAGCGGGAGGCCCGCTCGGCATCACGCTCGGAAAACCAGCGAGAGATCGAAGAAACCGCTTCCTGCGACATTTCAAGCCTTGCACCGGTGTCGCGTACCGCAGGAGCCCTCAGCGCCAAGCCCGAGCCCGTGGAATAGACCGGATAGTCGATCTTGAAACGCACGAGGTCAGAACCTCGCAGGAAGTGGCCCGTACCGGTCAATGAGTCAAAAGCGACAGTAGCCTTCCATTCAGTCGCCACAGCCATCACGTCGAGCCATGCGGCTGGTTTTCCTTGCGAAAAAGCAGCGCTTGATACGACGAGAAACAGGGTGGCGAACAGATGGAAGCGTCCTCTCATCGCGGCTGATCCACGAGGCGGGGCTGTGTCGAATCTATGAGCCAGGCACCTGCCTGGTACCCACCTCTGAACAAGGCCCTCCAGAATGCGGCTCCGAAGACCAGATCGCCATGCATGCCGACCGTAACGCCGGTCATGGATGCAACGGCCTCAAGCGACTCCGCAAGCGAACGGCCTTGCCAGTCCACAGCCGATTCCATTTCAGCGCCGTGCAGCGGGGCAATTGAACAGGTGGAAGCTTCCGATGACAGACGAACCATGTCGGGCATCTTGTCCAGGGATGAGCGTGTCATGGCCGAAATGCCATCATAGGCCTCTGGTGGCCAGGTAGAACCATCGGGGCCGGCCATGCGACCATCACCCCGCAGGAAAGCCGCGGTTTCGGGATTGTCGGGCTCCAGCCGGAGCAACACGGTTCTGGCCGCGTTTTCTGCCGCTGCACCAGCCTGTATGGAAGACGGGGCCACGGCGAGAATGTTACCGCACTTCTCCACGTTGTTGCACGGAAACACGACGCGGTCGCCGGGAGCGGCCCGCGGGAACAGGTTCCGGACACCCTGCATCCGGGTTGCCTCTTCGAGTCCATAAATGGCGGAGACTTTACCAGGAATGGAGATCCATGCGCGTTCAGAACATACCAGATCATGGACGTGCCCCGGAAACGCGGGGGTGACTCCACATGCCAGATCGATAGCCTCCGCGGTTGCTTCAACACCGCTGGAATACGGGTAGGTCCAGCCCGACATGTAGCCTCCTGAGAGCCTCGCGGCAATCTCTCCCACAAAGGCGCCGCCCCGGGTGTATTTTATGTCGCCCTTTGCCGCGCCATTCCTGATGCCGAGAGCCTTGATGCCGGCTTTGAACACATCCACGACCTCGTCTATCACTTCCTTACCGTACGAACTGGGTATGGTGTGTCCCATCTCTACGAAAAACGGTTCGAACACGACAACACGGTCGGCGATGCCGCGCAGTACTACCCGCCCTTCATGCACGATGGCGTCAAGGCTGAATTCCGGTCCTTGCAGATAGGCTTCAATAATGGCCGTACCTGAGCGCGAATGGCGGACGGCATCGGCCCAGGCTTCACGCAGTTCAGGTACGTTGCGAGCCAGGCGGCAACCACGGGAGCCCATGTTGTCGACAGGTTTTACAACGAGGGGCAAGGAAGCCACCCGGGTCGCCAGAACCTCCGGATCATCCACGACGGTACCAGAGGCGAATGCCGGCACGGGTACTCCACCTGCGGCCAGCCTGGCACGCATCCGTGCCTTGTCCGAAGCATCAAGCGCAACCTCGTACGGCAGGCCGGGGAGCCCGAGTTGCCCGGCTACCCAGGCAACCGAGGCTGAAAAATCCGTGCCCGCGGTCATGACGCCCGCCAGCCCGTCTATACCAGCGGCAGCCAGAGCCAGCGCGGCCTTGTCCTTGAGGTCTATGTGGAGGAAATGATCGGCTGAATGAGACTCAGGGGCGGACGGATTTCCGTCTGCGGCGTATACGCGGTATCCCTTGGCCTTGGCTATCCGAATGGCTGGCCCCTGCATGACGCCAGCGCCAAGTATCAGTAATGCTTTCATGTGTGCTCCGCGGGCTTGAAGGCAGCGCCGCCTGTATCCAGTCCCCGGTAGACGGCGTAGCACTCGAAGGTGTCGCCGAGCCCCATGAGCCTGGAAATCGCCATGGCCACTTTGTACCGCAACGACGTTGCCTTGGCGGGTACGCCGGCGAATCGCTCGGGATGGTGGCCTGTTACGACTATCTGTTGTACCTCGAAACCGAAGCGTTTGAGAATACCGGGAGCCGTCGCCGGGCTCCAGATGGTGAAGTGGTCATCGGGTGATCGTTCGTAGAAATCATCCGGGTTCCTGCGCGCCGATATTCCGGAACCCGAGGGTGTGGAGAACGCAAACACACCTCCGGGTCGCATCAGCGACGCGACGCGCCTGAGGACACGGGCCAGTTCGTCAAAGTGTTCTATGACGTACCACATGGTCAGGCAGGACAGGTTCCGTGGATACAGTCCGTCGGCACCGGGTTCGGCAAAGTCGGCCATGAATGCTGGTACGCCGTAGGTGACTTTTACATATTCCACGGCGTCGGGGGCCAAGTCCGAGCCGACAGCGTTCCATCCTCGGGCCTGGGCCTCAGCGACAAAGGCACCGTAAGCGCAGCCAACATCCAGTATGCGCTGCCCCTTGTGTCCTGCAGGCGTTTCAGAGGTTAGAATGGACTCGATTACGGCTAGACGCTTTGCCGCAGCAACCCTGATTGAAGGTATGTCTTCTATGTAGGTCCGTCCGTATTGTGCCTTGTACTCCTCGAAGAAGTACGAGCGTTCCGCGTACGGATTTTCCCTGGGTTCAAAAAAAGCCATGCGGACAAGGCCACAGCCGGGGCACACAAGGCAGGTCTTGCGTTCAGCCCGGTAGACGGCCCTACCGTTGCGCAAACCGCAAACGGGGCATTCACCCGCATGTCTGGGGGCGAGCAGCGCAAGTCTCACAGCCAGATCGAGCCGCTGTCCAGGTGCTGCCTTGCGGGAAGCCTGTACCAGTTCCGCAGGATCCTGTATGGCCTTGCGGAGTATCTTGAGCTCTGGCTTCCGTACACCGAGACTCGTGAAACCGGCTGCACGGGTAAGTTCTTCATGAATCGAGGAGGGGTTGAGGAGCAACACCGCACAGCCAGCCCATGCAGCCTCGAAAGCGGTCAAGCCAAACTGCGTAACCACGAGGTCATAGGAACGAAGCTTTTCTTTGAGATCCTGCACCGGACCGATGGCCGTGACTCCTGGAAACCGTACGGCAGAACGGGATAACGCACCGGTAACGACCGTTATCTGGTCTGCAGATACAAGGTTGCCTCCAACAGCCGCATGAAGAAAGGCATCAGCGAGTCCAGCGGGATCCTCTCCGCCGAAACTGACCAGAATGCGCTTGATTACGGCAGGAGGTTCCCGGCGCGCCGCGGGCAGTGCAAGGGAGCCGAGTGAGGAGAGGTTGGCGGGCTGGCCAAGACGGGCCTGACGCCACGGCCTTGGCAGGATACCCACGAGGTAAGCCGCCGACCCCCTCGCCTCACCGCCCTCGTCTATCGCCACGACGGGGCCCCACCTCGACCAGTGCTCGAGTTCCGCGGCGGATGTTTCCCGGTTGTCGAGCACGACGAGCGTGAACCTGGCTTCTGACCGGAGTTCCCCGATGATGCGTACGGAACTCATCTCCCGTGGATACGCAAGCCTGAGTTCATCGGAACTCCAGGATACTGGTCCGGGATCATCTGAAAGGAATACAGCTGCCTTGGTTGCAAGGGAGGAAGCCAGACCAAAACAGCGTACAAGGTGGCCGGAACCGTTGCCGCGGCGGACTGAGGGCACGAACAGTATGCTGACCATGGTACTCATGCGCCTTTCTGCAGGCCCTTGAGCCAGGCAAGGAGTTCTGGATCAGCAGGTTCATTGCCAAGAGCCGCCACGATAGCCTCCGCCTGCCTGAAATCTGCTGGTGTATCCACGGTGACCCGGGCGTCCGGCAAACGGTATTCCGCGGGACACTCGGGCCGCTGGATTGTAAAGACATCGGGGTTTGCATACAGGTAGGGGCAGACATGCTCGCGATTGAAGGTGCCGGCGGCTTCTTCTTCGGCCTTGTACAGGGCTGGAACATGGACGATCTCTACTCCCATGCCCACGGGCATGCCAACGAGCCCGACGTAATCCGCTCCCGTAGCGTCTGCCACCGCTACGGCTCTGGCCGCAAGCGGTACCGACACGAAGGGATTATCGCCGGTAGCCCGTATGATCCGTGTCAGGCCGAAGGCTCTTGCTGCCATCGCGTACCTCGACAGCACGTCGTCCTTGGGACCAGCGAATATGGTAAAACCGAACTCCCGCGCGGTTTCAGCAAGCGCTTTGGCACCGTCCGCATCGGTAGCCAGCACGTACTCATCAGCAGCACATGCCCGTAGCCTGCGCAGCACCATACCGGCAAGGTTCGTGCCGCCTATGCGGAGCAAGGCCTTGCCTGGCAACCTCGTTGAATCCAGGCGCATCTGCACGACGATACCGGTCCGTTCTGCAAGGTTCATGCCAGCGGATCCCACAGGTCAGCCAGGCGCGTCGCGTCGGACTTGAAACGGTAGGAGCACGCGGTAACCCATTCCCTGGCTGCCTTGAACTCGTCCAGTGCGACTGAAGGGTTCCTGCGGGAACGCAGCATGTAGCTCCACAGGCGGGCTCCGGGGAGCGTTGCCGCATCTCCCCGATACAGGGGAGCGAGGTTCTTGAGCCAGAACCTGCCGTAATCCGCGTTTGGGGTCGTATCATCGGGTGGTGGATTTGACTCGTACTTGAGCCTGAGCGCCTGGGCGTACTGGATCGTTTCCCCCCAAAGCCAGGCACGCATCCCGAAATCCATTTTCTGCCAGTACGGATTGTTTATGGTCCAGTCGTATCCGCCAAGCATGATGAATTTTTCCCTTGAATAGATGCCGCAGGCATCAAACGGGTAGAGGCTTTTTTCGCCATCGATCCTGGGAGGCAGGGGCACGACCCTGAACGCTTTGCCTGACTGGGCTGGATTGCTGATGGACGGAACGATGGAACCGGTTGCATCGTTGAGGGTTGGTACGAGGCACGCTACGTCGAGGTCTAATACTTTGTCAAAAAAGCGGCTCGAGAGAGAGCTTGTCGCCAGCCTCTGGTCATTCCACAGCACGAACACGAACGGAGCGGATGATTCACGCATGCCTATGTTCAGCTTGACGCCGAGATTGCAGTCATCATGCATGCATATGAACCGCGCCTGCGGATACTTCGTTGCGAGGCCCTCGAGTTCAGGAGAATCACTCAAGCCTTCCATTGATACGATGGAATCAAAACCTACTTTTACCAGATCCTGTATAACTGCAGCGCGGTAAAGCCTGGGACCACGATTGAGGAGCAACACTGATACAGGAAACCTGTCCCCAGCGCCACTGCCCCGTACTCCACCCAGCACTGTGTAGGTGGGCCGGAAGGCATCAAGCGTTAAAGGTATGGTATTCATCGCAACGCTCACAGGTGGAAGGAAAATCGGAAGCAAGGTGCCGTTCATACCAGGCCCCTGTCCGGTTCCAGATCGACTCGAGCCCCTCGACAAAGGCATTTCCAGAAATTTCAGTGTAGCCAAGCCGGCCGTCATCGCGCTTGACCAGACAATGCTTGCATGGAGGCACACTGCCATCGATGAGGACAGCCAGGTCCCGTGCAAGGTGCCTGCACGGCAAACGGTCCAGCGGAGTTAGTTCAGCAACCGTCCTGTCTGGCAGGCAACCCGAGAAGGAATCGTATTTCTGCACGATTACCTTGTCACCACGCTTCTTCCATCCACGGTAGAACGCCTCGAGCCGTGGCTCGTTTTCCTTCATGCGCACGGCCTGGGCATGCACGTTGCCCGGCGCCGCACGCAGGAGCCGCTCGGCAAATGCTGTAGCCTCATCCTTGCCTTCACCACGGAGGGAGAGGTACCCTTCGTCGTCGGCATCGTCCAGAGAGACTATCCACTGGATGCGTGTACCGGCTCTGACGGCTATGGATTCGGCAAGTCCCGGAGTCCAGCCTAGGCCGCTCGTTTCGACTATCAGGGTAAAGCGGGGCCGGGCCAGAACCGCATCGGCTATACCCGCAAAATCAGGATGCATAGCTGGCTCGCCCCACAACGATACATCGACAACAAGATCATCACAGAGCGCTTCAGCGTCGAGCATGAGTTGGTTGAAACGTTCAAGTGGCATGAAACCGGATAGCTTGCGAGGGTCGCCTGCCATCAGTGGATATGGACAATACGAGCAGGACTGGGGGCATGCTTCAGCGATCTGCACCCACATGAAGGCGGGCAGCGTGCGCAGCAGGTCAGGGTGGGCAGGCAACAGCTTCGTCACATCTTCAGCCGACCGTGCACCGAGGTTCCACAATCGTTCCGCAGCCATGAAATTGCGTTTTGAATCGCAGACTGGCGAAAAGCGGTAGGAACGCAGGTCCACCGGAGACAGGTGCGTCTCGATGTCGTACGAGTTGATGTCCTTCTGGATGACCGTAAACAGGCCGTCCCGTTCTACGGGCGCATCATCTCGTGCAGCCAGATCAAGGAGGTTGGGCAAC
>CAXZAJ010000130.1:0-9978 GCA_964293355.1 uncultured bacterium
GCTGAAAGCATTGTCACGGGAGAAAAGATAGTCGATTTTTTGCCCCCGCCTGATCAATTGGTAAGAAAAACTCCAAAGGTAAAAATAACGATAACGCTTAGCAGTAAAAGCGTTGAGTTCTTCAAGAAATCCGCACAAAAAAATAAAGTTAAATATCAAACGATGATCAATGAAGTCCTTGATCAATATGCAAGACGCTACAGTGACAATGCATGAATTGCCTATCATCTTAAAGAAGCTGGCCTCGGCCCGTATCGAATCAGAGAAAAACACACTTCGTTTCATGGTGCGGTATTACTGCCGCAAACGTCATGGTGGAGTGGAGCCCTGCTCCGAGTGCGGTGATCTTCTTGCGTATGCCGTCAACCGGCTCGATCATTGCCGGTATGGTGAAACGAAGAAGAGTTGCCTGCGTTGCCCAACGCACTGTTACGCCAATCCGCAGCGACAGAAGATACGCACCATCATGCGCTATGTTGGTCCACGGATGATTTATCTGAGGCCACTTGAGATGCTGAGGCATTGGAGGCGCTGACGATGCTAGCAACCATCGTTTACAACATCTGGCGTGATAACTCTGAAATGGAGGGCAAGTTTCAGCGGAATACGTACACCGTTGTAAAAAGCATAAATTTCTGTCTATCCAGAAGAATCTGAAGGAATAAATAAAAACAGGGTTGTTTCCCAGTTACTGTTGCGCAACAGCCGAAGACGCTACCATAAAGTCGCGCCTTCGGCATACCAGTAAATACTATCGATGTACAACCCTATAGTATTTATAATGTCTGCAGACGTTCCTTGTCATCAGGTGTAAGTGATATGTCTACGTTGCATTCGGGATGTGACTTGCGATAGACATTCATCATCATATAGATGCCAACTCCTATTGCAAAATATATGGCCAGAGAAAGATAACCACCAAGGTTCAGTGACAGTGATGATCCAATTATTATCCAGACAGAAATTATCATGCCAGCGATAAACAAGAGGTCTCCGCCAGGTGCTTTATACGGTCGTTCCCATTCAGGATGTTTTCTTCTGAGGACCATCGCGTCAAGAGAGCACATGAAGTACACAACAGCGGCTGCTATGCACGATACAGCGTAGATGTATTGCACCCAATTGTCACCGGTAAACAGGCAGAAGAACACGGAGAAGAACAGTACTACCAAGTTTGACACATACGGCTGTCCGTGCTTGTTAATCTTGGTGAACCAATGTGGCAACTGGTTGAGTTGAGCCGAACCATAAAGAACACGTGCGGAAGCTACCCAGAAGCCCATCAATGTCGTAAAAGCGTGTAAAATGCCTGCAATAATCGCGATGCCCCCAAGGATGGCTGGTAATCCCAAGGACGCAATGAGTTCGGGTTCAGGCATGCTCATGCTTGCTATCTTGTCCCATGGTGTGAGACCGCCAATTGCCATCACGACGATGAAATACAGAACAGCCGGAATGAATAGCGCTGACAGGATGATGCGGTTCATCTTTTTTGCAGGGAAATTGGTTTCCTCTATCATTGTAGGAGTCATTTCAAATCCGATGAACTTAAGAGAGAAAACTGCCATCGCTATGAATATGCCATTGAAACCACCGGGGAAAAATCCACCGTGCTGTGTTATGTTACCAAGACTCCACGATCCGCTCGTAAATAGACTTATAGCTACAACTAGCGACAAGATTATCATGCCAAAGAAGAATACGTTTGCAAGGTTGCCGGTTAGCTTGATATCAAAGTTGCTCAGGATATACCACAGTACCACGATACCAATGGCTATCGGAATATCCATGCCGGGAGCAACCGGAATGAAATATTTAAGCGCTGTAATAAAAATGAAAGCCATCATGGGTGGTTCTACCACCTGCACGAGGAACATCATCCATTGAGTAGCCCAGCCGATCTTGTGACCGAAGGCGTTGGTAGTCCATACATCTACAGCGGATGAGTATGGCAGCATGGCGGTGAGTTCAGAAAACGCCAAACCCACTGGTATCAACAAAATGGCCAGTATGGGAAAGATAAACGCTGCGCCGGCACCTGTGACAGAAAACCAGTAAGGTGCTTCTGCCAGCCATCCTCCGATGACCGCGCCTGAAGCGATGGCGATCATGCTAAGGAATGACAGGTTTCTTTTTAGGGTTGTTCCTGACATCGTAGTTTCTCCTTACTCGTGATACGACAGAGCCTGCAACAGCTCGTCGGTTGAAATGACGTGGCAATAGATATTATTGAGGACCGACAACTCGTGCTCCTGTATCTCTTCTGTAGCCGCCATACATGCGTCCTCTATGAGCCAGACCTTGAAACTCTCATCGGCAAGGCTTCTAACGGTACCAGACACACACTGGTCGGTAAGAACGCCAGTTACCACCACGGTATCAATGTCCATGTTATGCAACATAAGTCGAAGCGTTGTTCCAGTAACAGCGCTGTCAGTGGTCTTGATAACAACTATTTCGTCTTCCTTCGGAGACAGTTCGGGTACTATAGCGGTGCGCGGATCATCACTGGTCAACAGAAGCTGGTTATAACCAGTAGCTTTCTGGTCAAGCGACCTGTCTCGGCCATTTTTTTTGAGGCACTGGATCTTTGCAAAGCATGCTTCCATGCCGATTGCTCTGAAGGCCTTGAGCAGACGCTTGTTGTTTGGAATGACGATTTCGTCAATTTTTTTATAAAACGGCTCCCACCGTTCACGCTCTTTGATATCACGGGGAGTTGGATCTACGATAATCGGCCTACTGATGAATACACGCTGCATGTCGACGATCAACAACGCAGTTTTACTGGGGATGATATCGATCAATCCATGGTCTTCGTCACTTTCATAGTAGAACGATACGTGTCTGTCATTGACCCTCATGGCTGGTTCCTCCATTCTTGCTTAGTCAAATAATTGCTTGCTCTCAATCATTCTATCGGGTTATGACGATACCGCAACGCCACAAAGTGGTGGTTGAGTTCTGGTTTCAAGTACTGATAGCAGGTTTTATGTATTAATTTGCTGAATATGTGAATAGAAATGCGTTTGGACAAGTGCCCCCTGTATACTTAAGCCAATTCTGGCAGTGATATAATATCAACACGTGTCAGGGGTATTGAGAAAGGATTCTATATGCTGAATGTCCTGCTGGTTGATGATGAAAAGCTGGAACGTAAATTCCTGCGAAAGATACTCGAACATCGGAAAGACCAGTACTATGTGGTTGGGGAGGCCGCGGATGGCAGACAGGCTGTTGAGCTAGCTAAAAGCCTGCACCCGGAAATAGTAATTCTGGACATAAACATGCCTGAGCAGAATGGCCTGGAGGCAGGCAGGATCATAAAATCGATTTCACCGGAAACAATTGTCATTCTCAACAGTGCATATGCAGAATTTCAGTTTGCAAGACAAGCACTGGACTATGACCTCGACGCGTATCTTGTGAAGCCTTCACAGGAACAGGAAATTCTCGATATGATAGCCAGCTTGATTAAGCGACGAGCTATTGAGGGCATTGTGCAAAAACATGGATCTACAGAGCACGAGCCTGATTTTCCCTATCACCTATCTGATGGGCTACTCCAAGGAATTCAGCAAAAAAACATGTATCAGATACGGGAAAACGCAGAGGCGCTTATATGCAAGCTCCAGGACAATCGCGGGAGTCTGGAATACAAACTATTCATGGTCAATACAATATTCTCCATAGAGCGTCTTTTACATGAGGTTGGTTCTCCAGAAGAAATGCTGCAACTGCTTGACAGTAAAAAGACGCTACAGACTCTTGGCGAGTCCGCTGACTGGCGTGTAACGAACGCCGTGTCCCGTGATTATATTTCCAGATTAATGATACTTCTCGATGGTATTACCCGGAACCAGCGTAGAGGCGCAAGCGCAATGGAAACAATCATAGCGTACATAGACAAGCACTACGGTGAGGATATACACCTTAATGATCTGGCCGGTATTGTTTACCTGTCACCCTCGTATGTATCCAAGCTTTTCCATCAAAGCCTGAATACTTCACTATCAAGATATCTGCATCGCAAGCGAATGGAACTCGCTAAAAAATTACTAAATGAATCCCGTTGTTCCATAAAAGAGATCTCTCATCAGTGTGGATACCATAATTTATCACAGTTCTATCTTAATTTTAGAGAGCAATACCATGTAGGGCCTGGAGCATATCGAAATCAAGGAGAAGAAGGGTGAGCATTAATCTCAGGGATATAGTAACAGAGGAGTTTCAGAAAGAGATACAGGACTCGTTTGCCCTCGCCACAGGTTTTGGGGTTGTCTTTGTAGATACTGAAGGAAATCATATTGGCCCTGGCGGTAATTTCACACGTTTTTGCACAGCCATAAACCAGAAAGAGATAGGTGCAAAATATTGCGCTCTGACCAACCGTCAGGCCATATCGCTAGCGATGGAGACAAACCAGCCAAGTGTATATATCTGTCATGCCGGGCTCGTAAACATCGAGATTCCCCTCATATTCGAGGGGCAACACGTTGGAGCTATCACCGCTGGGCAAGTCTTGTCAAGTGCCCCGGATTGTTATCCTCGAGATACCGTCCCGTGCACGGAAAACTGGATGGATGATCCGGAACTCGTACAATATTATAGCGAAATAAAAACGCTTAGCAAAGAGCAGATAGAAGCAACTACGACAGCACTGGCAAATTTTTCAAACTATATAATTCAGCGTTATGCATTCATGAATATGCAAGAAGAGCTCATGGAGCGTCGGAACGAACTATTGACATACCAGAAAAAGCAACTGGAAATAGAACATCGTCTTATGGTAGCCCGTTTTGACGCACTGCAAAAACAGGTTACTCCCCATTTTGTTTTTAACGTCATCAATTCGGTTTCACGGCTTATATATTTGGAAGAATACGATACAGCACAGCAAATGTTGACTTCGTTTTCGCAGATGATGCGTTATAACTTGTCTAATCTGCAATCAACTGTAACGATAGGTGATGAATTTGAGTTTATAAAACATTACCTTGGAATTCAGAAAATCAGATTTGACGACAGACTTGAATTCAATATCGACTGCGATGTTGAATTGACCTCGCTACAGGTGCCTTTTTTTTCTCTTCAACCTCTGGTTGAAAACTCTTTGGAACATGGACTGCTCAATGTCTCGTCAGGAGGTCGCGTGGATATACGAGCATACCGGGATGATGGCGTACCGTGCATTGAGATACGTGATAATGGTGTTGGAATTGCCCCTGATATCCTTTCATCCATACAAGCTGATATGAATATTGCTGAGAGCGCAAACCCGGTATCGCACGTAGGGATATTTAACTGTTACAACCGTTTCAAGTTGATGTACGGCTTGGATTTCAGTCTGAATATCTATAGCGCCCCGGATGAAGGTACATGCATTCATATACGATTGACAACGAACTTTTAGGCTCCATGAACGATTTAAAATCATTTAAACCAACGGTTCTGGTCTTCCAGCGATGAAATCGTCAATGTGTTGAGTCAACTGGGTTAATAGCATCCCCAGTCCAATCAACTCTAGATGATAATTCTAGCCTGCAACTTTTATTGTGTTAAAGACATGATTATGAGTAAGTGCCAATTTCACCCCATCTCGACGAATTTTAATAGTCAGATGGTTTGAGCAAATACGGAAGCAGGTCGTCTACATTCGCGCTTGGGGGACGTGCCGCCAACTGGTCAAAAACATAGATCAGATACTTGACTGCGTCATGACCGTTCAGCTGCGCAGTCTGTAAGAGTCCATAGTAGGCAGCGCTCGCGGTAGCACCTGACGGCGAGTCCATGAAGAGCCATCCCTTGCGTCCAATGACGAATGGGCGGATTTGGCTTTCGACCAGATTGGTATCAGGCCGCAAAAGAGCATGGTCAGGATAGCGGGAGGCCTTGGGCCATTCGATGAGCGCATAAGAAATTGCCTTGCCCAGGTTGCTCTGCGGTACGACGGAACCATTCCTGGCATCGAGCCACGCTTTGATCCGCACAAGGATCGGAGCAACCTCGATGGCCCGTATCGACGTGAAGCTTTCATCATCAAGCCGGCCCCGGTCGAGTCGATCACGGAGCTTGGCTTCGACTGCGTAGAGTTCCTTGATGAGCACGAGCATCTGCCCGGCTTCACCCGTCTTGCCCGCCGATTCGTAGGCTTCGAAGAATTTGCGGCGTATATGAGCAAAGCATCCGATGTGCACGATGCCGGGGCTCTGGCCAATGGCCGTGTATCCAGCGTAGCCATCGGTCTGCAGGTACCCCTGATATCCAGAAAGCAGTGCATTGGGTATGCGGGCGGAACGAGTAGGCTTGTAGACGAACTGCACTATGGGCCGTTTGTCGCGGTATCCGTAGCTGACCCACATGTACGACTGGCTAGTCGGCTTCTTGTCGGCGATCCGGTGCACCTGCACCGGCGTCTCGTCCATCAGGAGCACCGGGGAGGCTTTCAGGTCCCGGCCCATAGCTTCGATCAGGGGTGAAATCCTGAGAGCTGTGCGCATTGTCAAATTCGAGAGCGTTGTCCTTGAAACATCGAGGCCGGAGCGTTCATAGATCTTTTCAACCCTGGCAAAGGGAATGCCATCGGCGTACTTGGCCGCTATGCAGAGCGCTATCGAACGGTTGGTGAAATCACTGCCCTTGACGATCTTCGCCGGTCCCTTGGCGGTCACGATCGTCTTTTCGCCGCTCTCGTCGAAACCGTCACACCTGCAGGGGCCATACACATTCTTCAGATGCACGATCTTGATTACCTTCGCGGGCACCAGATCGAACTCTTCACTCCGCTCCTGTTTGATCAGTGGCCGCTCGCTGCCGCAGCAAGGGCAGGCTTTTTCCTCGGCGTTAAGATCATGCAACACTTCGACGGTCTCGTCGGGGGTCGATCGTTTTCTGCGTCCAGCTTTTGAACGGGTATGCTCTGCGACTACGGTTTTGGTTTCTTCCTGAGCGGCCTTGTCACTCTCGACCTCGGCCTCGTTAAACAGGTTGTACTGGAGTTCGTCGGCCGGGGTAAGCTTTTCGCTCGAAGCGCCGAAGAGCCCACGCTCGCGGGCAAACAATTTCTCGTTTAAAAAAAGCAGTTGGCGTTTAAGTGCAGCTACCTCTTCGACCAGCGCCTGGTTGTGCTTTTTGAGTTCTTCAATGCTGTCCGATCCTTGCGCTGCCATATCCGCCATGAAGGAATTCTAACATGACGGATGTCCTTAAACAAGCATTATTTACGCAACATGGGTATAGGTAATTTTCTTGTGTGCTGAAAAGATGTCTATGCCCTTGAGGAGCGTCTTGAGTTCCATGCGGGTGACTTCGCTCGGCACCTCATCAGCCGCGGGCCATGGAAAGGAATCAGCTTCAAGCCGCTTCTGCCACAGGCAAAAGCCTGTAGCATCCCAGTACAGGATCTTGATGACCCTTCTGGTCTTTCCGCAGAACGTGAAGTAAGCACCGGACAGCGGCGGTTCCGGCAACGAAGCTTGAGCTATCTCCGACAGTCCGTTGATCTGCTTCCTCATGTCCGTGAATCCAGTCCTGAGGAATATCCGTTTGTCATTTGCAAGAATCATGGCAAGTCTCCTTGCCAGAAAGTGTCAACCAGAAATTCCAGTATGGGAATATGGGGTAAAATTGGCGCTTACGGCATAACAACACGGTTGGGTCGATTATTGATGATTATCAGGAACACTTCAGCAAGCGTATCAAAAAAGCGGATATTGACGAATCTCGTAAATTCCTTGGGATAGGCAGTGGTTATAAAAGCATTCTTTTAGGAGTTTTGCTCCTGCAGCCAGCAACATCCAAAGCCCGAAAATATGTATGTGAAAAGTTGGGGATTCACCAACAGGAAATCAATATCAGCTTGATCCTTAAACGGCCAGTATTTGCAAAAAAAGATTTTATTGTAGATCGTATAGATGAGGATACTTTTTACTGGGGTACCGAAGGTATTACCCTCGATTTCCTGAAAAAGATTGTGTCCTGTATAAAGGGTTCCTTTAGTCATGCGGACTTGTATGATTCGGAAAAAGATATCTATCGAATCAAAATAGACGGCGCCCTATACCAGACAGTTTTTAAAGACACCCCAGTTACCGAACAATTCCGCTTCTTTGATAATTGAATACCCTTGAAATGCTACAGGAGATGTCAGCTGAATTTTTGTTGGCAGATAGATTAACGGCTACAATCAACCAATTCAGTGATGGCCAGTTTCAGTCTGTTTATATCTACTCAATTCTCGAGTTCTTCAAAGATCGAAAATGCCTCTTACTCCTAGATGAACCAGACTCGTTCCTGCATCCGGAATGGCAACATGGCTTTCTCAAACAGGTTCTGGATATTGCCGAAGAAAAAAAGAAAATGAATCATATTCTCATGAGCAGTCATAGCGCTTCAACCATTGCTCCTCTGGATACCTCTTTACTGAGTCTTGTGGTTATAGAAGACAGCAAAGTAAAACAAGGAGCAATATCAAAATCTGATGTAATTCGTTCGCTCTCTGGGGATTTAATAACATTTACAGAGGAAGAGGCGCGGCTCAACATTAGGTATGTGATTGATCATACTGACAAACCAATTTTGTTTACTGAAGGCATTACTGACGAGATCATAATCGAGACTGCTTGGAAGAAGTTATATCCCGGTGTTGAAATGCCTTTTGAAGTCCAGAATGCTTTTGGGTGTAGCTTTCTTCGTAATCTTGTGAACGAGAAAACTCTTTATGAGAGTTACCCTGATAGGTTGTTTTTTACACTATTTGACTTTGATGAGGCTTTCAAAGATTGGAACCAATTAGGAACAGATGTACAGACAGACCCAAAGAAATGTCTTGCAAAGAAAAAGAGCAATGCTCAACTATATTCACTTTTATTGCCGGTACCCGAAATCGAAGTAATTAAAAATCAAGTAATCAATCCGCGTATTGGAAAAAATTATGGTCATAATTCATTATTAACAATTGAGCATTTATTCTTTGAACATAGCGGTCTAGAGGAGTATTTTATTGTTGATGAAAACCGAACCGATGGCTTTCTCAAGTTTAAAGCAGATAGCGCTAAGGTTCAATTTGCAAAAGAAGTTGTACCGCATCTGAATAGAGAAGCGTTTAAATACTTTGTACCGATCTTTGATTTCATTAAGGGTAAGGTCGCCTAAATGAAGACCGCCTTCGCCGTTCTGGCTCAGGCGGAAGAAGGGGCGCGAAGATTAATTTAAGAAGGAAGAAGCATCCAACAACCAGTTCAACCTGACAATTCCTGTTGTCATGGTTTGTGCTTGTCGCTTCGCTCGGCACAAACCACGCCAAGCCCTTCGGGCCGGAATTGCAGGTTAACTGAATGTTCGGTTGATATAATCACAAGGAAAAATTAATGTCGTCAACAAGTATTCTAACAAAAAAATACTTGTGAGGGAAAAATTGCTTAGTACGGGAGATAAGACACTCTTGTTGCGTATCGAATCAGAAAAGAACACATTGCTCTATCTGAAACCGATTGAGATGTTGAGGCATTTGAGCCGTTGATACTACCATTCAACATAGGTACGCCTTTAAGAGGGCTGGTTAAAGGCATCAAGATGGAAGATTCAGAATCGGCTAGCCTTAGTATCTAGCGGGGAACTGGAAGAGTAGTTGAAGGAGCTTAGATATGAGTGAATTTTTTATAGCGAGCGGTGATGATTATAAAAACTGGCTAAATGAAGTAAAACTTCGCATCCGCTCGGTCCAGCTTAAGGCTGCGATTTCGGTTAACAGGGAACTTTTGCAGTTTTACTGGGAGCTTGGGGCTGATATCGTTCACAATCAATCAAACGCGCATTGGGGCGACGGTTTTCTTAAGCAACTCAGTGCAGACTTGATGGCGGAATTCCCAGAAATGAAGGGGTTTTCCTTAAGCAACATTAAATATGTCAAACAATGGTATCTCTGGCTCTTCGCTACTTTGTATGGGTAGCGTATAATCGAATTTATGAAAGATTTGG
>CAXZAJ010000131.1:0-9973 GCA_964293355.1 uncultured bacterium
CGGAGGATTCCGGATCGCACGCCGTTGCCGGCCTGCGGATCTCCTTATCCTGCTTTCCCCATCCCTTATACCTGTTAATGAACTCCGCTCAACCGTAGCACTTCAGTGCCGGGTCAGCAACTCTATCATGCCGTTCGACATCACTGTCGTTCGGCGCGGCGCTTTTTATAGCGCTTTTTACTATTCTTTGTCAAGTGATTCAAACCACTTTCGTGTTTCGAACCATTATATCAGAGCCGCAATCCGCAAGAGCGAAAAACGGCACCCGTCAGCATAGAAGGACGGGTTGAAATATGCACTGATACTAAATGATTGAAGCTAAATATCCTACAATCGATTATGTCAGTCAAGGTCGATTTTCAAATTGTGCCGCATCAACTGCCGCGTGAATGGTTATAGTATACCGCCTTCTTAATGTCAATATGATTGGATCAGGGAATCAACCAGAATACATCATCATCTCCATATTTTCGCAACTCAAATGCTTCACTGATGTGCCGGGCTTCTATCGCTGGAGCAGCTTCAAGGTCAGCAATGGTTCTGGCTACCCTGAGCGTTGCATGACAGGCCCGTGCCGAGAATGATTCATGTTCAGCCTTCTCTACAAAGATTGACGCAGCCTGCGTTCCGAGCGGACAGAACCGGGCAATTCCGCTCGCGGGAACATGTCCGTTTATATGGAACGATAATCCTGCATAACGCTCGGATTGCAACCTTCGGGCAGCTACGATGCGCGCTTTGATAATTACGCTGGCTTCTCCAAGTCCAGAAGCAAGCTCGGCAGGACCTGCTGGCTTGACGGGCACCCTGATGTCTACCCGGTCCAGCAGCGGCCCGCCCAGGCGCTTCCAGTAACGCCTGATCTCGTCGGGAGAACAGAGACACACAGCACCTCGACGCCCGAGGTTTCCGCACGGACAGGGATTGCACGACAGCACGAGCATGAACCGGGATGGGTAGGAGACTACCCGGTCAGCCCGCGCGATCGTCACCCGGCCCTCTTCCAGAGGTTCCCGGAGGGACTGGAGCACATCAGTCCTGAATTCCGCGGCTTCATCGAGGTGGAGAACACCTCCGTGAGCCAGACTTATCTCACCTGGCTTGCGGCACCGGCCGCCTCCGACAATTCCTTCCGCGGAGGCACCATGGTGAGGAGAACGAAAGGGAGGACGCCGGAGCAATCCGGAGCGCTCGGGCAAGGCACCCGCCAGCGAGTGGAGCATGGTGGCTACCAGGGCGTCTTCATCATCAAGATCAGGCAGCAGACCCGCCAAGCGTCTGGCCGCCATGGTCTTGCCTACCCCGGGAGGACCGAACAGAAGCATATGATGGCCGCCCGCTGCCGATATTTCCATGGCACGCCGGAGTGCCGCCTGGCCACGGATATCGGCCATGTCACCGTACTCAGCCAATTCGCTGTAGGGAGTATCCAGGTTTTTCGCGCTCGACCCTGAAGCGGACAAGAAAACCTGGTCGTCCCGTTGACCAAACTCATCCGCCGGACCAAAGCCGCGAAGGGCGGCGGTCAGGCGGACGCAATCATACAGGCCATCGATGGCATAGGCAGCGCGGCCTGCGAGAGCACTGGCTTCAGGCAGGTTTGCCCTGGGGACGACGAAGTGCTGGATGCCAGCACGTAGCCCCGCGGACACGGCCGACAGGACGCCCGAGACCGGCCTTACCCTGCCAGACAGTTCCAGTTCGCCCAGTGCTACGACAGGAGAGCCAATGTCGGGAATCTGCCCTGAAGCGACAAGTACCGCAAGGGCCATGGCCAGATCAAACGAGGCCCCGCCTTTTCTGACACCGGCAGGTGCGAGGCTGATAAGCAAGCGCTCAAGTGGAAACTGGAAGCCAGAGTTGCGGATGGCGGCTCTGATACGCTCACGGGCTTCCTTTACGGCACTGTCTGGCAATCCTACAAGATCGACACTGGGAATGCCACGGCGAAGATCGACCTCCACCGTGACAAGCTCTCCCTCAAAACCGACGGGTTCAAATGCATACACGGTCATGGCGGGCCTCCGGAGACTGATACGACGGTCCGCGCACGGGCGCTTTCGACGATGGCAGTTCCGGAGCGGTTTTCAGCCTCTTGGGCGACGTTTTAGTATGATGGTAATGAATGCGATGGAGAAGAAGATCCAGGGCAGGTTTGGAAAGACGAAGGCAAGCAATCCGAGGCCACCAGCAGTCTGGTCGATCTCGGGTACGAACCCGAATTCCACGAGCAACGAATAGAGTATATCGCCATAGCCCGCGATGATGCCGACAACGATGAGCATCCAGGCTACATCCCTGATTCGGGACCAGACTATGATGGCAAGGAAACTGGCCACCGCCATGACCATGAAGCGTACGGCGAGCGCGGCAATGCCGGCACTCACCGTGCAACCTCCAAAGCAGCGGTTTCTGCGGGGTTGCTGTATCCAGAGTACAGGAACCGGCGGATTTTAGTGCTGCTCGTCTTGTCGAAGGCTTCCTCGCGGACTATGAAATCCACGATCTTCATGTATGAAGGCAGGTTCCTGTTGACGATCTGAACCTCGTCCCGGACGCGACCTGAGGCATAATCAGCGCGTGACTCCGAGTTCCTCTCGGCTTCTATGCGGTCCCAGTCTGGAACGCACACGGCAATGACCTGTTCGCCGGCTCCGGAACCGGAGGCCTTGCGACCGAGAACCAACACTTCCTTGATCCAGGCTGAACCTTCAAATTTGAGTTCGATTTCTTCGGGATATATATTCTTGCCGCCCTCGGTAACGATGATGTTCTTGGATCGACCGGTTATGAAGATGAACCCACGCTCGTCGATGTAGCCAAGGTCACCCGTGCGGAGCCATCCATCCGCGGTCATCACGGCAGCCGTAGCTTCCGGAGCGTCGAGATAGCCCAGCATCAGCGAGGGGCTGCGGACCTGGATTTCACCCACGGCATCCGGGCCTGCGTCGGCGATACGGGCAAGCGTCCGCTTTACAGGCAAGCCCACGGAGCGGTTATCCTTGAATTCAGGAAGATTGACGGCGATGAGGGGGCCATTTTCACTCATGCCGTAACCCTGCACAAGATTGAAGCCAAGCGTCTCAAAAAATTCAGCGGTGTCCCATGCAAGCGGACCGCCACCGGCAACGCCGAGCCTCACGGTGCCCAGGCTGGCTTTGGTGCGCAGAAATGCCAGAAGGAAGCGGCCCGCAGGCAGGCGCAACACTCTGGTCGAGAATCTGGACAAGCCGAACATTGACTTTACGAACAGCGCAGAGGGTCCCTTGAGCCGATCTACCTCTGAGCGGATGCCCTGCTTGATCTTGTCGAACAGAAGCGGCACTCCAATCATGAACGTTACGCCGGACTCGCGGACATGCTTGAGTATCACTGTCGGCACGATCTTCTCTACAAAAGTGATGGACCCACCCACCGCGAGAGGGGACAGGAAAGAACAGGTCGCGGCATAGGTGTGGTGGAGCGGCAGCACGGCTATGAATATGTCCTCGGGGCCGACGTTCAGCGACTGGATGGCCGCGTTGACGTTGGCGATGATGCCGCTGTGACTGAGCATGATGCCCTTGGCCAATCCGGTTGTACCTGACGTATAGATGATGACGGCGAGCGAATCTCCGGCGATGCTGGACGCGGGTGGCAATCCGCTACCCGGGTCAGTCGCGGGGACCGAAGCCAGCGCGTCGGGCCAACGCACCGAGTCCAAAACAGCCGGTTTCGCTGGTTCACCATCCACGGGAGCGGCGAACTCGACGGTCACTGCCACAGGCGATTTTACCAAAGCCTCAGCTACTTTCAGTGCCAGGTTGGTGGAATAAAAAAGGGCGCGGCATTTCGACGCCGCAAGAATGCCGGCAATGCCGACCGCATCGAGGCTGGCATCGATCGGGACGAGAACAAAGCCGGAAACAACCGCGCCAATATAGGAAAAGCACCATTCCGGCCGGTTTTCGGAGATTATGGCGACGCGATCCCCGGCTGAAAGGCCTCTGGATAACAGGAATCTGGCTGCGGCATACGACTCGCGCTGCAGGTCGGCATAGGTCCACACGGTATACGGCGCTCCCGGAACCAGCCTTGCCCGCAAGGCTGGCAAGGTATCGAATCCGGCGCAAATCGCGTCAAACATCAATCGGAAGTTGCCGTAATCGCGATCAGGAAGCCTCGAATACCGTTTTTCTAAATCCATGGACCCTCCTGAGGGCATTACAACAGCGAATCCAGATCCAGTTCGCAGGCTACGCAGGGCATCGTGATGCCCCAATTGGCAAGCACCGACGGATGCAGTTCTCCGAACACGCCTACCTCTACGCCGCGGATGAGGACTTTGGCCTGACGGCCGTGCAGGAAGCGCGGATCAACTGAATCCTCAACCGTATACTCTTCACCAACATAGTACAGCAAGGCAGAAACGACGCCGGCCAACTCGTTGTAGTCAGCGCTCTGGTGCGAGCACAGGAAGCCCATGCGCTGCCGCGTCGAGGTGCCGTAATTGCGTGCGTCATCGAGGAAGGCCACCTTGCCGGCTTCGAAGATACGGTGCGGGTAGGGAGCCTTGCTGGAAACGGCTTCAGACTGCAGCAGGCCAGGCAGGGTGGACGGCCTGACATACTCGAAGTTCTCGCTCATGGGGTTGGAGATGCGGATTACATCATCAGCAGACACGTTCATCCGCTCGATGTAGTCCTTGCCGGACCCGAGGTAGTTGTAGATCATCTCCTGGTACCCGAGGCCGACCATTACGTCCTTGGCCTTGCGCGTGAACGATTCTATGGGCGAGAGGCGGCCGATTGTAAAATCGCGCGGGCGTTCCGGCTTGAAGCTGGCCATGCCCCGCCCTATCATCACGTCCTCTACGAGGTCCACCGCATGGATGAAGTCGTCACGATATTCCGGCGGCCAGGCGCGGATGTGCTGGCCATGAGCCTCGGCACGGACGCCCATGACGGCCAGGGCTTCTACGACCTGCTCAGGCCCGATGCTGTCGCCGAGCAGCTTTGATACACGGCCAGAATCCACCGAGGCTGGCGTCTGAAAGTAGTACGGGAACGTGACGGAACGGCCAAACGGCGTATCGAAGTCGTAATCGACGCGCAACGGCTTGATTTCGTAACCGGCATCTGCAAAATCACAGGCGACGATGCTGGTAGCCAGACAGACAGCGGCCAGATCAGTGCCGGTGAACTCGACGAGCAGGTCGCGGTCGCCTACCTGGACGGCGCCGATGTCCGCGCTGTTGATGACCGGAGCCATGGACAGCACGCCGCCGTCAGCGCCCATCAGGATGGGATACACAGGCGAGCCGGCTATGATGTGGCCATATTCCTTGCCCTTGGGATGCTCGGCCACGATTCGGCGGAGCGTCATCTTTTCGTCCATCTGCAACGGCACGAAACTGACGGAATCGGGATCGACGCCCTTGTACGACACCGGCCACTTGATGAGATCTATGCGGTACATCCCCATCGATATGGAGCGGCGCTTGCGGCCGAAATTCGAGCACAGCTTTTCCTGGGTCTGGATGGCGTCGCGGAGCATGTCATCACCGAGCGGCTTGCCGGAAATGACGAAGCCGGCCATGAACGGCCGCAGCTTTTCTATCGATGCATCGACGACGACACGGTACTCCGACGGCCGGATTTCACCCTCGCGGGAAAAGAACGCGTATTCGGGTATGGCGCCGCCATCCTTGATGCGCAACTGGCGCGCGATGCCGGCGGTGGACCAGAGATCTGGGCGGTTGGTGTCGTTCAGTTCTATCTTGAGCACCCGCTCGCTCGCGGGAGCCGCTTGATCCCACAGATCAAGTTCAGCTTTTGCGGTCTCGAGCGCATGCTCGAGCTCGGCAGCTTCCATGCGCCGGCCGACCAGGTCAAAGAACAGTTTTTCGTCTACTTCTATCTTGGGCATATGGATACTCCGTTATTTGACGAGCGCCCGGCGCAGGCGGACGTTTTCTATGTCGTAACTGAACAGCTCGCGAAGGTCGTTGAGGCCGAGCGCCATCAAGGCCATGCGGTCTATGCCGATGCCCCAGGCCAGCACGGGCACGCTGACCCCGAGGGGCTCCGTGACTTCCGGGCGGAAGATGCCGGCACCGCCCAGTTCGAACCAGCCGAGTACCGGGTGCTTGATGTGCACCTCCACCGACGGCTCGGTGAACGGGAAGTAGCCAGGCACGTACTTGACTTCCTTGGCGCCGGCAACCTCTACGGCAAACATTTCAAGGAAGCCCAGGAGCGTCTTGAGGTTGACGTCGTCGCCGAGCACGATGCCCTCGGTCTGGTAAAAGTCGGACAAGTGGGTCGCGTCGACCTTGTCGTAGCGGAAGCAGCGGGCTATACCGAAGTACTTGCCGGGAACCTTGGCGGTGGGCAACTGCCGGGCGGAAAGCACGGTGCCCTGGCTGCGCAGAACGAGCCGCTTGGTGAACTCTCGGTCGAAACCGTAGCGCCAGCCGCGCGAACCGGTGGAACCGCCGTTTTCGTGCGTGGCGGCGACCCGTGAAAGGTAGGGCTCTTCTATAGACTTGGCCTTGGTCGGATCGGCGAGGTAGTAGACGTCGTGAATGTCGCGGGCGGAATGGAACTGCGGCATGAACAACGCGTCGCCGTTCCAGAACTCGGTCTCCACGAGTCCGCCGTCGAATTCCTCGAAGCCAAGCGAACAGAGCTTGTCCTTGACGCTCTCCAGAAACTGCACGTAGGGGTTGCGCCGGCCGGGTATGAGCCGCGCGGGCCGGCTCTTGATGTTGTACGAGCGGAAGGCGGCGCCTTTCCAGGAACCGTTCTCCAGCATGGCCTGGGTCACGGCGCCGAGTTCGTCGCCAGAGACTCCTTGGTCGCGCAGCAAGGCTGAAACGGCCGCGGCGGCAGGGGTAAGCGACCAGGTAACGGTTTCTCGTTCAGCCGCACGGAAGGCGGCATCACCCGAGCCGCGCTTCTTGGCCACCTCGGCCATCAGCGACATTTCCGCGTCGGTCAGGTCGGATTCTTCCAGTATGCCGCCTTCAGCGACTGCGGCTCTGGCAAGCAGGGCCTTGAGCGCGGCCGATCGCAGCGATTTTGAGGCATCCGCTACCGCAACGAGCTTTTCCGGGGTCATGGACAGGACGCCTTCACGGGAAAGACGGCCGAACGCCGAGCCGGCGTCCTTCTGCTCCATGCCGATAGCCTGGCAGATTGCCGGCATCGCTGACGGGCCTTTTTCCTGCAGAAACGCGACCATGCGCTCTTCAGGCGTGCCGGTTTCCAGCCAGGACCGGCCCAGCGGCGTCAGTTCGTAGACCGCCTTGGACGAGCGGCCGCTCTCGGCGGCAAGTTCCTTGGCTATGAGCCAGGCCTGGGCCTGGTTGGCATGCCCTTCTACATAGTCGAGCTCTGAAGCGAGGCGGACAGCATCAAGCGGTTCACCAGGCGCATAGCGAAGAAGGACTTTTATCTCGAGCGGGTGAAGGCCCTTGAGGAGCGAACGTGGATCCATGTTTGAAACTCCAGTAACTAATACGTTGGTAGGATAGTGTCGGAATTCTCGTCCGGCGTCAATTGGATGGCTGGAATTCTGATGACGCCGTGCCCCAGCCGGCCGTCCATGGAGATGTCTATCTCCTCGTCGCAGCGTACATGCACGCAGTGGGCAGTACGCGCATGAACCGGCAACGCGGCAAGCGCATCCCAGTCCACGAACGAGGATTCCGAACCGGAGGCCGCCGAGAAATAACCGATGTTCATCGCGGTAACGTTATGGAAAAAATGGCTGCCCAGCGACGAATCGACGCTGAAGTCCGGCAGGTCCGCCTCCACGATGGCCTTGGTGTTTGAAATCTGGGCAAACGAGATGGGCACCCCTAGCCAGCGGTCCCGAGTACCCCAGCGGCCTGGACCGATAAGAGCATAGTGTCGTCCGTCCGCCTTGATGGACTCGTTGAGACCGGCTATTTCCTTTGCTATGGCTTCAGTCTCGGAACGATCAAATTTTTTGGGGTCGACGAACACGATGTCATGGACGCCATGGACACGGCCATTGCCCATGCACCGGTTGCTGGACACGAGACATTCACCCTTGACGAGAGTTCCAAGGTCGACGTTGACCTTGTCGGCATGCTGGATGAGCGGTTTTATCTGCAGCAGGTAAAAGACCGGAGCGCCGGCGGTGCCGTTTTCGCTTACCGCAAACTCTATCTCCACCGGTATGCCCATGCTTTTGGCGCAGACTTCCAGCACCGCGTCGACCACGGCAGCGAAGGGGAACGCGTCGTACTTGAGTACCGGCGCGAAATCAAGGATCCTGGGGCCGCGGGCGGAAACGCCTGGTTCAAGGCGGTCGTCGTCGATACTCCAGGTACTGGCGACCTTGGCGAATCCAGGGTCGGATTCAGCCTCGGACAGGTCGAGCCTGGCCAGCGTTGCCTCCTCGCCGATGGAGAGGTCGTAATCGGCTCGCTCCATGTCCAGGGCGTAGAACCAGCGCTGGGTGCCGCTGATGCCCCGGCCGGGAGCCACCACGTCCAGTTTGGGATACCGGGGAGAGAACCGGTGGGCCTCACCGCCCTCCACGACGTATGGTCCGAGGCCGAGCGCCGCGACACAGAGTCCATCGTCGGGCTTGAGGTACGAGATGGGGTAATAGTTGTATGACTGGGCGGTACCGGCTATGAGCGGATAGTAGTAGCGCCCTCGCCTCGTGCCAACGAGTTCCTGCACGACGACGGCCATGCGTTCTTCTTCTATCTTGTATCCTGCCGCCTCGAAGTATGATCTGGCCGATTCCGAGTAGAGGCTCGCATAGATCAGCCTGATGGCATCGCAAAGCTGTGCCAGGCGGCGTTCGGGGTCAGGGTCGGCATTGGGGATGAGGAACGTGTCGTAGACGCCCGAGAACGGCACCATCAGCATGTCCTCGAAGAGCCCCGACGAGCGCACCGCGAGCGGCCGGTCTGTGGTAGCCAGAAAGGCTCGGAGCCTGTTTACGAGTTCGCTGTCCAGGGGCCTGGCAAGGAAGGCCTTGCGGACCTCGGACGCGGGCGCCGCATACCAGGAGAACCCCCACAGGCCGTGCTGGTCCATGAAACGCTCGAATTCGTCTATGCCCAGGAACGCGGTGTACGGCAGGCGGATTTCCATGCTGTTCTGGTTTTTAGGAAAGGCCAGGTTGTCTATGAGGCTCTTGATGAACGCGAGTCCCCTGCCCTTGCCGCCAACAGAACCGCCTCCGAGCCGGGACAGGCCGTGGTCTCCTGAAACCGCCCCTACCGCCGGTATGACGCCACGGGACTTGCCGCGGCGCAAGTCGTCGAGAGCCCTGCAGATGAAGTCGCGCAGTTCTACGGGGCTGGCAAAATCTTCCGGCATGTAGTTGCGGATGATGCGGGCAAAGCGCACCTCGCCCCTGGCCATGAGCCACGCGGAGAAGTGGTTGTGGTTGGCATGGTAGAGCAAGCTGGATGTTGGAACGGCACGCAGCTGGCTCTCAAAATCCTGCATGTTGCGGGCCAGGGACAGCTCTTCTCCTTCAGGATTCCGGAACACGAAGGGGCCGAACCCGAGCTGTGACTGGAAAAACAGGCCAAGTTCGCGGGCCAGCGTATTGGAACTCTTGTCGGCGAACGAAGCGCCAAGCGCATAGGCCTTGTCGCGGTTGTCTGGTTCGCTCGATTGAATCATCACCGGCAGATCGGGCTTGCGCTGCTTGGTCATGGCCAGAAAGTGGAATCCAGCTTCGGCATCCTCAACGCCACCCCTGTGAAAGCGGACATCGGATATGACCGTCAGCAGGTACGGTTCGTATCGCTCGAACAGCGAAACGGCCTCCTCATAGCTGGTAGCGAGCAGCACCTTGGGTCGCCCGCGCATGCGGAGGATCTTGTAGGTCTCCACCGAGCGCTCTTCTTCCACCAGTTGCTGGGTCTGTTTCATGACGACGGAATAGAGGAGCGGCAGGTACCTGGAGTAATAGCGTACGGAATCTTCAATAATCA